>NZ_JBBLYU010000002.1:0-300000 GCF_037911135.1 Phaeobacter sp. A36a-5a | reverse complement strand
CGGCCGAAGTTCGGCGTGCGCAGCATTTCTGCTTCGGTCTTCTGGATGAGATCGCCGATGTAGACGATGTTGTCGTTCTTCAGGCAGTTTGCAGACCGGACAGACAGTTCCAGTTCGTCCACTTTCTTCAACAGAAGCGGGTTGAACTCGAGACCGTCGTCGTCGTCCTGACGGTTTGCCGATTCCGGCTCGTCGAAGTTGACGAAGATCGACAGCTGATCCTGCACGATACGGGCCGCATAGGCGACCGCGTCGTCGGGCGTGATGGAGCCATCGGTTTCGATCTTCATGGTCAGCTTGTCATAGTCCAGAACCTGACCTTCACGGGTCGGCTGAACGTCATAGGAGACCTTCTTGACCGGCGAGTAGATGGCGTCGATCGGGATCAGACCGATGGGCGCATCTTCAGGCTTGTTCTTGTCAGCAGAGACATAGCCCTTGCCGGTGTTGACGGTCAGTTCCATGAACAGATCGGCACCATCGTCAAGGTGGCAGATCACGTGCTCACGGTTCAGAACTTCGATGCCAGCGGATTCGGAGATGTCACCGGCGGTGACAACTGCGGGGCCTTTGGCATTGATCGACAGGCGCTTGGGGCCTTCGACTTCCATGCGCAGCGACACGCCTTTGAGGTTCAGGATGATGTCGGTGACATCTTCGCGAACACCGGCGACGCTGGAGAATTCATGCAGAACATTGTCGATCTGCACGGAGGTGATGGCGGCGCCTTGCAGCGAGCTCATCAGAACGCGGCGCAGCGCGTTGCCCAGTGTCAGGCCAAAGCCGCGTTCCAGCGGTTCAGCCACAACGGTGGCCTGGCGTGCGGGATCATTGCCCGGCTTCACGTCAAGCTGAGTCGGCTTGATCAGTTCAGCCCAATTCTTGTGGATCATGCGGTCCCTCCATTCCTGTCCGTACCTCATGTCCGAAAGGTACAGACGCCCGAGGTTTCAAATGGCGTACTGGGGCCTTGCAGAAATCGCAAAGCCCCAGCAAAAAATCAGTGTCGCTTAGACGCGGCGGCGCTTCGGCGGGCGGCAGCCGTTGTGCGCGATCGGGGTCACATCACGGATCGAGGTGATGTTGAAGCCCACTGCGGCCAGGGCGCGCAGCGCGGATTCACGGCCCGAACCGGGGCCCTGAACTTCGACTTCCAGAGTTTTAACGCCGTGTTCCTGCGCTTTTTTGCCTGCATCTTCAGCAGCCATCTGAGCGGCATAAGGAGTCGATTTACGCGACCCTTTGAAGCCCATGGTGCCTGCGGAGGACCAGGAAATCGCATTGCCTTGCACGTCCGAGATCAGGATCTTGGTGTTGTTGAACGAGGAGTTCACATGTGCAACGCCGGAGGCGATGTTCTTGCGCTCTTTGCGCTTGGTACGAGTCTTATCGCGTGCCATTGATCAAACCCTCCCTTATTTCTTCTTACCAGCAATGGCCTTTGCGGGGCCTTTGCGAGTACGAGCGTTGGTGTGGGTACGCTGACCGCGAACGGGCAGGTTACGACGATGGCGCAGACCGCGATAGCAGCCCAGATCCATCAGACGCTTGATGTTCATCTGAACTTCACGGCGCAGGTCGCCTTCGACGGTGTAGTTGGCGTCGATGTGCTCACGCACGGCCAGAACTTCAGCGTCGGACAGCTCGTTCACACGACGGGTTGCGTCGATGCCTACGGCTTCGCAGATGGCTTGAGCAGAGGTCGTGCCAATGCCGGTGATATAGGTAAGGGCGATAGGTACCCGCTTTGCAGTCGGGATGTTTACGCCGGCAATACGTGCCACGTGTCACTTTCCTTTTCGTTGCGGTTCCGTAGCGCCGGAACCTTTTTTCACAACGCTTGACCTTGGCAGTGTCGCCCGTGGGTCCAGCATTTCGAGGTGGTCAGGGCAGGCAAAAATTGCGCGCACCTGTGATGATTCCCAGAAGGGATGGGCTTCCGTATGTGGAAATCGTGCTATGGTCAACCCATCGACAAGACTGGGACCGAAGTTTCCCGCAAGGTCAACCGTCAACGGCAGCATTTGTGACGTTTTATCTGCATATTGCCCTCCCCCGCAACGAAAACGCCCCGGCCAGAATGGCGCGGGGCGATGATCTATCAGTGCTGGAGAGGCTGCGGCTCAGTCGCCCATGATCCAGCCAAGATTCTTGCGAACCTCTTCGATGGAGGCCAGACCGTCGAGACGCTGAAGGTTGCCCTTGGCGTAGTAGTAGCCGATCAGCGGCGAGGTCTTCTTGTAGTATTCCATCAGCCGGGTGCGCAGGCTTTCCTCGTTGTCGTCGGGGCGACGTTTCTGCGAGGTGCCGCCGCAGTTGGCGCATTTGCCATCGGCAGGCCAGGGCTTGGTCTCGTCGTGATAGACTTCACCGCAATCGCCACAGGTCGAACGACCGGTGATGCGGGCAACCAGCGCGGCGTCATCCACCTGCATCTCGATCACCGCGTCCAGCTTCTGGCCGGTTTCGCTCAGCAGTTCGGCCAGTGCATCCGCCTGCGCCAACGTCCGCGGGAAACCGTCGAAGATAAAGCCGCCCTCGGCTCCTTCTTCGATCTTTTCTCGAATGAGCCCAATCACGATACGGTCAGTCACCAGCTCGCCGCGGGCAATCACAGCGGCAACCCGCTTGCCCATTTCGCTGCCCGACGCCTGCGCATCGCGCAGCATGTCGCCGGTGCTGAGCTGAACCATATTGCGCGATTCAACCAGGTAGCGTGCTTGTGTTCCCTTGCCCGCGCCGGGCGGGCCCAGAAGGATAATATTGCTCATCGGCGTGCAGGTCCCCGTCGTGTCCGTTTCTTATTGCGGCCGCGCAGCTGGCTCTTTTCAATGAGACCTTCGTATTGGTGCGCAAGCAGGTGGCTTTGTGCCTGTTGAATGGTGTCCATCACAACAGAAACCACAATCAACACGGAGGTGCCGCCAAAGTAAACCGGGATTGCAAGCTGACCACGCAGGATTTCCGGCAGCAGACAGACAGCCGCGAGATAGGCCGAACCCAGAACCAGCACGCGATTGACCACATATTCGAGGTATTCGGCGGTTTTCTTGCCGGGACGGATACCGGGAACAAAGCCGTTCTGATTCTTCAGGTTGGTCGCGACCTCATCGGGTTTGAAGGACACGTTGAAGGTGTAGAAATAGGCGAAGAACACGATCATACCGACAAAGAACAGCAGGTAGAGCGGCTGACCGGGGCCGAAGTTGGCCAGCAGCCAGGACATGATCGGGCCGGAGGTGCTGCCTGCGGAGAAGGTCGAGATGGTCACCGGCAGCAGCAGCAGCGAGGACGCAAAGATCGCCGGGATCACGCCTGCGGGGTTCACCTTGACCGGCAGGTGGCTGGAGCCACCGTCATAGACCTTCATGCCGACCTGACGGCGCGGGTACTGGATATGGATCTTGCGCAGGGCGCGCTCCATGAACACCACGAACATGATAATGGCGATCATCATCACGATCACCGCGATGATCACCGCCGGGCTGATCGCGCCGGAGCGGCCGGAGGCCAGGAACTGGGCAATCGCGGCGGGCACTTCGGCGATGATGCCAACGAAGATGATCAGGGAGATACCATTGCCGATGCCGCGCTGGGTGATCTGCTCGCCCAGCCACATCAGGAACATGGTGCCACCCACCAGGGTGATCATGCAGGCGAGGCGGAAATAGAGCCCCGGATCGGTCGCCAGATCCCCCGATTCGAGCGAGACCGCCAGGCCATAGGCCTGCGCTGTCGCCAGAAGCACGGTGCCGTAGCGGGTGTATTGGTTGATTTTCTTGCGGCCCTGCTCGCCCTCTTTCTTGAGCTGTTCGAGCGCCGGGACCATCGAGGTCAGCAGCTGCACAATGATCGACGCCGAAATATAGGGCATGATGCCAAGTGCAAAGATGCCCATACGGCCAAGCGCGCCGCCGGTGAACATGGACACCATGCCCCCGATGCCCTGCCCTGCCGAGGTCATGAACTGGCGCAGTGCATCCGCATCAATCCCCGGAACGGGAATATAGGTGCCCAGGCGATAGACAATCAAAAGCCCGAGCGTAAACAGGATACGGTTGCGCAGATCCGTGGCTTTGCCAAGAGCGGCCCAGCTGGTGTTCGCCGCCATTTGTTCTGCTGCTGATACCATAAAAAAGGTCTCTTCTTGCGAAAACGCCGCCCAGGGCCGTTTTCCGGCTCGGGCGGCGTTAATGGAAAACTGAAGTCTATGTAAGCGGCATCGGCGCCGCTCACAAGCTGTTACTCAGCTGCGGCAGTGTTTGCCACGGTCAGGGCGCCACCGGCCTTTGCGACTGCGTCTACGGCGGCCTTTGAGGCGCCGGTCACAGCGATGGTTGCCTTGGCGGTGAAGTCACCCTTTGCCAGAACGCGGATACCGTCCAGCTTGCGACGTACCAGACCCGACGAGATCAGGGTGTCTTCGGTGATGGAACCGGCTTCCAGCTTGCCTTCGTCGATGAATTTCTGGATCAGGCCCAGGTTCACAACAGCGTAGGACTTGCGGTTCGGCTTGTTGAAGCCGCGCTTGGGCAGACGCTGGTAGAGGGGCATCTGGCCGCCTTCGTAGCCATTGATCGAAACACCCGAACGGGATTTCTGACCTTTGATACCACGGCCACCCATTTTACCTTTGCCGGAACCCGGACCACGTGCAACGCGGGTGCGTTTCTTGGCGGCGCCTGGATTGTCGCGCAGTTCATTGAGTTTCATATCGCTTCTCCTTTGCCGGAACTGCCCCCGAAGCGGATTAGGGCAAACACGGCGTTTCTTGGTTTTCTGATTCTGTCGTCCAGAGGACCACCGGGGGCGTATAGACCCGATACCGCGCCGGATCAAGGGTTCAGTCCATATGCGGCGGACACCGGGTTCCAAAGCGGATCAGGACAGCCGCCAAGCACCAAGGCCCGCCAGGGCGTCGGCCCTGTCGGTGGCTGCTATTGCAGGTCTGTTGCGGTGTCCGTTGCGTCTGTGGCCGACCGATAAAGGGTGGCGGCGCCGCCGGGGGATGTGGGACGGGATCTCTCCCGTGCGAAATAATATTATCAAGCTCCCCGGTTGCCACACCGGGGCCCTGGTCATGGGTGCCGGGGGTGTCAGGCCCGGCGGGGATCGCGATCCTGTGCAGAATGCCACGGGCGCGTAAACGGATGATGGAGCGGGCGCGCGCCGGGGTGGCAACGGCCAGCGACTGGCTGGCAACGGGCTGGCCATCGGCATCGTCGCGCCAGAAACCAAAAACGCCCCCGCAGCGCGGAGGCGTGTCCAGTCCGACCCCTGAGGGAGGAGAAAGAGACGGTCTGGAGCTTGGGTCGATCCGGGGGGAGCCGTCGTTGCGGTCCCCGCCGGATGACAATCTGTTGCGGCTCTCGCCTTACTGGCCGTAGGCCTGCGCGTGGGCGATTTGCGGAATGTCGCAGCGGCGCACGCCGATGTCCGCCAGGTCGCGGTTGGACAGGCCGTCCAGCTCGGCGAAGGTGCGTTTGTACTCGGCGCGACGGGCCCAGCTGTCCTTGACCTCTTCTGCGAAGCCACGCAGGCGCGCTGCGAGGTTAAAGCCGGTGTCGGTGGTGTTGATGACATGTGCCATAATGTTGATCCTTTATCTGACCGGACGAATTTCCGGGTGGTCTCAGTTATGTCTGTTTCAGTGACACCCGAGAGATAGGTGGAAATGTTTGCGCAAACAACTGACAGGTCGGACTGCCCGCTATGCACGCCAAGCATAGGAGATGACTGAGATATTAATCTCCGGCGTGCGGTCTGGGCCGGATGGCGCGCAGCCTTTGCGGCCGTGGGAATCGTGGAGGTTCGGCGCAAGGCCGATCTGGAGGGGGCGCGGCAGGCCGGATGCTGGCGCGATTGCGCCCCACCACCGCAGATACCGGTATTTCCGCGCTCCAACGGCGTTTTCCGTCACCCTAGGGATGCCTGGGCTAGCCTCCGGAGCCGCGAACTATCCTTTCGTGTGATTGATGCAATTTGAGGCAAATGGCACATTGAGGACAAGGAAATCATCAGCATCAAGGAACACGATCATGGCACTCTTCAGCACTCTCATCGGCGCAAGCGCAACCGTCACCGCAATCGCAACCGGCTTTATCGGCCTCTCCACCACCGTTGTGGCGCTGCTGGTTCTCTACCCTCTGACTGCCGAGCTGGCGACCCGCCTGCTGCAGGCCATCATCGACCGCCGGGACGCGGCTGAAACCGCCCCTGATCTGCCCTACTACGACGCCCGCACCTACTTCGGCTGATCAACCGACCACCGCTGGCCGCCCCTAGTCTGTGCCATCGCGGATCCGGTGATCATCGCTGATGTTGAAAACCGACAATCCAGATGGCCGGGGGCCTCTCTCCCGGCGGATCAGATAGATACCCCCTCCTCCCAAATTGATCTCTGCAACAAAAAAGCGCCCCGAAATCGGGGCGCTTTCTTTTGTTTGGCTCATACGAGAGAGCGCTTAGTCGCGCTCTTCGATGATCTCAACCAGATGCGGGATCTTGTTGACCATACCACGTACGGAAGGGGTATCTTCCAGTTCGCGGGTCTTGTGCATCTTGTTCAGGCCCAGGCCAACGAGGGTTGCGCGCTGGTCTGCGGGGCGGCGGATCGGGGAACCGATCTGCTTAACGACGATGGTTTTTGCCATGTGTCCGTCTCCTTACGCTTCTGCTTCAGCAGCAGGGGCTTCATCCCGCTTGGGCAGGATGTCGGCGACTTTTTTGCCACGACGCTGAGCAACCGAACGGGGCGACTGCTCTTTTTTCAGACCGTCGATGGTGGCGCGGATCATGTTGTAGGGGTTCTGCGAACCGATCGACTTCGAAACAACGTCTTTGACGCCGAGCATTTCGAAGACGGCACGCATCGGACCACCTGCGATGATACCGGTACCTTCCGGTGCGGTGCGCATGACAACTTTGCCTGCGCCGTGACGGCCGTGCATGTCGTGATGCAGGGTGCGGCCTTCTTTCAGCTGCACGCGGATCATCTGACGCTTGGCCTGCTCGGTGGCTTTACGAATGGCCTCGGGGACCTCTTTCGCTTTACCTTTACCAAAGCCGACGCGGCCTTTCTGATCGCCAACAACCACCAGAGCGGCGAAGCCGAAGCGCTTACCACCTTTTACGGTTTTCGACACCCGGTTGATCGCGACCAGACGGTCGGCGAATTCCGGGGTTTCTTCTTCGCGGCGGCCACGGCCACGGCGATTTTCACGTTCTGCCATGAGGCAATCCTTTTCATTCTGACGACAAGCGCCTGACTTGAACTCAATCCAGGTGGGTTAGGACCGGATCGGCCCGCCCCCGGATCATCGGGATGGCGCGAACGCCACCCACTTTGACTTTGGGTGTGTGCCCCGGACCCGACGACTGCCGGAACCGAGGCGCACAGATCCTTAGATCTTCAGGCCGCCTTCACGCGCAGCGTCGGCCAGAGCCTTCACCTTGCCGTGAAACAGGAAGCCGCCACGATCGAAATAGGCCTCGGTGACGCCAGCCGCCTTGGCGCGCTCGGCGATAACCGAACCCACTTTGGTAGCTGCTTCGACGTTGTTCTTGCCAACGTGACCCAGGTCTTTTTCCAGGGTCGATGCCGAAGCGAGGGTCACACCGCGTACGTCGTCGATCAGCTGAACAGAGATGTTCTTGTTCGAACGGTGTACGGACAGGCGCGGACGGCCTGCGTTGACCTTGCGAAGCTTGTTCCGGACGCGCAGCCGGCGCTTCAGAAACAGGGTACGTTTGCTGTTTGCCATTTTGCTGGTCCTTACTTCTTCTTGCCTTCCTTGCGGAAGATAAACTCGCCTTTGTAGCGAATGCCTTTGCCCTTGTAGGGCTCGGGACGACGCCAGTCGCGGATTTTGGCCGCAACTTCGCCAACGAGTTGTTGATCATTACCTTCGACAACGATTTCGGTCTGCTTCGGCGCGGTGATGGTGACACCTTCCGGGGCAGTGAAATCAACGTCGTGGCTGTAGCCCAGGTTCAGCTTCAGGGTGTTGCCCTGCATCTGAGCCCGGTAACCCACACCCTGGATCTCCAGCTCTTTTTTGAAGCCGGTGGTCACGCCTGCAACCAGGTTCGCGACCATGGTGCGGGACATGCCCCACTGCTGGCGCGCGCGCTTGGATTTGCCGCGGGGATCCACTTTGATGACATTGTCATCAACAGTCAGGGTGACGTCGTCGGTCGCGGTGAAGCTGCGGGCGCCTTTCGGGCCTTTGACTTCGATGGTCTGGCCGGACACAGAAGCAGTTACGCCGCTGGGAAGTTCGACCGGTTTTTTACCAATACGGGACATCGTGGGGCCTCCTTAGAAGACGGTGCAGAGCACTTCGCCGCCAACGTTGGCTGCGCGTGCGCTTGCGTCCGACATCACACCCTTGGGGGTGGAGACAATCGACACACCCAGGCCCTGACGGACCGACGGAATGTCATTGACGCCCATGTAAACGCGACGACCGGGTTTGGAGACCCGCTTCAGTTCACGAATGACAGGTTCGCCATCGAAGTATTTCAGGCTGATTTCCAGAGCCGGGTGGCCCTTTGCATCAGTCGCAGACTCATAACCGCGGATGTAACCCTCTTGCTTCAGCACATCCAGAACCCATGCACGCAGCTTGGAAGCCGGTGTCATGACAGTGGATTTGCCGCGCATTTGCGAGTTACGGATACGGGTGAGCATATCGCCGATAGGATCGTTCATATCAGTCTCTCCCTTACCAGCTCGATTTCACCATGCCGGGGATCTGGCCATTCGAGCCCAGTTCCCGCAGTGCGATACGGCTGATCTTCAGCTTACGGTAGTAAGCGTGAGGACGGCCGGTCAGCTGGCAGCGGTTGTGCAGACGGGTTGCCGACGAGTTACGCGGCAGTTTCGCCAGGTCGAGGCGCGCCTTGAAGCGCTCTTCCATCGGGCGAGATTCGTCGTTTGCGATTTCTTTCAGCTCGGCACGCTTTGCGGCGTATTTTGCCACCAGGCGTTCGCGCTTCTTCTCGCGTTCGATCATGCTTTTCTTAGCCATGTCTCTTCCTTCCCGCGCTTAGCTATTGAAGGGCATGTTGAAAGCTTTCAACAGCGCCTTTGCTTCCGCGTCGGTATTCGCGGTGGTGGCAATCACGATGTCCATACCCCAAGCTTCGTCGATCTTGTCGAAGTCGATCTCAGGGAAGACCATGTGCTCTTTCAGACCCATGGCATAGTTGCCACGGCCGTCAAAAGACGTGCCCGACACGCCGCGGAAGTCGCGGATACGGGGCATCGCGATGGTGGTCAGACGGTCGAGGAATTCGTACATCCGGTCGCCGCGCAGAGTCACCTTTGCGCCCATCGGCATGCCTTCGCGAACGCGGAAGCCGGCGATGGAGTTCTTTGCCACTGTGGTCAGTGCCTTCTGGCCCGCGATTGCGGTCAGATCAGCCTGAGCAGACTTGGCTTTCTTGCTGTCTTTGACGGCAGCACGGCCGCAGCCGATGTTCAGAACGATTTTGTCCAGCTTGGGGATCATCATGTCGTTCTTGTAGCCGAACTCTTCTTTCAGGGCGCCACGGATGGTTTCCTTGTAGAGAGCTTTCAGACGCGGGGTATAGGTTGCGTTATCAAGCATCAATCACGTCCCCCGTGGTTTTGGCGAAGCGCACTTTCTTGTCACCTTCCATACGGAAGCCAACGCGGGTTGCTTTGCCGTTTGCGTCCAGCAGGGCCAGGTTCGACAGCTGGATGGGCAGTGCCTTGGGCAGACGGCCACCCTGGTCAGACTGGGTCTGACGTGTGTGGCGGATTGCCATGTTCACACCGTCAACGATGGCTTTGCCGGCTTTGGGGTCAACGGAGGCGATGGTGCCTTCTTTGCCCTTGTCCTTGCCGGCCAGCACGACGACCTTGTCGCCTTTGCGGAGTTTAGCAGCCATGATTACAGCACCTCCGGAGCGAGCGAGATGATCTTCATGAAGTTTTTCGCGCGCAGCTCACGAACAACCGGGCCAAAGATACGGGTACCTACGGGCTCGTTGTTGTTGTTCAGGATGACAGCTGCATTGCGGTCAAAACGGATTGCGGTACCGTCTTCACGACGGACCTCTTTGGCGGTGCGTACGACGACGGCCTTGCGGACGTCCCCTTTTTTCACGCGGCCGCGCGGGATGGCTTCCTTGACCGAGACGACAATGATGTCGCCAACGGATGCGTACTTACGCTTGGAACCACCCAGAACCTTGATGCACTGAACTCGGCGAGCGCCGGAGTTGTCAGCAACATCCAGGTTTGTTTGCATCTGGATCATGTGGTTTCTCCCGACCTTTGGGGCGCCGATGCGTGGCGTAATCCCCCAGGGTTTCGACTAACTGTTAAGTCTAGTCGCCAGGAGTCTCGAGATGAGACTCTTAGGCTTCCAGAACTTCCCAGCGTTTCGTTTTCGATTTCGGCGCGCACTCGATGATGCGTACGGAATCGCCGACCTTGAAAGCGTTCTTTTCATCGTGAGCCCGGTACTTCTTGGACTTACGGATGGTTTTCTTCAGAACCGGATGCGTAAAGCGGCGCTCAACGGAAACGGTGACGGTCTGTGCGTTAGCGTCGGAGGTCACAACGCCTTGCAGGATACGTTTGGGCATTCGAGAAGCTCCTTATTCAGCTGCAGCAGCAGCTTTTTCGTTCAGGATGGTTTTGACGCGTGCAGCATTGCGGCGGGCCGCCTTGATGCCTGCGGTCGATTCCAGCTGACCGGTTGCCTGCTGAAAACGCAGGTTGAAGCTCTCTTTTTTCAGGGATGCGAGGGTATCGCGGAGTTCATCCACGGTTTTCTCGCGCAGATCATTGGCGTTCATCGCCTTTGTTCCTTGTCCTAAGCACCAGAAGGCCCCGAGATGGGTCACCTTTAAACCTGGTGGGTTATGTCACACCGCGCCGAAAGACGCGGCAAAAAGAATCACCAGCCCCAGATCCACGCGGGACAGGGGTCAGGCGATGGGTCCACTTACAGGAGGTAGAGGTTGGGGGCAAGGGTGAAGTTTGCGACACCGTTTGGCACCCGGTCACTGCGCTTTGCGCAGCTCGCGAACCCGCGTCAAGATCGTGTCAAATTGCCACCCGTTTTGGAGCCGCGCGAGCCACAGGCATTTCCCCATTCCAGAAATCACCATCGCGTGCCGCCTCGCCCGAACTCGCTGGATATCCTGAATGCGGATCTGATCGGCAATGCCTTGCTTTTCGACAATCAGCACGCGCTGTGTGGTCATGATGTAGGTGACCGAGCGAAAGGCACGATGGATGAACAGCCAGATCACTAGAGCCAGTGGCGCGCAGAGCACAATGACGATCACCTCCGTCAGCGTTAGCGCAATGCGGGCGTGAGTGGCGTGAACGACTTGCTCACCGGCAAGAAGCTCGATTGCCGCGTGATCGTACATCTGGCTTACTTACCGTTCGTCATATGAATTTAGCCCCAACTGGAATGAGGGTGGGGCAAAGGGAACTCACAGGTTAGTCACACTCATACCAGATTGTCGTCGCGGGTCGCTGCGTTCCATTTGCCAAAGTCGCGACGCTCGCCTTCGGGGCCTTATACACGGTTAAGACGGGCTTACCGATGCGTTCGCAATAGCCCGCGACACGACGATCAATAGCGTTAGACCTGACTTCGTTCTTGAAGTAGATGATCTCCAAGGATGAGCCCACAGGGAAAGCCAGATGGATGCCCGTTCGATCAGCCGGGTTAGGAAAAACCCGCGCAATGAGAGACGCACGTCGCATCGCTGCCTTCTCAGAATCAACGCAGGCAGACAGCGCCATTAAGGATACAGAAGCAAGAACTAGAATTGATTTCATTTAATCAGTCATCCTCTTGGGTTGTGTGCCCTGCATAGTTGCAAGCGCTGCAAGTGCAACCCAAGTTTCACTCCCAGCGGTAGTTAAAGCTCACCGAAACGCGCTCGTCTTCGGCCATGTTCATCGGCACCTCGTGGCGGATGAAACTTTCCCACAGCAGCACATCGCCCACTGCGGGCGACTGATAGACAAATGTCTTCAGCTCCTGACGGCAGTCCTTCATGCGCGGGGGATGCGCCATCATCATGGCGTGGCGCGGGTCCTCCAGCTTCAGCGCGCTCGCGCCTTCGGGCATCGACACATAGGTCGTGCCGGAGATCACCGAATGAGGGTGGATGTGGCTGGCGTGGGTGCCGCCCTCGGGCAGGATGTTGATCCAGAGATCCTCCAGAACCAACGCACGCCCGTCCAGATCCAGTTGCAGATCCTTGGCAAAGGCCGCGACATGAAGATCAAGCGACTTCACCAGATCGGCAAAAATCGGGAAGCGCCACGGCAGATCGGTCAGCGAGGCATAGGAGGTATAGCCGGGATAGCCGTTCTCCTCGCACCAATCCTGACCGGCTTCATCATCCTGAGCGATCACGAAGCAGGAGTTTTCAAGTTCACCGGCATCAACCTTTGGTCCGTGTTCGGACAGGGCTGCGCGGTAGAGACGGGTTACAAAGAGGGAATCTATCTGTGCCATATCTGTCCTTTAGCGCAACATCAGGGTGAGTACGAGATGCTTTGCCGGACAAGATAGGTCTGCCCCCTTCCCTTTTCACCGCGCCCGCCCATAAGCTGGCCTCACCCAGGATGAGGAGCAGAACATGCGCTGGATATTGAGACTGCTGAGCCATGGGATCGCGCTGGCGTTCGGATTTGCTTTGGGAATCTACATGTTGCCGATCCTGACCGCGCCGCAGAGCCCGGATGCCGCAACCCTGAGCGAAAGCGCCAAGGGAGCACGCTTTACCGGCAGTTTCAGCCGCGATCTGGCCGGCAGCGATTTCCTGCATTGGGGCACCGGCAGCATCAGCCTGTCGCCGCAGCAGATCACCCATATGGGCGAGCTGGCACCGGGACCGGACTACAAACTCTACCTGACGGCAGAGTTTGTTGAGGATGAGGCCGGGTTCGAGGCGATCAAGGCCGCGTCGGCACGGATTGGCGATGTGAAGATGTTCGACGGGCTGATCCTGCCCATCCCCGAAGGGATCAACATCGAGGATTACACCACCGTGGTGATCTGGTGTGAGGCCTTCGGAGAGTTCATCACCGCCGCAAAATATCGCTAGCCTGACCGCCCGCCGCCGGGGCGGACAAATCATTCTACGCCGAAGGCACATAAGAAAACCCCCACCGATTGCTCGGCGGGGGCTTTTTGTTTTCTCATCGGATGCGCAAGAGCGCCGCCGCTTACCAGTCTTCGCGAACCACGACGCGGGTCTTGACCGGCAGCTTCATCGCGGCCAGGCGCAGGGCCTCGCGTGCGATGTCGTCATTGACGCCGTCGATCTCGAACATCACGCGACCGGGCTTCACTTTGCAAGCCCAGTAATCCACCGAGCCCTTACCTTTACCCATACGAACTTCGACGGGCTTGGAGGTAACCGGGGTATCCGGGAAGATGCGGATCCAGACACGACCCTGACGCTTCATGTGGCGGGTCATAGCACGACGGGCAGCCTCAATCTGACGCGCGGTAACACGCTCAGGAGTGGTTGCCTTCAGGCCATAGGTGCCGAAGTTCAGGTCCGAACCGCCTTTTGCTTCGCCGGAAATCCGGCCTTTGTGCATTTTGCGGAATTTAGTACGCTTTGGTTGAAGCATGTCATCTCCTCCTTAGCGACGACCGCCTGCACCGCGAGGTGCCGGACCGTCCTGGAGTTCCTGTGCTTTACGGTCACGCGCCTGAGGATCGTGTTCCATGATCTCGCCTTTGAAGATCCAGACTTTGATCCCGATGATCCCGTACGGGGTCATGGCTTCGGAGTGAGCGTAATCGATGTCGGCGCGCAGCGTGTGCAGCGGCACACGACCTTCACGGTACCATTCGGTCCGTGCGATTTCAGCACCACCCAGACGACCTGCAACGTTCACCCGGATACCCAGGGCGCCCATACGCATGGCGTTCTGCACGGCACGCTTCATCGCGCGACGGAAGGACACACGACGTTCCAGCTGCTGAGCGATGGACTCGCCAACCAGCTGTGCGTCGAGCTCGGGCTTGCGGACTTCAACGATGTTGAGGTGCAGTTCCGAGTCTGTCATCGAGGCGAGCTTCTTGCGCAGCACTTCGATGTCAGCACCTTTTTTACCGATGATCACGCCCGGACGTGCGGTGTGAATGGTCACACGGCACTTCTTGTGGGGGCGTTCGATGATCACGCGGGCGATGCCTGCCTGCTTGCACTCTTCCTTGATGAAATCACGGATGCGCAGGTCTTCCAGCAGCAGATCACCATAGTCTTTGGTGTCGGCGTACCAACGGCTGTCCCAGGTGCGGTTGACCTGAAGGCGCATGCCGACCGGATTGACTTTATGTCCCATTAGGCTTGCTCCTCAACTTGACGCACCTTGATGGTGATCTCCGAAAACGGCTTGAGGATTTTGCCAAACCGGCCACGGGCACGAGGACGGCCGCGTTTCATGGTCAGGTTCTTACCCACATAAGCCTCGGCAACGATCAGTTCATCGACGTCCAGGTTATGGTTGTTCTCGGCGTTCGCGATGGCGGACTGAAGGCATTTCTTCACGTCCTGTGCGACCCGCTTGTTGGAGAAAGTCAGGTCGGTCAGAGCCTTCTCAACTTTCTTGCCACGGATCATAGCGGCGACGAGGTTCAGTTTCTGCGGGGAGGTACGGAGCATGCGCAGTTTTGCCATTGCTTCGTTGTCTGCCACGCGGCGGGGATTTTTTGCCTTGCCCATGACTTACTTCCGCTTCGCTTTTTTGTCCGCAGCATGACCGTAGTAGGTCCGTGTCGGCGAATATTCACCGAACTTCTGACCGATCATGTCTTCCGAGACGTTGACGGGGATGTGCTTCTGACCGTTGTAAACGCCAAACGTCAGGCCCACGAACTGGGGCAGGATCGTCGAGCGGCGCGACCAGATCTTGATGACTTCATTGCGGCCCGACTCGCGCGCTGCTTCGGCTTTTTTCAGCACGTAAGCATCGACAAAGGGGCCTTTCCATACAGAGCGAGACATATGTTAACGTCCCTTCTTCTTGGCGTGGCGCGAGCGGATGATAAGCTTTTGCGACGCTTTGTTTTTGTTGCGGGTACGCTTGCCTTTGGTCGGCTTACCCCAGGGTGTCACCGGGTGACGACCACCGGAGGTACGGCCTTCACCACCACCGTGCGGGTGGTCGATCGGGTTCATAACCACACCACGCACAGAAGGACGCTTGCCCTTGTGGCGCATACGGCCGGCTTTACCAAAGTTCTGGTTCGAGTTGTCGGGGTTGCTGACGGCACCAACGGTGGCCATGCATTCCTGACGAACCAGGCGCAGTTCGCCCGAGGACAGGCGGATCTGAGCGTAGCCACCATCACGACCAACGAACTGAGCGTAAGTACCGGCTGCACGGGCGATCTGGCCGCCTTTGCCGGGCTTCATTTCGATGTTGTGAACGATGGTACCGATCGGCATGCCCGAGAACGGCATTGCGTTGCCCGGCTTGATGTCGGCCTTTGCGGATGCAACGACTTTGTCACCAACTGCCAGACGCTGCGGAGCGAGGATATAGGCCTGCTCGCCGTCTTCGTATTTGATCAGCGCGATGAATGCGGTCCGGTTCGGGTCATATTCGATCCGTTCAACGGTTGCCGCGACATCAAATTTGTTCCGTTTGAAGTCAACGATCCGGTAGAGACGCTTTGCGCCGCCGCCACGACGACGTGAAGTGATCCGTCCGGTGTTGTTCCGGCCGCCCGATTTGGTCAGACCCTCAGTGAGAGATTTGACCGGACGCCCTTTCCAAAGCTCCGAACGGTCGATCAGAACCAGCCCACGCTGGCCCGGCGTCGTCGGCTTATACGACTTGAGTGCCATGCTTTCTGTCTTCCGTTTAGCGTGCAGACCCTTAGGTTTTTGTCTTTGGGCCCGCTATGTGTAAGCCCCCCGCCCGGTTGTCCCACAATGAGACGCCCTACTAGGGTGGCCAGATTATAGGGCCCCGAAGGTCCCCAGGTTCGAACATCCTGACAAACGTAATAACCCCGGAGCGAATCCGGGGTCGTCAGGATTGGTGCGGCTTAGCAGAGGATGGGAGGGGTGGCAATGGGGGAGTTCAGCTACCCATCATGTGTTTTAAGCAATAGTATTTGCATTATGAGTACACTTCGTTTAGTTTGGTCCGCTGTTCAACCAATGCCGTCCAGTCACTATTGACTAACATCTTCTCGTAAGCCTCTGAGAGTTTTGTGATATCACCATTGTATGTTGACGTCAGTTCAAGGCCTTTGGATCGAAAGCGCTTTTCGTGCCGAGACGCCTGCAACAATTGGCGATCAGTGCGTGTAAGGTAATTTGAAATGATTAACTCAACGAGCTGCCTAACAAGTAGGATGGATCTCGCGTTCTGTGGCGAGCCGTGACCTCCGAGCTGAGTAAAATAATCCGACAGCACAGAAAACAGCATTCCCTCGTCCAAATCGTCCTCAATCTGCTCCAAGAGCTTCTCAAAAGCTTCCTTACTTTCGTCGAAAACTCTCAACGGTACGTTGATATCAATGGTGCGCCCCAAAAAAGCAGATACAGTTCCGAGCAACAAAGCCGTTATTGGGAATGCCTCGTTATGCTTGCCTGCTGACATTTGAATTCCAGCCAAAGTGGTTTTCTTTTCCTGGCAGAGTCCTGATTTCTGATGGCCAAATATGATTGAACCCATAATTACTTCGGTTTTGTCACACCGTCTAAGAAATGACTTCAGATCTATAGGCTCACGAGTATGTGCCATCTCGAGCAGGCGGAAAGCCGACAGATTCCCCGCTTCGATTGCGGATGTATCGCCCACATAGTCACAAAATAGAGCTAAGGCACCCCTGAAGTCCGAAAGGTCCTTTCTAAACTCCTGGAGCTCCTCATGGACTTTTTGGCGCTTCCACAGAACGATGGCCCAGACCAACGACAAAACTGCGGCAACTGCCGCGACCAGGGTGCCAATATCCGCAATAGTCAAAGACATCTATCCTCACAACTCTTTTCGCTGGAACACTCTAAACCGCAAACAATGAACTCGAAATCCATCCATAATTGAACACCATAGTCACTAGAGGACTTGGTTGCATCTACTCTTTTCGCCCCCCAACGAAAAAGGCCCCCGCTTTCGCAGGGGCCTTCTTAAGTCTCAGACAAACAGATCTCAGAGTCCGGTGGACACGTCGATGGTGTTGCCTTCTTCCAGGGTGACGTAGGCTTTTTTCACGTCTTTACGCTTGCCCAGCTGGCCGCGGAAACGCTTGACCTTACCCTTGGTGATGGTGGTGTTGACCGCTTTGACCTTCACACCAAAGAGCGCCTCAACGGCTTCTTTGATCTGGGGTTTGTTGGAGTCGATCGCCACTTCAAAGACTACCGCACCGGTTTCGGATGCCATGGTTGCTTTTTCGGTGATGATCGGCTTGCGGATCACGTCGTAGTGTTCTGCCTTCGCGCTCATTTCAGGCGAGCCTCCAGTGCTTCGACACCTGCTTTGGTGAGCACCAGGGTGTCACGCTTCAGGATGTCATAGACGTTTGCGCCCATTGTCGGCAGGATATCCAGACCTTCGATGTTGCGCGCGGCGCGGGCGAAGCCCTCGTTCACGGATGCACCATCGATGACCAGCGCGCGCTTCCAGCCCAGGTCCTTGACCTGTTTGGCCAGAGCGGCGGTCTTGCCTTCGGAATCGGCGTTTTCGATAACGACCAGTTCACCCGCTTTTGCCTTGGCGGACAGCGCGTGGCGCAGACCCAGCTTGCGGAATTTCTTGGTCAGCTCGTGGCCGTGCGAACGCGGGGTCGGACCCTTGTAGACACCACCCTTGCGGAAGATCGGCGCATTACGGTCACCGTGGCGTGCGCCGCCGGTGCCCTTCTGGCGATAGATCTTCTTGGTCGAGTAGGAGGTCTCGGACCGCGTCTTGACCTTGTGGGTACCGGCCTGCGCGTTGTTACGCTGCCAGCGCACCACACGGTGCAGGATGTCGGTGCGCGGCTCCAGGCCGAACAGCTCTGCATCCAGCTCGATGTCGCCGGCTTTGCCGCCGTCCAGTTTGATCACATCAAGTTTCATGCTTCACCACCTTCCGCGGAGACTTCTTCCGCTGCAGCCGACTTCAGAGCTGCCGGGAAAGGCAGACCTTCGGGGGCTTTCTTTTTCACGGCGTCTTTGACGGTGACCCAGCCACCTTTGGAGCCGGGAACGGCGCCTTTGATCATGATCAGGCCACGATCGGCGTCGGTCTTGACGACTTCAAGGTTCTGAGTGGTCACGCGGGCAGCACCCATGTGGCCGGCCATTTTCTTGCCTTTGAAAACCTTGCCGGGATCCTGACACTGACCGGTCGAACCGTGGGAACGGTGGGAGATCGACACACCGTGCGAGGCGCGCAGACCACCGAAGTTCCAACGCTTCATCGCACCGGCAAAACCTTTACCGATGGAGGTGCCGGTCACGTCTACCTTCTGACCTTCGAGGAAGTGCTCGGCGGAGATTTCCGCGCCCACTTCGATCAGGGCGTCCGCAGGCACGCGGAACTCAACCAGCTTGCGCTTGGGCTCAACCTTCGCTGCTGCGAAGTGGCCGCGCATGGCTTTGGAGACGCGCTTGACCTTGGCCGAACCTGCGCCGAGCTGAACGGCGGTGTAGCCGTCTTTTTCCTCGGTGCGCTGTGCGGTCACTTGCAGGCCGTCCAGCTGAAGAACGGTCACAGGAACCTGCTTGCCGTCTTCGAGGAACAGCCGGGTCATGCCGACTTTCTTTGCGATAATACCAGAGCGCATATGTTTACCCTCCGATCTTAGGATTGCAGCTTGATTTCGACGTCCACACCAGCGGCGAGGTCGAGCTTCATCAGCGCGTCCACGGTCTGGGGGGTCGGATCAACGATGTCCAGGAGCCGCTTGTGGGTGCGGATCTCGAACTGGTCACGAGATTTCTTGTCAACGTGCGGGCCACGCAGAACGGTGAATTTCTCAATCTTGTTCGGCAGGGGGATCGGGCCGCGCACCTGCGCGCCGGTCCGCTTGGCAGTGTTCACGATTTCCTGCGTGCTGGCGTCCAGTACGCGGAAGTCGAATGCCTTCAGCCGGATACGGATATTTTGGCTTTGCATAGTCATGCCTTTTTTTCAGGCGTTGGGGTTGAGAGGAGGGCAAGCGACCACCGCGCACCCTCATCGAACCCAAAAGGCGGGAATCACCCCGCCTTTGCCCCGCAGTGCGGGATGGCGCCGTATACGCCTGATAGCCGTGTGTGGCAAGGGGTTCCGCACCGATACGTTTGCGTTTGGGACGGGCGACGGGTTTGGGGTTTGATTATCATCTTGTCCAGATAGTTAGGGCAGTCAGGCCAACCGCCCTGACTTGCGCTATCGGAAATTCCTTGCTTGGGCTTCCAGTCGGCTGAAAGGGTCCTGCTTTGCTAAGCGGGAGATTCTGGGTTTGAGAAGGCCAACCTCCTCCAACGCCTCCCGTACAGATGACGCAGCCTTCGCGCCAATTGACCAGTAGATGTAGACCATAAACGCGATAGGCAGAACCATCCCTCCAAAGGCGGGTTTCATTACGCAAAACGGAAGAATAAAAACCATCCCCAAGAGGATCATCTGGGATTTTCTGGACGCCTGGGTAAATCGCTGCATAAACCCTGCTTTTGCCAATCCATGGGCCTCCCCTTCTTCCTCGGACTGCAGTTCAGGACTGGACCGCTCAGGTAACGTTTTCTGCACTCTTGCTGCAGTCTGGCGCAGCGTTTTCGGCTGAGACACTCCAGGGTCCGGCCTGCCAAACCGGGCACCTTTCTCGCCAGCACTGGCGATGGGAGAACTGGCGAAGATTGCCCGTTCGACACTGGCAGCGTCCCGTTCGCTCTGCCGCTGCTTGCTACGGCGAGCCAATCCGAATTTGATCGCTGCCAGTACAAGCAGAACGCCGGAAAGCTTCCACAACTTCCCGCGCAACCTTTGAGGATCGCCCGCATAGGTCAATCCCTTTTCCCGGCCTTCCCAAAAAGGCTCGACGACTATGAAGTCCGGGCCCTTCGTCAGCCCCTGTTCTTTGAAGGCATCGTTAACAAGGTCTGAAAAAGATCCTGCATTGGTGCTCACACCATTGAACGCAAAGTACGAATGCCCAGTCTCGTCCAGCTTACCAGGGACCTGAAACTCGGAGATTCGGCTGATGAAATCAGCTTTCTCACGCTCCGACATCAAAATAATGGCACGGACCTGTTTAGTGCTCGAAGTGTCAGCGGCGCCTTGCAGCACATACATATACCCTTCTGTGCGGACGCTGCCTTTCTTGGTCTTGCGAAGATGATAATTGAAATTCGTATTGATCCACCCACCAATGTGAACCTCGTCCGCCAGACCGACATCGCTCTGCCTGTCAAAAGCAGACAAATCCACCCGGCCCGGAATCGGCTGGGCCAACGCAGCTGTGGCATCGGCCTGTTCTTTCAACTCGTTCTGATAAACTTGCTCACTCAAATACAAGAAACCTGCGGCAGCAGCTGCGTATACCCACCAAGGGGCGATCAGAAACAAATAAATTAAACGTCCCATTCAAAGAACTCCCTAAAAGCTTTCCCCTTTCTTGGCGGAGGAAACCGCTTGGAATGTGAAACTATTATGGCGTGATTTTGACACCCTCTTAGCCACCTATGCGTGCGCAATTCAAGGCGCAGCATCAGGGCTACCGACTCCCGAAGAGCCTCGCGCCACATAGAAAAAGGCCGCCCCGGTTGGAGCGGCCTTTCTATTTTCTCACCTGAGTGGCGCTCGGTGATTTTCTAGCGAAAACCACCTGTCACCACTCACCACAGGCCAGAGTTTCCGTTGGAAACTCGACCTTAGTCGGTGATTTTCGACACAACGCCGGCGCCGACGGTGCGGCCACCTTCGCGGATCGCGAAGCGCAGGCCCTGCTCCATCGCGATCGGCGCGATCAGTTCAACGTCGAACTTCAGGTTGTCGCCGGGCATAACCATCTCGGTACCCTCGGGCAGGGTCACGGTGCCGGTCACGTCGGTGGTCCGGAAGTAGAACTGCGGACGGTAGTTCGCGAAGAACGGGGTGTGACGACCGCCTTCTTCCTTGGTGAGGATATAGGCCTCAGCTTCGAACTTGGTGTGCGGCTTCACGGAACCCGGCTTACACAGAACCTGACCACGCTCAACGCCGTCACGGTCAACACCACGCAGCAGCGCGCCGATGTTGTCGCCTGCTTCACCACGGTCCAAGAGCTTGCGGAACATTTCCACACCGGTACAGGTGGTGGTGGAGGTGTCACGGATACCAACGATCTCGATCGAGTCGCCAACGTTGATCACGCCGCGCTCAATACGACCGGTCACAACGGTGCCACGGCCGGAAATCGAGAACACGTCTTCGATCGGCATCAGGAACGGCTGGTCAACAGCGCGCTCAGGCGTGTCGATGTAATCGTCAACAGCCGCCATCAGTTCCTTGATCTTGTCGGCGCCGATCGCGTCGTCACGGCCTTCCATCGCCGCCAGAGCGGACCCTGCGATGATCGGGATATCGTCGCCCGGGTAGTCGTAGGAAGACAGCAGTTCGCGGATTTCCATTTCGACCAGCTCCAGGAGCTCTTCGTCGTCGACCTGGTCCACTTTGTTCATGAACACGACCATCTTCGGGATGCCAACCTGGCGGCCCAGCAGGATGTGCTCGCGGGTCTGCGGCATCGGGCCGTCAGCAGCGTTCACAACCAGGATCGCGCCGTCCATCTGCGCCGCACCGGTGATCATGTTTTTCACATAGTCAGCGTGGCCGGGGCAGTCGACGTGGGCGTAGTGACGGCCTTCGGTCTCATATTCCACGTGCGCGGTCGAGATGGTGATGCCGCGGGCTTTCTCTTCAGGTGCGCCGTCGATCTGGTCGTAGGCTTTGAAGTCACCGAAATACTTGGTGATCGCTGCGGTCAGCGTGGTCTTGCCGTGGTCAACGTGGCCGATGGTGCCGATGTTGACGTGCGGTTTTGTACGTTCAAACTTTTCCTTAGCCATGAGAGGCCTCCTTTTCGTGTTGAGAAGGGCACGCGCCGTGGCGCGAACCCCTCAATATCTGTTCGCTTAAGCGAATTTTGCCTGGATCTCGTCAGAGATGTTCTGCGGAACCGGATCGTAATGATCGAACTGCATGGTGAACTGGGCGCGGCCCGAGCTCATCGAACGCAGGGTGTTGATGTAGCCGAACATGTTCGCCAGCGGCACAAATGCGTCGATCGCAATTGCGTTGCCGCGGGGTTCCTGGCCGGTCACCTGACCACGACGCGAGGTCAAATCGCCGATGATGCCACCGGTGTAGTCCTCAGGTGTGATAACTTCCACCTTCATGATCGGTTCCAGCATCTTGGCGCCAGCTTTGCGCATGCCTTCACGCATACACATACGTGCAGCGATTTCGAAGGCCAGAACGCTGGAGTCAACGTCGTGGAACTTACCGTCGATCAGGGCAACCTTGAAGTCGATCACGGGGAAGCCGGCCAGCGGGCCGCTATCCATGACAGACTGGATGCCTTTTTCAACACCGGGGACGTATTCCTTGGGAACGGCACCACCAACGATGCGGCTCTCGAAGGAGTAGCCTTCGCCCGGCTCTGTCGGCGAGATGATCATCTTCACCTCGGCGAACTGACCCGAACCACCCGACTGTTTCTTGTGGGTGTAGGTGTGCTCGACCTCGTGACCGATGGTCTCGCGGTAGGCAACCTGCGGCGCACCGATGTTGGCTTCGACCTTGAATTCACGCTTCAGACGGTCAACCAGGATGTCCAGGTGAAGTTCGCCCATACCCTTCATGATGGTCTGACCGGACTCGATGTCGGTCTCCACGCGGAAGGACGGATCTTCGGCAGCCAGACGCTGCAGACCCTGGGACATTTTCTCCTGGTCGGCCTTGGTTTTCGGCTCAACCGCGATCTCGATCACCGGATCGGGGAAGGTCATGGTTTCCAGAACCACCGGATCGTTGACCGCGCAGAGCGTGTCACCGGTTGTGGTGTCTTTCAGACCTGCCAGCGCGATGATGTCGCCTGCAAACGCTTCCGTGATTTCCTCACGGTCGTTGGAGTGCATCATCATCATCCGGCCGACGCGTTCTTTCTTGCCCTTGGTGGAGTTCAGGAGCGTGTCGCCCTTGGCCAAGGTACCGGAGTAAACCCGGGTGAAAGTCAACGAGCCGACGAAGGGGTCGTTCATGATTTTGAACGCCAGACCCGAGAACGCCATGTCGTCGTCCGCACGGCGGGCGATGTCACGGGTTTCGGTTTCGTCACCGGGTTTGAAGCCCATGTAATCAACAACGTCCAGCGGGCTGGGCAGATAGTCGATCACAGCGTTCAACAGCGGCTGAACGCCTTTGTTCTTGAATGCGGAGCCGCCGAGAACCGGAACGAATGCCAGGGCCAGAGTACCCTTGCGCAGCAGTTTGCGCAGGGTCGGGACGTCGGGCTCTTCGCCTTCCAGATAGGCTTCCATCGCGTCGTCGTCCATTTCGACGGCCGCTTCGATCATCTTGCCGCGCCATTCTTCGGCCATGTCTTTCAGGCTGTCACGGATCGGTGCTTTGATCCACGACGCGCCAAGGTCTTCACCCTGCCACAGCCATTCTTCCATGTTGACGAGGTCAACCAGGCCTTCCAGCTCGGTTTCTGCGCCGATCGGAATACCAACCGGAACCGCGCGGGCGCCGGTGCGGTCTTCGATCATGTTGACGCAGTTGAAGAAGTCAGCGCCGATCTTGTCCATCTTGTTGACGAACACCATACGCGGAACCTTGTAGCGGTCAGCCTGACGCCACACGGTTTCGGTCTGGGGTTCAACACCGGCGTTGGCGTCCAGAACACAGACAGCACCGTCGAGAACCGCCAGCGAACGCTCAACTTCGATGGTGAAGTCAACGTGGCCGGGGGTGTCGATGATGTTCAGGCGGTGCTTCGGAGAGTCAGCGGTCTGACCATCTTCGGTGCGTTCCCAGAAGGTGGTGGTCGCAGCCGAGGTGATGGTGATCCCGCGTTCCTGCTCCTGCTCCATCCAGTCCATGGTGGCTGCACCATCGTGCACCTCACCAATGTTGTGGGATTTGCCGGTGTAATACAGGATACGCTCGGAGCAGGTGGTTTTACCTGCGTCGATGTGCGCCATGATACCGAAGTTACGGTACAGGTTGAGCGGATATTCGCGTGCCATAGGTCTAGGTCCCCTAGCTTACCAGCGATAATGGGAGAAGGCTTTGTTAGCCTCTGCCATCTTGTGGGTGTCTTCGCGCTTCTTCACGGCGGTACCGCGGGACTGTACAGCGTCCAGCAGCTCACCGGCGAGGCGTTCTTCCATGGTGTTTTCGTTGCGAGCGCGGGCGGCTTTGATCAGCCAGCGGATCGCCAGGGCTTCGCGGCGCTCGGGGCGCACTTCGACGGGCACCTGGTAGGTGGCACCACCCACACGACGCGAGCGCACTTCGACGGAAGGCTTCACGTTGTCCAGGGCTTCGTGGAAAACTTCCACGGGGGCACGTTTGATTTTCGATTCAACGCGGTCGAATGCGTTGTAAACGATGCTTTCTGCGACCGATTTTTTACCATCGATCATCAGGTTGTTCATGAATTTGGTCAGAACGCGGTCGCCAAACTTGGCGTCGGGCAGAACTTCGCGTTTTTCAGCAGCGTGACGGCGAGACATTTATCAATATCCTTCTTATTTAGGACGCTTCGCGCCGTACTTCGAACGGCGTTGCTTACGGTCTTTGACGCCCTGGGTATCCAGAACACCACGCAGGATGTGGTAACGGACACCGGGAAGGTCTTTTACACGGCCGCCACGGATCAGAACCACGGAGTGTTCCTGAAGGTTGTGGCTTTCACCGGGGATGTAGGAGATCACTTCGAAACCGTTGGTCAGGCGGACCTTCGCAACTTTCCGCATAGCGGAGTTCGGTTTCTTCGGTGTGGTGGTATACACACGGGTGCAGACGCCGCGTTTTTGCGGGCACTGTTCCAGGTGCATGGACTTAGAGCGTTTTACTTTCGGCTGCCGCGGCTTGCGGATCAGCTGTTGGATCGTTGGCATTCCGGTTTTTTCCCCGTCTCAACAACACATGTGTCATGCACGTCCTTGAACGTACGGCTAAATTCGTCGCACTTACGCGTCCGCAAGCGCAAAAACCGCAATCGTTTCCATTCCGAGGTAAACGACGCGGTGGGTTTACAGAGGATCCGCGCAAATAGGCGCACGAGATCTTGAGCCACTTAGATTTTGATATCGGCTTTTGGGGCGACCCCCGGTTGCCGGATAGGCGGGCGTATATGGGGAGTCGCGGGGGATGTCAACAGCAGCTCCCCCAGCCGCATCGGCGCGGCGTGCGCGCGCGCCGGCGGCCGGACAGCGCCCGTGGGCTACAGCTTGCCCGTACAACCTGCGCGGTGCATAGTGCGCCGCGACAGGCGGACCCGCATGAGAGGCCGCAGGCGCGAGGGTCTACAGCGATGCAGGTCATAGGTCTATGCCGTTTTTCCTATCCCGCCATTGGTGGGTTTCAGGTTGAACATGACACGCTTGATGAGCGGATCGCCTATCTCTATGCCGAGGCCCGGCTGAAGGAGCGGTTTGACCTGCTGGAACGGGTCGCCCTGCCCTGTCTGCGTACCCAGACCGATCAGGACTTCACGCTGGTGATTGTGATTGGCGAGAGCCTGCCAGCGCCACATCTGGCACGGCTGCGCGATCTGACGGCGGATATGCCGCAGGTGCAGATCCGTGCCTTGCCCCCCGGCAACCACCGGCAGGTCATGAAGGAGGTTCTGAATACCGCCCGCAATGACCTGAGCGCGCCCTGCCTGCAATTCCGTCATGACGATGATGATGCGGTCTCGGTGGATTTTGTCGAGCGGCTGCGCCAGACCGCTGGCCAGTGTCAGGGGCTGATCGCACAGAACCAGACGGTTGCGATTGATTTCTGCAAGGGCTTCACCGCGCGCTTCGCGTCGGACGGGATCTATGCGGCAGAGGGGTACCGGCCCTATTTTGTTGCGGCGATGGGCATGTATGTGGCCGGCAATTGCAAGCAGAGCATCATGAATTTTGCCCATCACAAGATTGCGCGTTTCATGCCCAGCATCACGATACCGGATGCGCCGATGTTTGTGCGCACGCTCAACGCCTATAATGACTCCCGTCAGAAAGGTGCCAGAGAACCGGAGCTGAGCCGCCTCACCCCAGCGCAGGAAGGCGAATTCGAAGCGCGCTTTGCAATCCGGGCCTGACGCGTCTACTCGGGCGGTGACAGGGGCGCGCTGGCGCGGCGGCGGGGGCGCTCCCGCAGCAGGCTGAAAACACCGGCAGCCACGACGATGGCCGCCCCCAGCAGGGTGAGCGCATCCGGCCAGCTGTCAAACATCAGCCAGCCAAGCAGCAGGGCCCAGAGCAGCCCGGTGTAGCGAAAGGGCGAAACCGCCGCCACATCACCAACCCGCATGACCATCACCGAGAACAGATAGCCGACGAAGATGCAGCCGGCTGCAAAAAGCAGGATAAACGTGGTCGTCAGGGTCAGCGGCTGCCAGTCCTCCTGCAAGCCAAGCACAAGACCGAACAGCAGGACCGACAGCGCCGCCATCAAGCTGACGGTCAGCGAGGGCACCGCCGCCGACATCCGGCGGGTAAAGAGATCACGCGCGGTGATACAAAGAACCGCTGCAAGGGCGTAGCCGGTGCCGCTATCAAAGCCCTCCGGTCCCGGTCGCACGATCAGCAGCATTCCGATAAAACCCGCGCCAATCGCTGCGGCCCGACGCCAGCCGACCTGTTCCCCAAAGAGCAGCACCGCGGCGAGGGTCACGGTCAACGGCAGCATCTGCAAAATGGCCGTCACATTGGCGATGGGCAGGGTCAACAGGGCGCTGAGAAAGAAATAGGTGGTGGCCACCTCAGTCAGGCTGCGGCCTGCGACAAGCCCCCAATCCCGGCGGCTCAGCGACAGGCGCAAGCTGCCATAAGCGCGGGCAAGCGCGTAGATCAGCAGGCTGACGGCAATACCGCGCACCACCAGGATCTGCGAGAGCGGCAGGCTCTGCCCCGCGAGTTTGACCATCCCGTCATTGATCGTGAAACCCGCCATGCTGCCAATCATCAGCAGCGCGCCCAGCTGGTTTCCGGTCAGCCGGGACATCACGGCAGCACAGCTCGCAGCTGGTCCGGCGTCATCGCAAAGTGGCGGTCAAGTGCTGCGGCGATCTCGGCCTCGGACATCTTGTGGGTGATCCCCATCTGCGCAGGTCTGGATTTATTGTCACCATGAATGGTGCGCAGGAAACCCGGCGTCGAGATATCCGACACCACGTTCCAGTGCTGCGCGTAGCGGCGGTGATTGTAGCGGTAGGGATTGCCGCCATATCCGACAGGTGCCACAAGCGCGGCCCCCACCGAGAGCGGCGCCTTTTCGCAGGCATCGAAGATCTCGTCCTGCACGCCCTGCGGCCCCTCGCTGCGGCGCAGGTAGATGCCGCGATTGTTGGCAAGGATAAAGGGGGTGCTCTCTCCCTGTAGCGGGATCATCCCGGTGGCGAGGCGCCGATTGCGGGCGATGTAATCGAGATCCACCGCATCGTCGTCATCCAGACGGAACATCAGGCGATGGGTCGCCCCCTCTGTTGGGACGGCGTTATAGCCCTGCTTCAGCATCTTGTAATGCACGCCGGGCCCCACCGGCATCAGCGTGATATTGTCGGCGGGTTCCAGCAGGCGCGACAGGCGTTCCAGATAGGGCTCGGGCATATCTTCAGCCGTGAGGACGATCAGGTGAAATCCCTGATCGCTCTGGCGCAGGAGAGAGCGCAGGCAGAGCCGCTCAAACACCCGGAACCTGAGTTCCATCCGGTCCGGTGCGAAAAGATGAGCCGCCGTATCGGCAAGGGTCGCGAATTTCTCGGAATAATAGGTCGGGGTCAGCACGGAGAAGCGCACAAGGCCAACGATGCTGAGTCTGATATCCATTCTGCGCTGTCCTGTTTCGGCCCGACGGGGCACTTCGTCATCCGCAGCAAGAGACCATTCCCGGCGCAAATTGGGAAGATCCTAAATCACGCGAACCGCGCGGTCGGCCCGCAAACGAAGCCGTCGCAACGCAAAACGAGATGTCCGCAAATCGCGTTGGTCCGCTTGGAGCCCAAAATACTTGATGCCGCGCTTCGCACGAATGTCCGCTAGGTATTTAGATGAGGAGTAAGCCTTGTTATTTGGACAACAGTTTCACTGGCTCCATTTACGGCCGCTCTTTTGGAGCGGCTATTCCAAGGCCTCGTGCGCGGCAAAGGCATCCGCATAGTCAGGATGCCAGCGTGAGAGCGCCGTGCGGTTGTTGATAATGTCGCCCACGGCCCATTCAACCCGTTTGCGGTCGAGCTCTGCGGACACATCATTGTCCGGGCAGAGAATATAGAAATCCCCGTCCGACATGCGCTTCAGCAGGTAGTCGATTGCCTCTTCGCTCGTCCACGCGGCGGCGGGTTTTTCCGACATGAACTTCTTAATCATACCAGTATAGGTAAACCCCGGCACAAACAGATGGGCGGTGATTTTCGCCTCGGCCTGTCGCAAATCGTGCGCCAGCATTTCTGTCATGACTTTCACGGCGGCTTTGCTGGTATTATAGGCAGGGTTTCCGGGCGGTGTGGTGATCCCCTGTTTTGACCCTGTGTTGATCACCACCGCCGGGCGTGCAGCTTCTATCATGCGTGGCAAGAAAGCATGCACGCCGTTCATGACACCAAAGAGATTGACCTCTAAAAGTTTGCGCCAGTTCTCTGCGTTTTTCCAACTGCCGGTCGGCAGCGCGATACCGGCATTGTTCATCAGGACTGCTACCTCTCCGAGCGCAAAGACCTGATCCGCCAAGGCAGTCATGGCGTCGGTGTCTGTGACATCTGTCGGAACCGCCTGAACGATTGCGGACGCGCCCGCCAGATCGCGCAATTCCGCCTCGGCTCGGTCCAAGGCCTCACCTGCCAGATCTACCAGCACAACCCCCAGACCGTCTTGTACCAGTCGTTGAGCTGCGACTTTGCCGACGCCGCTTGCCGCCCCGGTTACAATGGCCAAGCCGCCTTTTTCGATTGCTTCGCGGTACATGGATCATGCCCTCTTTCTATGAATGATTGGATAGCCTTCAGGGTCCCATCTTTTGCTTGAGACCACCGATGAACGTCTCGTCATCTTGTTGTTTGCGGGCATCGAGCAGCTCTTCAGCATCAGGTCCAGCGCGAAAGCGCAGGCGGCTTCCGGTCTCGTTGGCCGCATCCCAAATGACCTGCGCGACAGTTTCGGGCGCAGAAGGGTTCGCGGCCAGCTTGCCAAACAGGCGCCCCATGGCTTCAACCATTGGCGCGTAGTCCGGCAGGTTTTCATCCATGGCGAAATCGAAAGAACTGCCCCCAAAGTTGGTTCGTACCATGCCCGGCTGGACAATACGGACCCGAATGCCAAGGGGCTCCAGCTCGTAATGCAGCGACTCCGAAAGTCCCTCAACTGCAAACTTGGTGCCGTGATAAAGCGCGCCAAGTGGAAATGTGATCTGCCCGCCAATGGACGAGATATTGATGATCGTGCCCGACCGGTTTTGACGAAAGTGGGGCAGAACCGCCTTGGTCACTTCGATCAATCCAAGCACGTTGGTGTCAAACTGACGCCGGATGCGATCCATCGAAAAGGCCTCTAACGCACCATAGGCGCCATAGCCCGCATTGTTCAGCAAAACATCAATCTGCCCGAACCGTTCGATGCCTTCGCCTACGGCCGTTGCAATTGAACCCGCATCCGTCACATCCAGTTGGGCCAGATGCACGTTTTCTAGCGCGCCGAGCTCCGGGCTGTCCGTAGGGCTGCGCATCGTGGCGATGACATTCCAACCGTTTGCTTGGAAATGCCGGGCGGTCGCCGCGCCAATTCCCGACGAGGCCCCGGTGATAAGAATGGTTTTCATATCTCGAATCCCTAACTTTCTGTTCATACGATAATCAACAAGGCAGGATTTTTCTTTCAGTATTCTTCAGCTTTCTTGCACAATCCTCGATAAGTCGAAGTTTTGGGTAAGCGTTTGCTTTGTTCCCGTGGTAAAGTAGGTCGATCCACAGGAGGCATTCATGGGACCTCAGACGCTATTGGACTATGTTTTGGCGCAGCTTGACCACGCGGGCGTTGCGCAGGGTGTACTAACACATAAGGATGGCGGGACGGTTTTTCTCACCCACCCGGCGACCACCCAACATGACGCAAATGTCTACCGCCCGCTGTTGTGCGCGGTCCTGCAAGGTGCAAAAGAGGTTGGGACCAGCACCAGAACACTCACCGTGCGGGCCGGGCAGTCGCTGATCGTCAGCAACGCGCTGCCCGTTGTTTCAAGGATCACCGAGGCCGCGCCCGATCATCCCTATGTCGCGCTCGTATTCCCCCTTGATCTGGATCTCCTTCGCGCCCTGGCTCCGTCCTTGCCGCAGTCATCCGCCCAACGTGTGTCAGATCCGTTTTCGATTTGCCTCGCACCCACTGGTGACGACATGCAAGACGCCCTGTTGCGATACTTTCGCCAGTGCGAAACCGAAGTGGCGCGACACATGCTGGCGCCGATCACGTCGCGGGAAATCCATGCCCGCCTGCTGATCGGGCAACATGGTGGCACGCTTCAAAAACTGGTGTGGCACGATAACACGGCCAGCCGGATCTTTGCGGCGACGCACGAAATCCGGTCAGATCTGGGCAAACCCCTTGTCGTCGGAGAGCTTGCCGCTCGTATGGGTATGAGCAGTTCGGCCTTTTTCGAACAGTTCAAAGCAGTCACGGGCAACTCTCCGCTGCAATACCAGAAAGATCTGCGTCTGCTTCATGCCCGTAATGAGCTTCAAACCACCGGCTCAAAGGTCTCCGAGATTGCCTACGGGGTGGGATACGAAAGTTCGGCTCAGTTCTCGAGAGAATATGCCCGCAAATTCGGATGCTCCCCAAGACAGGATCGAGTTTCTGACGCTGCCGAATAAGTCGATAGGGACCAAATTCAAACGTCACAGCCCTGTAGCGAACAAAAGCCTCTCGGCCCGTCCATGTCCGAAAGCAGCCGTTGGCGCATCCGCAGCGAATGCGCACTTCGTCCGCTCCTTACCAGTTCTTGCGCCATGCAGCGAAGGTCGGGAATGCCTTATGATACGATTCCGCCCCAAGCCGGATCAGACCCCTTCTCAGTCTGCGTCAGTCGTTACAGGCCACCACACAGTGGGACTAACTGCTCAGGGTATAGAGTGGGCGTAAGTATTATCTCACCGTAGAAGGTCAAGTTTCACTTTGAGGTTGCAGTCCCCAGATTCTGCCAGAAGTCCAATCCTGACCAGTCCTGAAGGAACCCGTACGGGTAATTCGGCAGGCCCGGGGCCGACGCTCGCGTCAGGCGGGCGCTTTGTTCCTGCGTCAGCACCAGGTCGGCGCCGGCCAAATTGTCCGCAAGCTGCTTTTTCGTGCGCGCGCCGAGCAATGGGTACTGACGCAGGGGCGATCCGCCAACCAAGCCAGCGCGACGTGCGCCGGTGGACGCTCAAGATCTCGCGCGACCTGTTTCAGAGCCGCGAGGATCCGCCAAGTACGGTCGATGTTGCGTAAATCGTAGGCTTCGACGCCACGGTTGGGGTCTTCTCCCAGCCGGGTTGCGCCGCTGGGCCGTGCTTTTTCATTGTATTTTCCCGTCAGCCACCCGCCACCGAGCGGCGACCACGGTGTCAGACCGACGCCTTCCTCGGCACGACAGGGCAGGACTTCCAATTCGATGGACCGGTCGAGAAGGTTGTACTGCGGTTGCAGCGCGACTGGTACCGGCAGGCGGTGCGCGCGCGCATGAGAGACAATTTTCTGAAGTTGCCAGCCAGCGATGTTAGACCAAGTGACGTGATGAACTTTGCCTTCTCGAACGAAGTCGTATAGCGTCGAGAGTGTCTCGTCGATGTTTGTCTCACGGTCCTAGCCGTGAACGAAAAAAAAACGTCGATGGTTTCCGTGCGCAGACGAGTGAGGCTGGCTTTGAGGGCTAACTGCAGGCCCCGGCGCGAAGCCCCAGAACTGTTCGGCGGTGGTGCAAAGCGGGCGTTGGTGGCGAGGATCATGTCCCCATACCCCTGAGGACGTCTCGCGGCCCACTTCCCGATGATTTCTTCGGAGGCACCCCCCCATAGGCGTCCGCGGTGTCGATCAGCGTTCTGCCCGAATCGGCAAAGTAATCTAGCTGACGATGGGCTTCGTCTTCCGGGGTTTCGACACCGAACGTCATGGTCCCGAGACCAAATCGCGAAACGTTCGGACCATTTCGACCAATGGGGCGCTTCTCGGCGTCTCCGAGCAAGTTTGTCATTTGGTGGATTTCCCTTGTTTTCGTGCCAGGCTTGCCTGAGTACGGCTGAGAAGCGTTGCTACGCTCGCCAGAAGGTGCCCCAGAAAAGTGCCGACCGATGCAATGGTTTCTATGCCCCAGAGCAGGGCGTGGGCACCCTTTCCGTCATGCATATCCATGAAAGCGTCCTGTGCCCTTTGTTCGGGCGAGGAGCGCGCGGCAGGAAATTCGGTCGATGTCTTGAGCGTATGGGGCACGAGTGATCTCCTTTCGAAGTTGCTGGGATTGCGGCGCTTGACCTGAAAGCAGGATAGTGAACAAGTTGGCGTCATGAAACGAAACGGTTTGAACTTCTCTTTTCGCTGGTGAAATGATGGTCGCGGATGATCCGAAAACGAACGAGACGATTGCAGGAACACTCGACTGGGAAGACTTGAACTTGTTCCTAGCAGTGGCGCGGGACGGCGGGCTGTCGGCCGCCGCGCGAACCACCGGGCGTAGCGCCGCCACGCTGGGGCGCCGGATGCACGGGCTTGAACGCAGCCTTGGTCGGGAACTGTTCGTGCGTCACGACAGGGGCTATCGGCTGACCTGCGAAGGACAGGCGCTTCTGGGGGGACTGTCGGGAGTTGAGGCGCGGATTGCTCGGCTGGTGCAGCGCCCCGGTAAAGACAGACTGCCACTGGTCAAGGTTTCCGCAGGCACCTAGACGACGCTGGCCTTGCTGCGGTCATTTGGCGCCCTGACCGGATCCCCGCCGGACATCCGCCTGCGCTTTGTGTCCGCAGAACGCGTGATGGACATCGTGCATCGGGAAGTGGTCATCGGCTTCCGTAACCGGCGCCCAACGGAGGAGACTTTGGCGGGGCGCAAGCTGGCCGCTGTGGAGTTCGCGCCGTACGCCGCGCCCGGTGCACCGGAGCGCTGGATCAGAGTGGTGACCGAAACGCCCTCAGCACGCTGGGTGGCGCAAATCACTGGCGGCGATGCCGTGTGTGAAGTGAACAGCCCGCGCAATGCGCTGGACCTTGCCTTGGCCGGGCATTGGACCGCCCTGCTTCCGATCTTCATCGGCGAAGCGGAGCCGGGCTTGCGACGCGCTGGTCCTGTGGTGCCGGAGCTGACCCATGATCAGTGGCTGGTAACCCATGAAGCAGACCGCCACCTGCCCGAAGTGCGCCGCGCCATCGACCGCATGTGCCGTGTGCTCGAACGGCTGGGGGGCTGACCAGAAGCTCACTCCTCGCCTTCGAGCACCGAGAACGGTCGAGCGTCTATCCGCGCCGCCGTCACCCGCAGGTTGACCGCCTGTCCGAGGTGATCGGAGTTGCCTTCCGGATCGAGCTGCCAGAAATCCGCGACCTTTATGGCATTGCCCACAAGAAACCAGTCGTTGCGCCAAAGCTTTGGCAGCTGCCCACCAACGCGCCATGTTGCGGGGTAGGCAAGCCGGTAACAGATGAACTCAGGGTCCTCGAATTCGACTCTCTGAGCGAAATTCAATTTCAGCTTTGGGCTGCCCGCGGGCATTGCCCCCTGCGACCTGAGCGACGGCTCTGTCCGCAGAGCGGGCCAATATGGTTTACGGACATCTCCAAGAATAAGCCCCCCGCAACATCGGTTGCGGGGGGCTTATTCATTTCAGATCAACGTGGATCAGTCGCGGCTCTCTGGGGTTTCCACCAGAGTGTCGAAGCTCGCCTCGCTGCTGACATCATCCATCGACGGGGCGGCCAGAGCGGCGGCTGCTTCGGCCTCCTCACGGCGCGCCTCGAGGACGACATTGTCACGCGACTGGGCGATGTTGCGCACACGCTGGGTGGCGCCACCGGTACCGGCCGGGATCAGGCGACCCACGATGACGTTCTCCTTGAGGCCGACCAGCTTGTCCTTCTTGCCCTGTACCGAAGCTTCGGTGAGGACACGGGTGGTCTCCTGGAAGGAGGCCGCCGAGATGAAGGAACGGGTCTGCAGCGACGCCTTGGTGATGCCGAGCAGGATCGGTTCGCCCTGAGCCGGACGCTTGCCACGGGCCAGCGCCTTTTCGTTGGCGGTGTCGAACTCCTGCTTGTCCACGTGCTCGCCTTTCAGCAGCGTCGTGTCGCCGGAGTCGGAGATCTCCCACTTCTGCAGCATCTGGCGAACGATCACCTCGATGTGCTTGTCGTTGATCTTCACACCCTGCAGGCGATAGACGTCCTGAACCTCGTCGATCATGTAGTTCGCCAGAGCCTCAACACCCATGATGGACAGGATGTCATGCGGCGCTGGGTTGCCATCCATGATGTAGTCACCCTTTTGGACAAAGTCACCTTCCTGAACCGGAATGTGCTTGCCCTTGGGCACCATGTACTCGACGGGCTCCATCGAGTCATCCGCAGGCTCGATCGAGATGCGACGCTTGTTCTTGTAGTCGCGGCCAAAGCGCACGTACCCATCGATTTCGGCGATGATCGCGTGATCCTTCGGACGACGGGCTTCGAACAGTTCCGCAACGCGCGGCAGACCACCGGTAATGTCCTTGGTCTTGGCGCCTTCACGCGGGATACGCGCAACAACGTCACCGGCCATGATCTGCTGGCCTTCTTCGACCGACAGAATGGCGTCCACAGACATCGGGTAGGTCAGCGGGTTGCCCGCATCGCTACGCACCGGTTCACCGTCACCATCGACCAGGATGATTTCCGGCTTCAGGTCAGAGCCTTTCGGAGCCGCACGCCAGTCGATCACGATCTTCTGGGTCATGCCGGTGGCTTCGTCGGTCTCGTCGCGAACGGCGATGCCGGAAACCAGGTCCACATATTTCGCGGTACCGGGTTTTTCGGCGATGATCGGCAGGGTGTAGGGATCCCATTCGAACAGCTTGTCGCCACGGGACACCGACTGGCCTTCCTTGACGAACAGCTTGGAGCCGTAGCCCAGCTTGTGGCTGGCGCGCTCTTCGCCGTGCTCGTCCTGAATGATCAGCTTCATGTTCCGACCAACAACCAGGGTCTCGCCATTGGCGTTCTCCAGGGTCTGCGGCATCTCGAAGACGATCTTGCCCTCTTGCGAGGCTTCCAGGAAGGACTGCTGACCACCCTGCGCAACGCCACCGATGTGGAAGGTCCGCATCGTCAGCTGTGTGCCGGGTTCACCGATCGACTGGGCCGCGATGATGCCGACAGCCTCACCGGTGTTCACCTGCGTACCACGGGCGAGGTCACGACCGTAGCACTGGGCGCAGACGCCCTCTTCGGCTTCACAGGTCAGCGGCGAGCGGATACGGGTCGACTGAACGCCGGCCTCTTCCACTGCATCTGCCATGCGCTCGTCGATCAGCTGGCCAGCGGCCACGATGATCTCCTCGGTGCCGGGCTTCTTGATATCCTCTGCCGCGACACGGCCCAGGATACGTTCGCCCAGCGAGGCCACAACTTCACCATCGTTGACAGCGGCTTCGGCGGTGATCGCTGCTTCGGTGCCACAATCGCGATCACGCACGATGCAGTCCTGTGCCACGTCCACCAGACGGCGGGTCAGGTAACCCGAGTTCGCCGTCTTAAGAGCCGTATCCGACAGACCCTTACGGGCACCGTGGGTCGAGTTGAAGTACTCGAGAACGGTCAGGCCTTCTTTAAAGTTCGAGATGATCGGGGTCTCGATGATGTCGCCGTTCGGCTTCGCCATCAGGCCACGCATCCCGCCCAGCTGCTTCATCTGGGTCACCGAGCCACGCGCACCGGAGTGGGCCATCATGTAGACCGAGTTCGGTTCCATCACGGCGCCGTTCTCATCCCGCTTGTCAGCGGAGATGGTGCCCATCATCGCATCGGTGACCTTGTCGTTACACTTCGACCAGGCATCGACAACTTTGTTGTACTTTTCGCCCTGGGTGATCAGGCCGTCCATGTACTGCTGTTCGAAGTCCTTCACCTGATCGCGGGTCTCATCGACCAGCGTCCATTTGGTGTCGGGGATCACCATGTCGTCCTTGCCGAACGAAATGCCCGCCTTGAACGCTTCACGGAAACCCATGGTCATGATCTGGTCACAGAAGATCACGGATTCCTTCTGACCGCAGTAGCGGTAGACGGTGTCGATGACCTGCTGAACCTCTTTCTTCCGCAGAAGACGGTTGACCAGTTCAAACGGTGCCTTGACGTTCTTCGGCAGCAGCGCGCCCAGACGGACACGGCCCGGGGTGGTCTCAAAACGCTTGAGGACCTCGTTGCCTTCTTCGTCGATCTGAGTGATCCGCGCGGTGATCTTGGTGTGCAGATGCACTTCGCCGGCGTCCAGCGCGTGCTGAACCTCGTCGATGGTACCAAAGATCTTGCCTTCGCCGGGCATGCCTTCGCGTTCCAGGGTCACATAGTAGAGACCTAGGATCATATCCTGCGAAGGAACAATGATCGGCGCGCCGTTGGCAGGCGACAGAACGTTGTTGGTGGACATCATCAGGACGCGCGCTTCCAGCTGGGCCTCAAGGCTCAGCGGGACGTGCACAGCCATCTGGTCGCCGTCGAAGTCCGCGTTGAACGCCGAGCAGACCAGCGGGTGCAGCTGGATCGCCTTACCTTCGATCAACGTGGGTTCGAACGCCTGAATGCCAAGACGGTGCAGCGTCGGCGCACGGTTCAGCATAACAGGGTGCTCGCGAATAACCTCGTCGAGGATATCCCACACTTCGGGGCGCTCTTTCTCAACCAGCTTTTTCGCCTGTTTCACGGTGGAGGACAGACCTTTGGCCTCCAGACGCGAATAGATGAAGGGCTTGAAGAGTTCGAGCGCCATCTTCTTGGGCAGGCCGCACTGGTGCAGCTTCAGCTCAGGACCGGTCACAATCACCGAACGGCCGGAGAAGTCGACCCGCTTACCCAGAAGGTTCTGACGGAAACGACCCTGCTTACCCTTCAGCATGTCAGAGAGCGATTTCAGCGGACGCTTGTTGGCGCCTGTGATGACGCGGCCGCGACGGCCGTTGTCAAACAGCGCGTCCACGGATTCCTGCAGCATCCGCTTTTCGTTGCGGACGATGATATCCGGCGCGCGCAGTTCGATCAGCCGCTTCAGGCGGTTGTTCCGGTTGATCACGCGGCGATAGAGGTCATTGAGGTCGGAGGTCGCAAAACGGCCACCATCCAGCGGCACCAGCGGACGCAGTTCCGGCGGAATGACCGGGATCACGGTCATGACCATCCATTCCGGGCGGTTGCCGGATTCCAGGAAGCTCTCAACCACTTTGAGGCGCTTGATGATCTTCTTGGGCTTCAGCTCGCCTGTGGCTTCGGCCAGCTCAGCGCGCAGCTGTTCGGCTTCGGCTTCAAGGTCGATGGCCGCCAGCATTTCGCGGATCGCTTCAGCGCCGATATTGGCGGTGAAGGCATCCATGCCGAACTGGTCCTGGGCGTCCATGTATTCTTCTTCGGTCATCATCTGGCCGTAGGTGAGGTCGGTCAGACCCGGCTCGATGACAACATAGTTTTCGAAATACAGAACCCGCTCAAGATCGCGCAGGGTCATGTCCAGCATCAGGCCGATGCGCGACGGCAGCGACTTCAGAAACCAGATATGCGCAACCGGCGACGCCAGTTCGATGTGGCCCATGCGCTCACGGCGGACCTTTTGCAGCGTGACTTCCACACCGCATTTTTCGCAGACAACGCCGCGATATTTCATACGCTTATATTTGCCGCAGAGGCATTCGTAGTCCTTGATCGGGCCAAAGATACGCGCGCAGAAGAGACCGTCACGCTCAGGTTTGAACGTCCGGTAGTTGATGGTTTCCGGCTTTTTGATCTCGCCGTAGGACCACGACAGGATCCGCTCAGGCGAGGCCAGCGACACCTTGATCTCGTCGAAGACCTTCGGCGGCGTCAGCGGGTTGAACGGATTATTCGTCAGTTCCTGGTTCATTTTGATGTCCTCAAATTCGTGCGAAAGGCTGGAGGGGGAGGCAAATTTCTGTGAAGAAATCTGCCAAGATTTTTTGAAAAATCCTGTTCCCCTTACTCGTCACCCTCCGCATCCAGGAGTTCCATATTCAGGCCGAGGCCACGGACTTCTTTCACCAGAACGTTAAACGATTCCGGTACGCCCGCTTCGAAGTTGTCCTCGCCCTTGACGATCGATTCATAGACCTTGGTCCGGCCTGCAACGTCATCCGACTTCACGGTCAGCATCTCCTGCAGGGTGTAGGCGGCGCCATAGGCTTCCAGAGCCCAGACTTCCATCTCACCAAAGCGCTGACCACCGAACTGCGCCTTACCACCCAGCGGCTGCTGCGTGACGAGGGAGTACGGGCCGGTCGAACGCGCGTGGATCTTGTCGTCGACCAGGTGGTGCAGTTTCAGCAGATACTTGATGCCGACGGTGACGGGGCGTGCGAATTGCTCACCCGTACGACCATCAAACAGGACCGACTGACCGGAAGTGTCAAAGCCAGCGCGCACCAGTGCATCGTTGACGTCCGCCTCTTTGGCGCCGTCGAAGACGGGTGTCGCGATCGGCACGCCACGGGTCACATTACCGGCAGCCTCGACCAGATCGGTCTCGGTCATATCGGCAATACCTTCACCGTAGACGTCATCACCATAGGCGTGGTGCATCGCTTCACGCACCGGGGTCAGATCGCCAGAACGACGGTATTCCTGAAGCGCATCATCGACTTTGATACCCAGACCGCGTGCGGCCCAACCCATGTGGGTCTCCAGAATCTGACCAACGTTCATCCGCGACGGAACGCCGAGCGGGTTGAGACAGAAATCGACCGGGGTACCATCGGCGAGGAACGGCATGTCCTCCATCGGCACCACTTTCGAGATCACACCCTTGTTCCCGTGACGGCCGGCCATCTTGTCGCCCGGCTGCAGCTTGCGCTTCACCGCGATAAAGACTTTCACCATCTTCATGACGCCCGGGGGCAGATCGTCGCCGCGACGGACCTTCTCGACCTTGTCTTCGAAACGGGCATCCAGAGCACGTTTCTGTGCTTCATACTGCTCGTTCAGGGCCTCGACGACCTGTGCGCTCTGCTCGTCTTCCAGCGCCAGCATCCACCACTGACCGCGGCTGAGTGTGTCCAGCAGCTCTTCGGTGATTTCGGAACCGGCCTTGATACCCTTGGGGCCTTTGACTGCGGTTTTACCCAGCAGCATGCCACGCAGGCGGGCGTAGATGTTGCGATCCAGGATGCCCAGTTCGTCGTCCCGGTCACGGGCCAGACGCTCGACTTCCTCACGCTCGATCTGCAACGCACGTTCGTCTTTCTCGACGCCGTGACGGTTGAAGACCCGCACCTCGACCACGGTCCCGTAGTCGCCCGGCTTCACGCGCAAGCTGGTGTCGCGCACGTCAGATGCTTTCTCGCCAAAGATGGCGCGCAGCAGCTTTTCTTCCGGGGTCATCGGGCTTTCGCCCTTGGGTGTGATCTTGCCAACCAGAATATCGCCCGGCTCCACATCGGCACCGATGTAAACGATGCCCGCCTCGTCGAGGTTGCGCAGCGCTTCTTCACCGACGTTCGGGATGTCGCGGGTGATCTCTTCCGGCCCAAGCTTGGTATCACGGGCGGCGACTTCGAATTCCTCGATGTGGATCGAAGTAAAGACGTCGTCACGCGCGATGCGCTCGGAGATCAGGATGGAGTCTTCGTAGTTGTAGCCATTCCAGGGCATGAAGGCCACGACGACGTTTTTACCCAGAGCCAGTTCACCCATATCGGTGGACGGACCATCGGCAATCACTTCGCCTTTGCGGACTTCCTGGCCTACTTTCACCAGCGGACGCTGGTTGATGCAGGTGTTCTGGTTCGAACGCTGGAATTTGCGCATACGGTAGATATCAACACCCGCATCCCCCAGTTCCAGATCTTCGGTTGCCCGGATCACGATACGCTGCGCGTCGATCTGGTCGATGATGCCTGCGCGTTTGGCCATGATGGCCGCGCCGGAATCCCGTGCCACGATCTCTTCGATGCCGGTGCCGACCAGCGGCGCCTCGGCACGCAACAGCGGAACCGCCTGACGTTGCATGTTCGAGCCCATCAGAGCGCGGTTAGCATCGTCGTTCTCAAGGAACGGGATCAGCGAGGCCGCAACCGATACCAGCTGTTTCGGGCTGACGTCGATCAGATCCACGCTTTCGCGCGGTGCCAGGGTGTAGTCGCCGGACTGGCGGGTCGAGACCAGATCGTTGACGAATTTACCGTCTTCATCCAGCGTCGCGTTGGCCTGCGCCACGGTGTGACGCATTTCCTCGGTCGCGGACATATAGTGGACTTCGTCTGTCACCTTGGCGTCGTTGACGACGCGGTAAGGTGTTTCGATGAAGCCATATTTGTTCACGCGAGCAAAGGTCGCCAGCGAGTTGATCAGACCGATGTTCGGGCCTTCCGGTGTCTCAATCGGGCACATCCGGCCATAGTGGGTCGGGTGCACGTCGCGGACCTCAAAGCCGGCGCGCTCGCGGGTCAGACCGCCAGGCCCAAGCGCCGAGAGACGACGCTTGTGCGTCACTTCGGAGAGCGGGTTGGTCTGGTCCATGAACTGCGACAGCTGCGAGGAGCCGAAGAATTCACGCACCGCAGCAGCAGCCGGTTTTGCATTGATCAGATCCTGCGGCATCACCGTGTCGATCTCGACCGAGGACATCCGCTCCTTGATGGCGCGTTCCATGCGCAGCAGACCGACGCGGTACTGATTTTCCATCAGTTCGCCAACGGAGCGCACACGACGGTTGCCGAGGTGGTCGATATCGTCGATGTCGCCCTTGCCGTCACGCAGCTCAACCAGCGCCTTGATGCAGGAGATGATATCTTCCTTGCGCAGGGTGCGCTGAGTGTCCTCGGCGTCCAGAGCAAGGCGCATGTTCATCTTCACACGGCCAACGGCGGAGAGGTCGTAACGCTCGGAATCGAAGAACAGCGTGTCGAACAGCGCGGAGGCAGCTTCGACGGTCGGCGGCTCGCCCGGGCGCATGACGCGGTAGATATCCATGAGCGCGGTATCGCGACCCATGTTTTTGTCCTGCGCCATGGTGTTGCGCATGTAGGGGCCGACATTGATGTTGTCGATGTCCAGAACCGGAATGTCGGTGATACCGGCATCCAGCAGTTCCTTGACGGTCCCGCCGATGATTTCGCCGCCCTTGTCATACTCGAGGGTCAGCTCATCGCCGGCCTCGACATAGATGGCGCCGTTTTCTTCGTTGATGATATCCTTGGCGACATATTTGCCAACGATATGCTCAAAGGGAACCAGCAGCTCGCTGATGTTGCCTTCGTCAATCATCTTCTTGACGGCGCGCGGTGTGACCTTCTTGCCAGCTTCGGCAAAGATCTCACCGGTGGCGGCGTCAACCAGATCGTAGGTCGGACGGGTGCCGCGCACGCGCTCGGGGAAGAACGGCGTGACCCAGCCACGGCTCTTTTCCAGCTTGAAGGAGATGGTGTTGTAATAGGCATCCATGATGCCTTCCTGATCCAGACCCAGCGCATACAGCAGGGTTGTCACAGGCAGCTTACGACGACGGTCGATGCGGGCAAAGACGATGTCCTTGGCGTCGAATTCGAAGTCCAGCCAGGAGCCGCGATACGGGATGATGCGGCAGGCAAACAGCAGCTTGCCCGAAGAATGTGTCTTGCCCTTGTCGTGATCGAAGAACACGCCCGGCGAACGGTGCATCTGGGACACGATCACACGCTCGGTGCCGTTGACCACAAAGGTGCCGTTCGGCGTCATCAGGGGCATATCGCCCATGTAGACGTCCTGTTCCTTGATGTCCTTCACCGATTTTGCACCGGTGTCTTCGTCCACATCAAAGACGATCAGACGCAGAGTGACCTTCAGCGGAGCCGAATAGGTCATGTCGCGCTGCATACATTCCTCAACGTCATATTTCGGACGTTCAAAGGAATATTTCACGAACTCCAGAACCGACGTCTCATTAAAGTCCTTGATCGGAAATACCGACTGGAACACGCCCATGATGCCTTCGCCGTCGAGCGGCTGTTCTGCATCACCAGAGCGCAGGAAGAGGTCGTAAGAAGATTTCTGGACCTCGATGAGGTTCGGCATGTCCAGGACTTCGCGGATTTTACCGTAGTATTTGCGAAGACGTTTCTGGCCAAGGAACGATTGAGCCATGTCAGATGTCACCTTTCCAATTCTCACTGAACAAGGATGCCGCCGGGCCCCGGCACCTTGTCCATACGAGACAGCGTGTTCGGATCAATTCATGACCACCTTCCCGAATGGCGGCCTCCCGATCCTTTGAACCTCGCCTGAAAAAACGCCCGTTTAGTTGGGCCCTTTCTAAGACAGGTTCGGCTGGACCCGGTTTTCACCGGGCCCAGCCAAATTTCCGGGATGTTCAGAGGACGTCGAAACCGACACCCCATGTTGTCCCGTATCGCGTAGCTTAGGCCAGTTCGATCTCGGCGCCAGCTGCTTCCAGCTTGCCTTTGATGTCTTCGGCTTCGTCCTTGCTGACGCCTTCTTTGATCTTGCCGCCAGCTTCGACCAGTTCTTTGGCTTCTTTCAGACCAAGACCGGTGATGCCGCGAACTTCTTTGATCACGTTGATTTTGGATGCGCCAGCATTTTTCAGAACGACGTCGAATTCGGTCTTTTCTTCTTCCGCTGCGCCACCGGCGTCGCCGCCAGCTGCCATGACAACGGCGCCGCCAGCTGCGGGCTCGATGCCATACTCATCCTTCAGGATGGTTTTCAGTTCTTGTGCTTCAAGCAGGGTCAGACCAACGATGTCTTCTGCGAGTTTCTTCAGATCAGCCATTTTATCAGCTCTTTCCGTTTACAGTGTGTGTGTTCCAACGTGCGGGCATATGCCCGACGCCAGTCATTCAGTGCCAACCGCTTACGCAGCTTCCGCCTTCTCTTCGATGGTCGAAAGGATGCTTGCGATGTTGCTTGCAGGTGCGCCAATTGCGCCAGCGATGTTGGAAGCAGGTGCGCCAATGCAGCTTGCGATCTGAGCAATAAGCTCGTCGCGCGAAGGCATTTTCGACACGGCTTCAACGCCGGCACGGTCCAGAGCGTTCTCACCCATCGCGCCGCCAAGGATCTCGAACTTTTTGTTCTCCTTGGCGAAATCCTCGGCCACCTTAGCGGCGGACACGGGATCTTCGGAATAGGTCAGTACGGTCATCCCTGTCAGCAGGTCAGACATGCTTTCACACGGCTTACCCTCGAGGGCGATTTTGGCGAGCCTGTTCTTGGCAACACGCACGGAGCTACCGGCGTCGCTTGCACGCGCCCGCAGATCCTGCATCTCTGCAACTGTCAGACCGGCATAGTGGGCTACGACCACCACGCCAGAGCTTTCGAAGATCTGGCCGAGTTCCTCGACCACTCTCTCTTTCTGGGCTCTATCCACAGTTCTCTCCAAGTTTAGGGACACTTGCGCATCCCGGCTCATTGATGTGCCGAACATTGCTGCCCGGCGTTCAAGTCCGTTTTAACGGGGTGAGCCAAAATCACCCGAGGGTAGGAATTCCCTCGATCCTTTGGTCGTTCCCGTCTCAGGAGGGAAATTAAGACCCGATCGACAGGCCACCCACCATCTTGGACGAAATGAAATAAAGCGCACGACGAATCGCACGCTTTATCTCGGGGTCGTAGTTAGTCCCATTTTTAGGGATTTCCAAGGGCAAAATCGTCCGAAAGACCACCAAGGCCAGGATCAGCCGAGATCGCCACAATGACACCCCCGAAAAGGCAAAACCGGGGCCCCCATCAGGGACCCCGGTCTATCGTCAATGCGGCGTTTCTGACACATGCGACTCGGCGCACTGTCAGCCCTCGCCCCGCCTGCCGAGATTACTCGGTAACAGCGGTTTCCACGTCAACGGTGACGCCCGGACCCATAGTGGAGGACAGAGCGATTTTCTTCATGTAAGCGCCCTTGGCACCCGACGGCTTTGCCTTGGCAACCGCAGAGATGAAGGCACGTACGTTTTCGATCAGCTTGGCTTCGTCGAAGGAAGCTTTGCCAACGCCAGCGTGCACAACGCCGCCTTTTTCAGCTTTGAACTGAACTTCGCCACCCTTGGCTGCTTCCACGGCCGCTTTCACGTCCATGGTCACGGTGCCTACCTTCGGGTTCGGCATCAGGTTGCGGGGGCCAAGCACTTTACCCAGACGACCAACGATAGGCATCATGTCAGGGGTTGCAATGCAGCGATCGAAATCGATGGTGCCGCCCTGGATGGTTTCCATCAGGTCTTCTGCACCGACGATGTCCGCGCCAGCTTCCTTGGCTTCGTCAGCCTTCGCGCCACGGGCGAAAACAGCAACGCGCATGTCTTTGCCGGTGCCGTTGGGCAGGCCAACCACGCCGCGAACCATCTGGTCTGCGTGACGGGTGTCAACGCCGAGGTTCATGGCGATTTCGACGGTTTCGTCGAATTTTGCGTTTGCGTTTGCCTTGATCAGGGCAACCGCTTCTTCCACCGACAGGTTGTCCTTGCCAGCGAAAGCTTCGCGCGCAGCGCGGGTCCGTTTACCGAGCTTAGCCATCTTACTTCACCTCGATGCCCATGGAGCGGGCAGAGCCCAGGATGATCTGCATCGCGGCTTCGATATCGTTCGCGTTCAGATCTTTCATTTTTGCTTCGGCGATTTCCTTCACCTGAGCAACGCTGACGGTGCCCACGGTTTCGCGCGACGGGTTGTTCGCGCCGGATTTCACTTTGGCGGCCTTCTTCAGGTAGTAAGACGCAGGCGGCGTCTTGATGTCCATGGTGAAGGACTTGTCCTGATAGTAGGTGATCACGGTCGGGCACGGCGCGCCGGGCTCCATGTCTGCGGTCTTGGCGTTGAATGCCTTGCAGAATTCCATGATGTTGATGCCGCGCTGACCCAGTGCCGGACCAACCGGCGGGGATGGATTTGCCTTACCGGCGGGCACTTGCAGCTTCATCGTGCCAACAAGCTTCTTAGCCATTTGGTGTTCCTTTCAACTCGGGTGAAACGCGTTTCACCCTATGTATGTTGCGTGGTCCGATATCAGGATCGCGATCCCTCCATCTCCCACGAGAGAATCTCGCCCGAAGACGATAGAGGCGGCATGTATAGGGGATTGCGGGGGTTGGCAAGTGGGGACACCAGGCGATTCAACATGACCAACTGGCCTTGCCAGAGCAACTACAATGAGCAACCGGCTTGCAGATGCATATGTTATCACATAACAGTCACTGAAACGGTCTCCCTATAGAAACCGGCGTCGACACCTGAGGAGGAATCCGATCATGTCTGGAAATCTTGGTCGCACCAGCCTGAAGCGCTCGCAGAAGCGAAGCAATCCGATGCAGGACTACGACCAACTTCCCCCAGACCTGCGTAGATGGATTTCTTCTGCCGCTTTGCCGTGGAGTGCGATCTCCGTTGAACGGACCTTCAGAAAGGCTTTGTCTCGAACTGGTGACAGGGCCCGTGCGTTGCATGAGCTAAGTCGGATTGAACACAAGCTGACGGTAAAGGATGCGCAGAAGATATGGGGCGCCGAGCATCCAAATGCCCGAAGATAGGGCTACAAAGGATCAGGGCTGTTGCCCGCCGAAAACCAGCCCAGCCACGAACAAAAACGCCGCGATGCAGATGCAACGCGGCGCCTTGAATTCTACCGGAAAGGGCTATTACCCCTGCTTGGTCACCTGAGTGAAGTCCAGCTCCACCGGGGTCTCGCGGCCGAAGATCGACACGGTGACCTTGAGTTTCTGATTGTCGTCGTCGACGCCTTCGACCATGCCGTCGAAATCTTCGAACGGTCCGTCGTTGACCTTGACCTTTTCGCCCACTTCAAAGGAGATGAGCGTGCGCGGCGCTTCTTCGCCTTCCTGAACGCGGCCCAGGATGCCCTGCACTTCGGCATCGCGCATCGGCATCGGACGGCCCTGCGGGCCGAGGAAACCGGTGACGCGGTTGATCGAGGAAATCAGGTGATAGCCGCGGTCGGACATTTCCATATGCACCAGCACGTAGCCGGGCATGAAGCGACGCTCTGTCGAGACTTTCTTGCCGCGACGAATTTCGATCACCTCTTCGGTGGGGACCAGAACTTCGTCGATTTCGTCTTCCAGACCCTGCTCTGCGACCGACGTGCGGATCTGCTCTGCGATTTTCTTTTCGAAGTTCGAAAGAACGCTGACCGAATACCACCGTTTCGCCATGAACCTGATCGTCCTTGTGTCTCTTGGCCGACAAGTGCGTCGGGCCACTGCTAAAATAAGATACAGCCTTGGGGCTGCGCTCTAACAAAAAGCGGCGCGCGACACGAATCGCCACACGCCTACGTCAGAGTTAGTCGCTCACCTACCGCCCCGGGAGTCCAAGATCAAGAGGTGAGCCGCCAATTGCGAAGCCAAGCTGCCCTTCGCCACAACGGGTTGCGCGATCGGGGCTGCCAGACGGGTTTAGCCGAACATGCCCAGAATGCCCTCAAGCCCAAAGCGGATCAGGATATCCACGATGGCAAAGAACACGGCCGTCAACGCCGCCATGACAAACACCATCACGGTGGTCAGCAGCACCTCACGGCGGGTCGGCCAGACGACCTTGGAAACTTCGGCGCGAACCTGCTGGATGAACTGGACGGGGTTTGTGGTGGCCATGAGGCGGGGTTCTCTCTGCTTGCAATCAAGCAGCGATTTAACCGCAGACCATGGCAATTTCAAGCCCTGCTGCACCTTCACCGATGGCTCGGGGCGGGTTCTTCAGGTCCGCGCCGCAGCATCCGCCGAGAAGCAATCAATTCTATCTTAATTTTCGCGGGCCATAAATATCCGCCATGGGGCACCGCAGATGTCAGCACATCGCGCCCTGCCCGTTACCGAGCGCGATTATGAGATAGGATTCCATGACCCTCGCACAGAACGATCAGCAGGCGACCAGCCTGAGCCAAACCACCCCGGCAGGGGCTGCCACCCAGCGCGAAGCGCAGGCAACCCCGCCGCTGACAATGCAGATTTCCAGCAAGCTCTCTGGCCGTAGTCGGCGGCTGCCACCGCAAGACAATGCGAAGCTGGACCCCGAACATCAGGAGCAACTGACCGCGCTGTTTCAGCATGGACATTTCCAGCAGGCCGCAACCCGTTGCGCAGAGCTGCTGAACAGCCATCGGAGATCAGCATTTCTGTGGGAACTGCTGGGCCGCTGCCATCTTGCGCAGACCGCCCTCGATGAAGCGGCGACCTGCCTGAACAAAGCCTGCGAGCTGAACCCGACCTCCGCCACGACCTTTGCCGCGATGGGTGATGTCTACCGGCGCCAGAACCGGCCAGTGGATGCGATTGCCCTGTATAAAAAGGCTCTGATACTGGATTCGACCTGCCTGCCCGCGCTCAACAATCTGGGCAACACGCTGCTGGAGCAGGATCGCATCATCGAGGCCGATCAGTGTTTCGCCACCGCGATTGATCAAGCGCCTGACAACGCGCAACTGCTTTACAACCGTGCCAATATCCAGCGTCAGCTGGGGAACATGGGGATCGCCCGCGATCTCTATGGTCAGGCCGCGCGCTTTGCCCCGAACTTCCTGGAAGCGCGGTACAACCTTGCCCAGCTCACCGGTATGATCGGCCAGCAGAGCGAGGCGATCCGTCATCTGGACCAGATTCTGCTGGCCCGCCCCAATGACGATCGCGCCCGCGCCCAGAAACTGCGCCTGATGGCGGAGCTGTGCGATTGGCGCTGGCTGGACGAATATCAGGAGCACCGTCGGCACCTTGGGCTGCGTGGGTCCGCCTGCGCCCCGCAAGCGCAGATCGCGCTTGAGGACAATCCAGACCTACTGCGCATCCGGATGCAGGCCCATGCCAGCTCCCGCCCGCAATCTGACCCGGCGCCGCAACGGCCGAGGGCCGAGACACGCCCACAGCGGCTGCGTGTCGGCTATTTCGTCAGCTCGGCCCAGGATCTCGATGCGCTGCGACTGCTCGACAGCCTGCTGGCCCGCCACAATCAGAGCCGATTCGCGCTTTACGTCTATGCGGCCAGCGCACCGCGCGCGGATCTGGTCGGCGTCCACCACCGCGATATCCGCGGACTGTCCGCAACCACCATCAAGACACAGGCCGTCGCGGATCAGCTGGATATCGCAATTGAACTGACCAGCTATACCCACGAAGCCGACGCAACCGTGTTTTCGGCCCGGATCGCGCCGGTACAGATTGCCATGCCCGGTTTTCCGGGCACCATGGGCACTCCGGCGTATGACTATATCCTCGGCGATGCGGTTACCTGCCCGCCCGGCAGCGAGCGCTATTTCGAGGAACACGTGATCCGCATGCCGCACAGCTATCAGAGTGTTACAGCTCTGCAGGACCTCTCCGGCCACCAGTTCAGCCGACGCGACTGCGGCCTGCCCGATGATGCCTTCGTCTTCTGCAGCATTACCGCTAGCCATGCGCTAACCCCACGTGAATTTGATATCTGGATGCGCCTGCTGGCCCGTGTGGAGGGCAGCGTTCTGTGGCTCCCGGACTACCCAGAAGAGGCACAGGCTGCACTGCGACAGGCCGCAAGCGACCGCCGTGTCGACCCGGATCGCGTGATCTTTGCCGCCGCCAGCACCGGCGAGGAGCGTATGGCGCGCAGCATGGTCGCAGATCTGTTCCTGGACAGCTTCACCCTCAATGCCGGTCCGGCAGCGCGCGACGCACTGGCTGCCGGGCTACCGGTGCTGACAATGGCGGGGCGCCAGTTCGCTGCCCGCACCACCGCAAGCCTGCTGGCCGCTGCCGACATTGAAGACCTGCTGACCACCACGCCCCAGGCCTATGAGGCACGGGCGCTGGAACTGGCCGAGGACCGGGATCAGCTGCTGGCACTGCGCAGCAAACTGCGGCTGATGCAGACGAAAGCACCGCTGTTTGATACCACGCGCTACATGCGGGATCTGGAACGCGGGCTGGACATGGTTTTTGCCCGCCATAGCGACGCACTGCTGCCACAGCATGTGACGGTTCCGGCCGAGGATGTGGTGCCTGCAAAACCAACCGACAGTTACAGCGCGGCACAGACCGCAGGCACGCCCATTCACGCCGCCTGATCAGGGCAATCTTCACCCTGAAACCCAACGCTTCCCCCGCCCCAGAAAGGCGGCGGAGGCGTTTTGTCTTCCATATGGACTGGATCCGACGGGACCGATCCACAACGAGAGAGAGCGGACAGGCGCAGCTGCGGGGCAGCCAATCGAAATGAGCCCCGAGCTAGGATGTCTTGTGTCTGAGATGAGAGAGTGGCAGGGGCATCAGGGTTCGAACCCGAGACCTACGGTTTTGGAGACCGTCGCTCTACCAACTGAGCTATACCCCTACGGTGCGGCAGTTCCTAAGCCAGAGCTGCGCGGCTGGCAAGAGGGAAATCAACGAAATCGCCCGGATTTCCGCCCGTCCTCCCGCGATGACTGGCCCCACTCGCCATGCTTCAGTATGACAGAGAAAAATGTCCAGAGGAAAGATCCCAGAGTGAGCCTGCGCAAAAAGATCGCCGACAGTCCGAAAGTGAACCGCGCCATCGAGGCCCTGCTGGCGGGATATGTGCGATTCGCCCATCGCACCTCGCGCTGGGAGCGCCGCGGGTTCGAGGAAATGGATGCCTGTGTCGCCTCTGGAGAGCCGGTGATCTTTGTGCTCTGGCACCAGCGACTGATCATGGCCCCCTATCTCTTTGACACCTCTCTGGGCCGGATCTGCGCGCTGACCTCCGCCGCCCGCGCCGGACGGCTGGCGGGACAGATTCTGGTGCGTCTGGGGTTTGAGACCATCCCGATGTCCAGCCACAAACGCCATGTGGCGCTGTCCCGCGAAGTCCTGCGCCGCACCAAGGAGGGGTGTTCTATCGGCATTGCCGCTGACGGACCAAGAGGGCCGGCTCGCATATCCTCGGGCGTACCGATCACTTGGGCGCGGATGACCGGATGCCGTGTGTTCACTGTCGCGTTTGCAGAACGGAAAGTGATTAAGCTGCCAACCTGGGATCAGCAGATGCTGCCTCTGCCGTTCTCACGTGGTGTTCTCCTCTGTCAGGAATGGACGGATGAGGTGCCGAAGAAGCCAAGCGATGAGCAGGTTGAGACGCTGCGGCTGAGCCTGCAGGCTTCGCTGGACAAGATTACGGACACGGCCGACCGGGCCGTCGGGCAGCCTCCGCGCAGATAGACATGGCCAAAGGCCTGGCGGTCAGGTCGCCCCCTGCCCTGTTCCAGCGTCATCGCATAGAAAAAGGCCGCCCCGGTTGGAGCGGCCTTTCTATTTTCTCACCCGTGCGGGCTGTCGGTGATTTCCCTGCGGAAAACCACCTGTCACCACTCACCACAGGCCAGAGTTTCCGTTGGAAACTCGACCTTAGTCGGTGATTTTCGACACAACGCCGGCGCCGACGGTGCGGCCACCTTCGCGGATCGCGAAGCGCAGGCCCTGCTCCATCGCGATCGGCGCGATCAGTTCAACGTCGAACTTCAGGTTGTCGCCGGGCATAACCATCTCGGTACCCTCGGGCAGGGTCACGGTGCCGGTCACGTCGGTGGTCCGGAAGTAGAACTGCGGACGGTAGTTCGCGAAGAACGGGGTGTGACGACCGCCTTCTTCCTTGGTGAGGATATAGGCCTCAGCTTCGAACTTGGTGTGCGGCTTCACGGAACCCGGCTTACACAGAACCTGACCACGCTCAACGCCGTCACGGTCAACACCACGCAGCAGCGCGCCGATGTTGTCGCCTGCTTCACCACGGTCCAAGAGCTTGCGGAACATTTCCACACCGGTACAGGTGGTGGTGGAGGTGTCACGGATACCAACGATCTCGATCGAGTCGCCAACGTTGATCACGCCGCGCTCAATACGACCGGTCACAACGGTGCCACGGCCGGAAATCGAGAACACGTCTTCGATCGGCATCAGGAACGGCTGGTCAACAGCGCGCTCAGGCGTGTCGATGTAATCGTCAACAGCCGCCATCAGTTCCTTGATCTTGTCGGCGCCGATCGCGTCGTCACGGCCTTCCATCGCCGCCAGAGCGGACCCTGCGATGATCGGGATATCGTCGCCCGGGTAGTCGTAGGAAGACAGCAGTTCGCGGATTTCCATTTCGACCAGCTCCAGGAGCTCTTCGTCGTCGACCTGGTCCACTTTGTTCATGAACACGACCATCTTCGGGATGCCAACCTGGCGGCCCAGCAGGATGTGCTCGCGGGTCTGCGGCATCGGGCCGTCAGCAGCGTTCACAACCAGGATCGCGCCGTCCATCTGCGCCGCACCGGTGATCATGTTTTTCACATAGTCAGCGTGGCCGGGGCAGTCGACGTGGGCGTAGTGACGGCCTTCGGTCTCATATTCCACGTGCGCGGTCGAGATGGTGATGCCGCGGGCTTTCTCTTCAGGTGCGCCGTCGATCTGGTCGTAGGCTTTGAAGTCACCGAAATACTTGGTGATCGCTGCGGTCAGCGTGGTCTTGCCGTGGTCAACGTGGCCGATGGTGCCGATGTTGACGTGCGGTTTTGTACGTTCAAACTTTTCCTTAGCCATTCTGTAGGCGCCCTTTTGAATTGGGGGTCGAAACCCGACCCGAATTTCCTCTGCGCGCGCGGCTTATTTGGTTTATAGGTGAAAATCAACCCGTTCCTGTGCGTCCTGTCGCAAATCACCGCCAGATCATGAACCACAGGCCACAGAGTTGCCGCCACAGGGGAATGGCAACAGGGTTCATTGCATCGGGCATGATCGGCCATGTCGGTGTCAGGGGGTCGGCCGGTCAGAGCCTGGCGGAAACGGATCTGGATCCACCGCGCGCGTGAGGCGGAATCAGCCCGCCGCGGCTACCGGTGGTTCTGTCACCCCGGTGGTGCGCGGTTGGTCAACCTGTCCGGAGGTCTGTTCGGGCCCGAACCAGCCCTCATCCTTGCGCTGCTCGACCAGCCAATCCTCGATCTGGCCCACGGCGTTGCGCGCCAGTCCCCGCATCTGTTCTTCGCGGGTCCGGGCATGACCGGATCCCACCAGGAAACTGTCTGCCGTTGTTGTCTCAAAGACGGTGAATTTCTTGACGACCTTGTTCAGTTTGGCACCTGCGGCGTCGTCCCAAACGGTCACATTGACCGCCAGAACCGATTTCGGGCTGAGCACGAGGGGTACGCCGCCGGGGGCGACAAAATACCCTTCAACGCTGATCCCGAAATGATAGATCTTGTCGCCCTGATACTGGCTGAAGCGGGCATTGACCTCATTGGTGAGGATATCGACCCATTCCTCTTTTGAGACTTTCCGCGACCCCGGCACCATCTGAACCTTGGATGCGATGACGATGTTATGACCCAGCCTGAAGTTCCCGAGTTCCTCCAGCGGTTCGTCCGGCGCAGCGGCGGTACAGGCGGCGACAGCGACCATGGCGGTCAGGAGGGTAAAGATCCGGATCATAGCAGTCTCATTTCAGTTAGAAGACATCCCCAGATAGCCGCGCGGTACGGAACCGGTAAAGCCGTCATGGCCCTACGGTTCCACCGGGTGGCGCTGAGGTCACAGGTGCAGGGCAGCCACATCTGATCCTATTTGAACTTGTAGTTGCGCGGGAACCCGTAGGGCGGCCGTTTGCCGACACCTGCGCGCTTGCCCAACCACTGGCCCAGATCGGTTTCATGACGGGTCTTGCCACCGCCCATTTCCCAGCTGAGACCGTCATCCCAGTTGAACGTGGTGACATCGCTCAAACCGCCATCCAGCTCCAGCGACCCCTGCTTGCCACGGGCCATATTGTATTTCTGCAACCGCACGCCCTTGCCACGGGACAGCTCGGGCATTTCCTCAACCGCGAAGACCAGGAATTTGCCATTCTCAGACACCACTGCAACGTGATCGCCGATCACGGGGATGCAGATCTTGGCACGGTCGTCATCCTTGACGTTCAGCACCTGCTTGCCGCCGCGTGTCTGGGCAACGATATCTTTCTCGGCGCAGATAAAGCCGTTGCCCGCATCCGAGGCGACCAGCAGGCGACCGTCTGGATTGTGGATCAGGATATCGACAATCTCGACCTCATTCGGCAGATCCACCATCAGGCGCAGGGGTTCACCCATGCCGCGCCCGCCGGGCAGGTTGGACGCGGAAATCGTATAAAACCGCCCGTTGGACGCAAAGACCAGAAGCCGGTCCGTGGTTTCTGCATGGAAGATGAAGCGAGGGCCATCGCCATCCTTGAACTTCAATTCCCGGCCCAGGTCGATATGGCCGGTCATGGCGCGGATCCAGCCCATCTGCGAGCAGACCACGGTGATCGGTTCGCGGTCGATCATCGCTTCGAGCGGCACATCTTCGACTTCGCCCGCCTCGGCAAAGCGGGTGCGACGCGGACCGCCCTCATAGGATTTGCCAAACTGCTTCTTGGTGTCCTTCAGCTGTTCGGCGATGCGGCTCCACTGGAGCTCCTCGGAGGCCAGCAATTCGACCAGACCGGCGCGTTCTTCCTGTAGGGCATCGCGTTCGCGCACCAGTTCGATCTCTTCCAGGCGACGCAGGCTGCGCAACCGCATGTTCAGGATCGCTTCGGCCTGGACTTCGCTCAGCTCTCCAGGCCCGGCGGCGGGCGAGATATAATCGGCTTCGGTGTAGGCGCGCGGGTGATCCAGCGCCCAGTTCTCGCGCATCAACGCGGCCTTGGGATCATCGTCATAACGGATGATATCAATCACGCGATCCAGATTGAGGAAAGCGATAATGAACCCTTCCAGAACCTCGAGCCGGTGATCGATCTTGTCCATCCGGTGCTGCGACCGGCGCTGCAACACGTCGCGACGATGATCAAGGAAGGCGCGCAGCACCTCCTTCATCGAACAGACCTTGGGGGTCACGCCGTCGATCAGCACGTTCATGTTCAGGCTGAAGCGGATTTCCAGATCCGAATTGCGGAACATCATGTTCATCAGCACTTCGGGATCCACATTCTTGGACTTCGGCTCAAGAATGATGCGGATATCCTCGGCTGATTCGTCCCGAACATCGGCCAGGATCGGAATCTTCTTGGTCTGGATCAGCTCGGCGATCTTTTCGATCAGCTTGGATTTCTGGACCTGATAGGGGATTTCGGTAATGACGATCTGCCACTGGCCACGGCCCAGATCCTCAACCTCATGGGTACAGCGCAGACGGAAGGATCCGCGCCCGGTGTTATAGGCCTTGGCGATATTTTCGCGTGGCTCGACAATCACGCCGCCGGTCGGAAAGTCCGGTCCCGGCACGTAGTTCAACAGCGTGTCATCACGGGCATCCGGGGTCTTGATCAGATGCAGGCAGGCATCGATCAGTTCGCCGATATTATGCGGCGGGATATTGGTCGCCATGCCCACCGCGATACCGGCCGCACCATTGGCCAGGATATTCGGGAAGGTTGCGGGCAAAACAACCGGTTCGGTCAAACGCCCGTCGTAATTGTCACGGAAATCAACGGCGTTCTCGCTCAGCCCGTCCAGCATCGCCTCGGCCACAAAGGTCATCCGTGCCTCGGTGTAACGAGAGGCCGCCGGGTTATCGCCGTCGATGTTGCCAAAGTTGCCCTGCCCGTCGACCAGCGGATAGCGGACGTTGAAATCCTGCGCCAGACGCGCCATCGCGTCGTAGATCGCCGCGTCGCCGTGGGGATGGAAATCACCCATGGTGTCGCCGGAGATCTTGGCCGATTTCAAAAAGCCGCCCGTTGAGGTGAGACGCAGGCGGCTCATCGCGTAGAGAATGCGGCGGTGCACCGGTTTCAGGCCATCGCGGGCATCGGGCAGCGCCCGGTGCATGATGGTGCTGAGAGCATAAGTCAGGTACCGCTCGCCAATCGCACGGCGCAGCGGCTCCAGTATTTCTCCGGTTGCGGGGGAATCGGGGGTGTCTTGATCATCTACCAGGTCGGTCATGCTCTGGTGATACTGCCCCCTCCGGTCTTGGTAAAGCGGGGCCGTGCGAAAATGCGGAGTTACCCCCATATATCGACCCGACCACAACCGGCAGGGTCTGCCCGTCGCCCGACCACCGCCCGTACGACCGACAAAGCTGGCTTGGGGGAGAAAGTCGCCACCTCTCCCCTACTACGACTCGAAAAACTGCTGTAAGATCTAAGTTAAGCAGGAACAATCTGTGCAGCGGGTGCGTATTACCTGCAGCCGAGCGAATGCTCGATAATCATGAATTTGCACAGGTTTTCAGGCTGATCCTGGGGGGGATTTGTATATGTCACGCTTTGTTATCGCATCATTTCTGTTTTTGGGCTGGGGTTTTTACGAAGCCAGTGGCGGCGCTGATTTTGAGCCGCCCAAAGGCCCCTCTGCTGCCATCGACATCGCCAAGGCTGCTTTTGGCAGTGATGTCGACACCAGCGACACCGCAGCGCGCCGCACCGCGGTGACCGCAGAATCGCTGGTCAGCAAGGTGGCCCTGCGCGTGCCACAGACCGCAGCTACAACCTCAATGAACGCAAAATCGCCGCGCCCCTCCGCAGACCCCAATCTGCGTTCGCGTGTCGCGATGGCGCAGATCGCAGCCGTTGGTGAGGGGCTGAGCAACAGTGACGCTGCATTTTCCGTAGCCCAGGCTGCGGCGCCCGCCTCTGCGCGGATACCGGGTTCGGGCGATACGGCAACGGTGCAGCTGGCCTCGCTGTCGGATGGGCTGTCGGGGCAACCCCTGATTCAGGCCGCGCTCGAAGCGGATGCCGCCGAATTGAACCCGGCCGAACCCGCAGAAGACATCCGCACCATCACTGCAACCCGCGTCAACATGCGGACAGGCCCCGGCACGGTTTACCCGATCCTGGATCGGCTCAGCAACGGCGAGAAAGTCACGGTTGTTGAGGACATTGGCACCGGCTGGCTGCACCTGCGCACCGTAAAAGACGGCAAGGTTGGCTGGATTGCGGCTTCCCTGGTGAGCAAGAAACGCCCATAAAGCGCCGGTACAGGTGACCGCGCGAGGGGTTTTATGCAGAAAACGATCCTGATCACAGGCTGTTCCTCCGGGATCGGTCTGGATGCTGCGCATGGTATGCGCGAACGTGGCTGGACCGTGTTCGCCTCCTGCCGCAAACCGGTCGACTGCGACAGGCTGCGCGCGCAGGGATTTGTCAGCCCGCTGATGGATTACACAGATGCAGAAAGCCTGCGCAGCGGTCTGGCAGAGGTGCTGGAGCGCACCGGCGGCACGCTGGACGTATTGTTCAACAATGGTGCGCACGGGCTGCCCGGCGCTGTTGAGGACGTCTCGACCGAAGGGCTGCGCAGCATCTTTGAAAGCAATGTCTTTGGCTGGCACGAGCTGACCCGCAACGTCATCCCGGTGATGCGCGCACAGGGGCACGGGCGGATCGTTCAGAATTCGTCGATCCTCGGTTTTGTGAGCTTCCCCTGGCGCGGCGCCTATGTGGCGACCAAACACGCCATCGAAGGGCTGACCGATACCATGCGGGTTGAGCTGCGCGACAGCGGCATCAAGGTCATTCTGATCGAGCCCGGCCCTGTGACGTCGAAGATCCGCGAAAAGGCCATTCCCCATTTCGAGAAATACGTCGATTGGGAGAACTCCGCCCTGCGCGACCGCTATGAGGCCAGCCTTCTGAAGCGGCTCTATGAAAGCAATGGACCAGACAGGTTCGAACTCCCGGCATCCTCAGTCACGGCCAAACTGATCCATGCCTGCGAGAGCCGACGGCCACGTCCGCGTTACTATGTCACCGTGCCGACCCATATCGGAGGTGTGCTAAAACGCATCCTGACCACGCGCGCGATTGACCGTATCCTCGCGCGGCTTAGATAGCTGATGCGCGGCGGGCCCTGCCATGAAGGCGGCGGCTGTCGCGGCAAGAAACAAGGAATATGAGAAGATGGGCGATCCGCTCTACATCCTGGCGATTGCTGCGATCGCCGCAACCGTCATCGTGCTGGTAATCGGCATTGGTGGCTTCGGCGCCGGCGGCGCCTTCAATGCCAGAAATGCCAACAAGATGATGCGCCTGCGCATCCTGTTTCAGTTCCTCGCCGTGGTGTTCATCCTCGGATATGTCTATCTTCGCGCTCAGGGAGGTCAGTAAATCATGGTCGTATTGAACAAGATCTACACCCGTACCGGCGACAAGGGCGACACCGCTCTTGGCAATGGAGACCGCGTTGCCAAACATTCCGCGCGGGTCAATGCCTATGGCACCTCGGACGAGCTGAATGCCTTTGTCGGGGTGGCGCGACTGGAGGCCGATGGTGAGATGGACGCGGCGCTGGCGCGTATTCAGAATGACCTGTTTGACCTGGGCGCGGACCTCTGCCGACCTGAAATGGACAAAGATGCCAATGCCGAATACCCGCCACTGCGTGTTGCCGATGCACAGGTTGCGCGTCTGGAGGCGGAAATTGATGTCATGAACGCCAATCTCGCGCCTCTGCGCAGCTTTGTGCTGCCCGGCGGCGCAGCTCTCTCCGCACATCTCCATGTATGTCGTACCGTGGCGCGCCGCGCCGAACGTCTGGCAACCGAGCTTGCCACGCAGGAGGACATCAATCCGGCAGCGGTGAAATATCTCAACCGGCTGTCCGACTGGTTCTTTGTTGCGTCGCGTGCTGCCAATGACAACGGCGCGCGCGATGTGCTCTGGGTGCCCGGCGCCAATCGGTAAGCGCCGCAATGACAATACCCCACGCGCCCGGCCGAGCGGCGCGTGGCAGAGCTGGTCGGTGATCGCATAGCGCTGCGGCAACCTGTCCCATCGAGATCAAGCACCGGTATAGCTGCCGCTGCGGCAGTGCAGCATTATCGGCGAAACATTCCTGCAAAACTGCTAATGCAAACCGTCAGACGCGACGTCGGAGGGCGGTAACGTGACGATTTTGCCCTGTTGCGGCGCAATCTAAGCCGCTATCAACATCGCGAGAGCATGGAGGAGAGTCGCCCCGGCGGCTTACCGTTTGTTAAGGAGAGAACGCAAAATGAAGGTACTTGTGCCTGTCAAGCGCGTGATTGACTACAACGTGAAGGTCCGCGTCAAAGCGGACGGCAGCGGTGTCGATCTCGCCAACGTCAAAATGTCGATGAACCCGTTTGACGAAATCGCCGTCGAAGAGGCGATCCGCCTCAAGGAAGCCGGCAAAGCTGATGAGATCGTCGTTGTCTCCATCGGTGTGAAGCAGGCGCAGGAAACCCTGCGGACCGCGCTCGCCATGGGTGCCGACCGCGCGATCCTGGTTGTTGCAGCAGATGACGTGCATACCGACATCGAGCCGCTGGCCGTTGCCAAAATCCTCGCCAAAGTGGTCGAGGAAGAGCAGCCCGGCCTGGTTCTGGCAGGCAAGCAGGCGATCGACAACGACATGAATGCCACCGGTCAGATGCTGTCGGCGCTTCTGGGCTGGTCGCAGGGCACCTTTGCCTCTGAGCTGGACATCGATGGCGATAGCGCCGTTGTGACCCGCGAAGTGGACGGCGGCCTGCAGACCATCAAGGTGAAGATGCCCGCCATCGTCACCGTTGACCTGCGCCTGAACGAGCCGCGTTACGCTTCGCTGCCGAACATCATGAAGGCCAAGAAAAAGCCGCTGGACGAGAAAACCGCCGCCGACTACGGCGTCGATGTCTCCCCGCGTCTGGAAATCATCTCCACCACTGAACCCGCAGCCCGTGCCGCAGGCATCATCGTGGGCTCCGTGGATGAGTTGGTCGGTAAACTCAAAGAAGCGGGGGCTGTGTAATGGCTGTTCTTCTCCTTGCCGAAGTGACCGATGGCGCCCTGGCGCTGGACGCAACCGCAAAAGCCGTGACCGCGGCAAGCAAGCTGGGCGACGTGACCGTTCTGGCCGCTGGCGCCTCTGCGGCAGCAGCCGGTGCAGAAGCCGCCAAGATTGCAGGCGTGTCGAAGGTTCTGGTTGCTGAAGACGCCTCGCTCGGCCACCGTCTGGCGGAACCGACTGCTGCGCTGATCGCCTCGCTGGCATCCGACTATGAGCACATCGTGGCGCCTGCGACCACTGACGCCAAGAACGTCTTGCCCCGCGTTGCAGCCCTGCTGGACGTGATGGTCATTTCGGACGTATCCGGTGTTGTCGATGGCGACACATTCGAGCGTCCGATCTACGCAGGCAACGCGGTTCAGACCGTAAAGTCGCGCGACGCCAAAAAGGTGATCTCGTTCCGGACATCCACCTTCGACGCGGCTGGTGACGGCGGCTCCGCCTCCGTTGACACCATTTCCGCTGCCGAAAACCCCGGCCTGTCCGAATGGGTCGAGGACAAAGTCGCCGCCAGCGATCGCCCCGAGCTGACCTCGGCCGGTGTTGTTGTGTCCGGTGGTCGTGGTGTTGGGTCCGAAGAGGACTTCAAACTGATCGAAAACCTGGCCGACAAGCTGGGTGCGGCGGTTGGCGCCTCCCGCGCGGCCGTGGATTCGGGCTATGCACCGAACGACTGGCAGGTGGGTCAAACCGGCAAGGTCGTGGCGCCTGAGCTTTATGTTGCGGTTGGGATCTCCGGCGCAATTCAGCACCTGGCAGGCATGAAGGACTCCAAGATCATCGTTGCGATCAACAAGGATGAAGAGGCTCCGATCTTCCAGGTTGCCGATTACGGCCTGGTGGCCGACCTGTTCCAGGCCGTGCCCGAGCTGATCGAAAAACTGTAAGCGCATCGCGTAAACATGTGAAAAGCCCGCGACATCTGTCGCGGGCTTTTTTTTGTTTCCAACAACCTTTCGGGTCGCGATCAGTTTCTGAGGCGGGGTTGCAGATACTGCGCCACCTGCGCCGCAATTCTAACATGCTCCTTCGGGCCGACCATTCGCTGGGCCGACGGCAGGTCAAGCTGTCCGTAGAACATGCCGTCAATGTCTGCGGCATCCCGCGCGGTATGGACAGGGATCTCAACAACCCCGAGCACACGCGCACGCAGTGCATCCACCATCGGCCGGTCAACCAGCGCAGGCTCATGTCCAAACAGGGCCTGATGATCGACGTCGTAATGGATCCAGAGCAAAGTCACCTCCCCATTAAGCGCCGCGATCAGCTCTCCCATACGGTCAACCCAGGTCTCTTGCAGATGATCGCGAACGGTTTCGTAACGGGTTCTGCAACAAGATCGGAGCGCGCTCAGCAGGTGCTTGTTAAAGTGATACTCCGTGAAATCCATTTCCGGATACAGATCCCGCAGCGGCTCATGAGCGCATAAGAACCTGTCATTGCGCCGGGGATGAACCTTGTAATAGCCGTTGGAGATATTCTGTGCCCCCAGCACCTGGACAAGAGATGCTTCGGCCTTGCGGGCAATATCCAGAATATCCGGATCGCTCAAAAAGCTGTCGACCCCGGCATTCACGCTGCCAAGGTTTACGCAGGGGCGCTGTAGAATCGTTTCTGCTTCGGCCACGAAGGGACGTTCGACAAAGCGTCCAAAGACCTCTGTGCCGCCGATAAATGCCAAATATGGTTCAGTCAGATTACGCGCCGGCCCGCGGACCAATAATTTCGAGCCCGCATAGCTGCAAGGCTCGCCCGCAAGCGCTGTCGCGCTCTTGAGTTCATAGCTCATAATACCCACCAAATTTCACCCGAGACTCACTTAATCCGAGATCCGTTGACGAATTGCTAATGCTCAACTTTGCCTAAAAACCCGGCCAATCGGCCTTGTGCCGCCCACGGACCCGCCAGTATGATCCGCCGGAAAACTCCCAAGAGGCATGAGCGATGGACATCCAGAAAATAGGCGTGATTGGTGCAGGCCAGATGGGCAATGGCATCGCACATGTGATGGCGCTGGCAGGCTATGATGTTGTTTTGAATGACATAAGCCAACAGGCCTTGGACAGTGCCGTGAATGCGGTGAAGAAGAACCTGACCCGGCAGGCCAGCAAGGGCAAGATTGAGCAGGCGGATGTTGACGCTGCACTAGGGCGCATTTCGACAACGTTAACGCTGGCGGATGTCGGCAAGACTGATCTGGTCATCGAAGCGGCGACAGAACGCGAAACGGTGAAGCAGGCCATTTTCGAGGATCTGCTGCCGCATCTGCTGCCGCACACGATTCTCACCTCCAACACCTCGTCGATCTCGATCACCCGACTGGCCAGCCGGACCGACCGACCGGAGCGTTTCATGGGGTTTCACTTCATGAACCCGGTGCCGGTCATGCAGCTGGTCGAACTGATCCGCGGCATCGCCACAGATGAGGCCACTTTCTCGGCCTGTCACGCGGTGGTGGAAAAACTGGGCAAGACCGCAGCAAGCGCGGAGGATTTCCCCGCCTTTATCGTCAATCGGATCCTGATGCCGATGATCAATGAGGCGGTCTACACCCTGTATGAAGGCGTGGGATCCGTGAAATCCATTGATGAGTCGATGAAGCTGGGCGCCAATCATCCGATGGGACCATTGGAGCTGGCTGATTTCATCGGTCTGGATACCTGTCTTGCCATCATGAATGTACTGCATGATGGTCTGGCGGACACCAAATACCGCCCCTGCCCGCTGCTGACGAAATATGTCGAAGCAGGCTGGCTGGGCCGGAAAACGCAACGCGGGTTCTATGATTACCGGGGCGAGATCCCAGTGCCGACGCGATAGGCGGATATCTCAGAAAGGGGGCGCTGCCCCCTTCGCAGGCGAAACCGTCTGCCAGACGGTTTCCGGGAAGCCTGCTCATCCCCCGGGATATTTCCAGCCAGAAGATGACGCGCGGCGGCTCTAGCCCGGCTTACCGAGCGACAGCGTATGTTCGCGCAGCCAGGCCATAAAGCCGCGCGGATCGCTCTGCAGCTTTTCCATCTGCGCATCGCTAAGGGGTTCTCCGACAACCGGGCTCTGCGGCTTGTTGCAGGATCGCACGATCTCATGCAGCAACAACCCCTGACGCAGGATCGGCGAGACCTGATTGGCAATCTGGTACCAGCGAGAATTGCTGCCCGGAAAAAAGATGGGCACCACACGCGCGCCGGAGCGGCGAATGAGCTGGGCGGTGAACACGTTCCATTCCCGCTCGATTGCGGGGCCGAACCAGCTGTCCGAGGACATCACCACACCGGAGGGAAACAGCGCGACCACGCCCCCCTCTTTCAGATGTGCCATCGTTTTGGCCCGCATTTCGACCATCTTGCTTTGTGCTTCGGGGTCATGGGGAAACGGGACCGGGATCATAAAAGAGGTTGCCGCCTCGTCCAGGCCGGTCAGCACGGAGCGGGTCAGGATGCGATAATCCTGACGCACCCTGCCAATGAGATCCGCAAAGATCATCCCATCGACCATCCCATGCGGGTGATTTGCAACCACCACCACCGGCCCCTCTCGCGGGATGCGCAGGATTTGCTCCTGCGGTGTTTCCAGATCGATTCCCATGACATTGAGGGCACCGCGCCAGAATTTCTGGCCCCGGTATTCGGCGTTGCTGCGCTCGAACCGGCGCACCATCCTGAGGATCGTCAGCTTGCCCGTGCACCATTCGATGGCGCGGATCGCAAAAGACGTCCAGCGGTCGTCAAAGGAATTGGCGTAGGTGAGAGTCCGGCGGTCATAGATCTCGCCGGTCTCTTCGGTCCCTGGCGTCGCGCCAGCGTCGCGATCATGCGCAGTATCCGCCAAGTGCCTTGTCCTGTTCCGTAGCTTTGAATGAGCCTCAGTAGCCTTCGCCGAACTTGTCAGCAACAAGCGTGTCCAACGCCGAGGCAAGCGCCTCTGCATCCGGGCCCGAGGTCTCGATGTCAATAGTCGTTCCTTTTGAGGCTGCCAACATCAAAAGCCCCATGATGCTGTCCCCGGAGGCCGACAGCCCGTCCCGCGAGACTTCGGCCGTGGCATCAAAGCCCTCGACCACCTCGACCAGCTTCGCTGAGGCGCGCGCGTGCAGTCCTTTTTCATTGACGATTTTCAGCGTTTTACGAACCATTTAGTGCGCTTGCTCCCCTTCGGGGTTGATATTTTGGGCGTTAATGTACTTGCGGCCCGCCTCCATGGCATGCCTGACCGCATCCGCAACAGGCAGATGGCGGGATTTTGCCAGTTTGATGAGCATCGGCAGATTGGCCCCGTAGAGGATCCGGCGATCTGGTGGCGTACAGGCCAAGAGGCTGAGGTTCGACGGAGAACCGCCAAACAGGTCCGTGACCACAACGACACCGCCGCCGCTGTCGACGGCATCGGCAGCACGGCAGATCTCGCGCTGCTTCTCATCCCGGTCGTCTTCTGGGCCTATGCTGATCGCCTCCAGGCAGACCTGAGGACCCACAACATGTTCCACGGCGGCCAGATATTCTCTGGCCAGCCCCCCATGTGCAACGATCACGATTCCGATCAAGCCGGTCCCTCACTTCTGTCGCTGGCCGTGCAGCTCGCGGTGTCTAATTGACACCTGCTGCCCGTTTTCCGCAAGGTCCTTGGCCAGGGTTTCTGCCATCGTGACCGAGCGGTGCTGCCCTCCGGTGCATCCAAATGCTATAGAGAGATGCGATTTACCCTCTTCTCGATACGCAGGCAACAGCAAGCGGATCAGATCAAGCACCCGGTCAAAGAACGGCTGATAGCGGCTGTCTTCCTGGACATAGCTCTGCACCTTCGGATCCCTCCCGTCTAGGCTTCGCAAGTCTTTCTCCCAATAGGGATTGCGCAGGAACCGGCAGTCGAACACCATATCAATGCTGCGTGGCACGCCGCGTTTGTAGGAAAAGCTCTGCAAGGAAACCGCCAGCGCCCGCCCTTCGGGGGCAAAGCGGCGTTCGATATCCGCCTTCAGCTGGTGGATGTTCATCTCCGAGGTATCAAGCAACAGGTCGGAACGGTCGCGGATCGGCAGCATCAGATCAATCTCGCGAAGCACCCCGACCTCAGGATCCTCGGCCGGGGCAAGCGGATGTCGGCGCCGGGTCTCCGAGTAGCGTCGCAGCAGGACATCGGGGTCGGCATCTAGGTAGAGCACGGTCAGATGCAGATCCCGGCGCGCAGCCAGCATGTCGATAACATCAAGCAAGGCGGCGGGGGAGAAATCCCGGTTGCGACTGTCCAGACCCAGCGCCATCGGTCGGGTCAGGCTGTTGGTCTCCACCAGACCGGGCAGCAGGCGCAAAGGCAGATTGTCAATCGCCTCAAAACCGAGGTCCTCCAGCACGTTGATGGCCGTGGTGCGCCCGGCACCGGACGGGCCTGTCACCAGAACGATCGGCACCGCCGTTGGATCAGGGACAGCATCCGGGTCAGGCATCGGGATTCAAGGCTCCGTGTTTGAGAAACTGCAGCAGCGCAGGGGCGAAATGCGGGCCGTCGACACGACGCAGCTGGCGGATTGGCCGGTTGAGGATCGTGGTTTCAATCTGGGGCGGCAGGCGTTCGGTTTCAACATGATCCAGATCGACGACACCGGCCAAATGCGCCTGGTCTGCTGCCCGGGCGAACAGCAGGCCCAACCCGCGCGCCTCGATCATATTGCGCAATGGTTCCGGCGCGCTGACCACCAGAGCGTCATCGCTGGCAGTTATGATCACCTGATCATCCGCGATCAGTTCCGCCCCGAGCGCCATCATTTGCAGGGCCAGTGTCGATTTTCCACTGCCGGAGCCGCCCGTGATCAACAGACCCTGCCCCGCCACCGCGACACAGCTGGCGTGAAGCCGACAGGTCGGCGTCGCAGCCATGGGTCAGACCGGGAGGCCGACGACAAACCGAGCCCCCAGAGGTTCCGAGGTGATGTCAGCTTCGGTCGGGCGGATATTCTCGGCCCAGATCACACCACCGTGTGCTTCGACGATCTGTTTGGAAATCGCCAGACCAAGGCCCGAGTTATTGCCAAAATGCTCAACGGGCCGTTGTGAATAGAAGCGTTTGAACACCTTGCTCAGGGCCTGATCGGGGATGCCGGGACCGGTATCTTCAACCACGACCAGAACGCGGTTGTCGCGACGGCGCGCCCAGACGCGGATGGCATCGCCGTCCTCGCAGAAGGAAATCGCGTTGGTGATCAGGTTGACGAAGACCTGCGCCAGCCGGGCCTCCAGCCCCTGAATTGTTATCGGTGTCTTTGGCAGGTCGGTGATGTAGTCGATCCCCTTGCCGCGCGCATCCTCGCCAAGGAATTGATTGAGGTTGCCAAGCATATGGAGGAGATCAAAGCTCTCCTCCTCCTCTTTCACCAGCTCAGCGTCCAGCCGCGAGGCATTGGAGATATCGCTGACCAACCGGTCCAGACGCCGCACGTCGTGTTCGATGACATCCAGCAGCTTGTCACGCTGATCTTCGCGTTTGACCATCCGTAGCGTACCGACCGCCGATTGCAGGCTGGCCAGCGGATTCTTGATCTCATGAGCCACATCTGCGGCAAACTGTTCATTGCTGTCGATGCGATTATAGAGCGCCTTGACCATACCACGCAGGGCGCGGCTGAGACGGCCAATTTCATCCGGGCGGGCGCTCAGATCGGGAATGCGAATGCGCCCAGGCTTTGATTTTCGGGAGTCGCCATCGCGACCCAGCTCTGCGGCTTCTGCGAGGTCTGCGAGCGGGTTTGCGATCGTGGAGGCCAGCACCAGGCTCAACCCGATGGATACGACCAGCGCGACCACAAACATCTGCAGGACGCGCTCCTGCTCGCCGCGAACCAATGCGTCGATTTCGCCGGTTGGTGAGGCCAGCGTGACAACGCCGATCGCTTCTCCCTGAAACAGGATCGGCGTGGCAGCGGAGAAGACCGTACCGCCGCTGGTATCAACAACGGCCTTTACCTCTGTCCCGCCTACCAGCGCCTGTTGCACCATAGCGCGCAGCTGGTCCTCAAGAGGCTGGGCGGGGGTCTCCGGCGTGTCCGACTTCAACAGTCCGCCCACAAAGGACCAAACAGCCGCCAGAGCATCGCTGATCAGGGTTGCTGATGGGCTGGCGTCATTGAGAAGGTCCAGCGCGCCGCCCTGTTCGATCCCCTTGGTCTGGGCAATCAGCGTCCCTGCTGTGTCAAAGACAAACACTTCCGCACCGGCCCGCAGGCTGATGTTCTGAAGGGTCGTTACCGGATCTATCCCGTCGCCGACCGCAAGGCTCACGGTGCCCAGTTCAGGCAGCTGTGCCTCAAACACATCCGAGATCAGCATCGCTTCGGCCGCCAGGGCACCTGCGCGCTGAAGCACAAGGCTCTGACGCGAGGAATTGAGATAGAGGATACCCGACACCAGAATGATCAGCGCAATAAGGTTCAGCGTGATGATCCTGCGTGTGAGCGGCGACGCCCGCAGCGTCAGGACGCCGCGACGGGCCCGCCGGTCCTGAAGTTCACGCGCGACGTTCTGCTCCGGCGCGACCCAATCATCGCCCAGAACAACATCACTATCCCGCCGTGGGCGGGTTATGCCAGAATCGCGCATCGGCGTTGTACTCCGCCTGACCCTGAGCAGGGCTTACTCTTCATTGTAACGGTACCCGATACCATAAAGGGTCTCAATCGCCGAGAATTCAGGGTCCGCATTGCGCATTTTCTTGCGCAAGCGTTTGATGTGGCTGTCGATGGTCCGGTCGTCCACATAGACCTGATCGTCATAGGCGACATCCATCAGCTGGTCGCGGCTTTTGACGAAACCCGGTCGCTGTGCCAGTGCCTGCAGGAGCAGGAATTCAGTCACCGTGAGCGATACATCCTGCCCCTTCCAGCTGACAGAATGGCGTAGGGGATCCATCCGCAGGTTGCCACGCTCCATCACCTTGTTTTCGGTGGTGGTGGCCACTGCATCGCCGCTGATCGCCTCCTGACGGCGGAGCAATGCGCGGATGCGTTCGACCAGCAGCCGCTGCGAAAACGGTTTCTTGACGTAGTCATCAGCGCCCATGCGCAGGCCCAGAACCTCGTCGATCTCATCATCCTTGGAGGTGAGGAAGATCACCGGCATCTGGGTCTTCTGGCGCAGTCGCTGCAACAGGTCCATGCCGTCCATCCGTGGCATCTTGATATCAAGGACGGCCATATCGGGCAGCTTCTTGTTGAACGCGTCCAACGCAGCCTGCCCGTCATTATAGGTCTCAACCTCGAAGCCTTCAGCCTCAAGGGTCATCGAGACCGAAGTCAGGATATTCCGATCATCATCGACTAAAGCAATCTTAGACATCTGATTGGCCCCTAATCTGCTCTTTTTTGCGTTTTTTAGACGTTCATCGCCGTTCTACCTCGGCGAATCAATGCCAATTGAGGAATCTCGACACAGTTTCGCCTCAATTGAGACAAAAATACCTTAGCAGGCGCTGAACATTCCGGCATCTACCCTCGCAAATTGTCTTTAAAAAAAATGGTTGCGCTAAACATCGCCTTGATGGCGCTAACTGCGTCAAACCGTTCTGTTCAGCCAGTAAAACCTCATGTTAAGACCACCCACATCGGCCGGTTGTGCCGATCTCTGCCCCAGGGCGCGGCTTTTATTGTTTGCGGCCTTCAATGGTCGACACAGGAGAAAGAACACATGGCATCTGGACGGGTTAACCCGCAATTCCGCCTCGAAGATCAAGGTATCGAAGGACTGGGGAACGTCTATTACAACCTCATGGAGCCAGCTCTGATCGAGGCAGCTCTGAAGCGCGACGAAGGTACTCTTGGCAACGGCGGCGCCTTCCTGGTGACCACCGGCAAGTTCACCGGCCGCTCCCCCAAGGACAAGCACGTGGTGAAAACCGACAGCGTCGCTGATACCATCTGGTGGGAAAACAACGCCGAGATGAGCCCAGAGGGCTTTGATGCGCTCTACGAGGACATGCTCGTCCATATGCAGGGCAAAGATTATTACGTGCAAGATCTGGTCGGCGGGGCCGACCCTGTCCATGCGATCAATGTGCGCATGGTCACCGAACTGGCCTGGCACGGGCTGTTCATCCGCACCATGTTGCGCCGCCCGGATCGTGAGGATCTGGATGATTTCATCGCCGACTTCACCGTGATCAACTGCCCGAGCTTCCAGGCGAACCCTGAGCGCCACAACTGTCGCAGTGAGACCGTGATTGCGATGAACTTCGATCGCAAGATGATCCTGATTGGCGGTACGGAATATGCCGGTGAGAACAAGAAATCCGTCTTCTCGCTGCTGAACTACCTGCTGCCGGAAAAAGGCATCATGCCGATGCACTGCTCCGCCAACCACGCCAAGGGCAACCCTGTGGACACCGCCGTGTTCTTTGGCCTCTCCGGCACCGGCAAGACCACCCTCTCCGCAGACCCCGACCGGGTGCTGATCGGCGACGATGAACATGGCTGGGCCGACAACGGCACCTTCAACTTTGAAGGCGGCTGCTATGCCAAGACCATCAACCTGAATGCCGAGGCAGAGCCGGAAATCTACGCCACTACTTCCAAGTTCGGCACCGTGATCGAGAACATGGTGTTCGACCCAGAGACCAAGAAGCTAGATTTCAACGACGACAGCCTGACGGCCAATATGCGCTGCGCCTACCCGCTGCACTATATCTCCAACGCCTCGGAAAGCGCCCGTGGCGGCCACCCGAAGAATATCATCATGCTGACCTGCGATGCCTTCGGAGTGCTGCCTCCGATCGCGCGGCTGACCCCAGCGCAGGCGATGTACCACTTCCTGTCCGGCTTCACCTCCAAGGTGGCGGGCACAGAGCGCGGCGTGACCGAGCCGGAGCCGACCTTCTCCACCTGCTTTGGCGCGCCCTTCATGCCGCGCCGCCCGGAGGTTTACGGCAACCTGCTGCGTGAGAAGATCGCCCAGCACGGCGCCACCTGCTGGCTGGTAAACACCGGCTGGACCGGCGGCGCCTATGGTATCGGTTCACGGATGCCGATCCGCGCAACCCGCGCTCTGCTGACCGCCGCCCTGGATGGTTCGCTGGCCGAGGCTGAGTTCCGCAAGGATGGCAACTTTGGCTTTGACGTACCTGTGACCGTTCCGGGCGTGGCCGAGGTTCTGCTGGATCCGCGCCGGACTTGGGACGATCAGGCCGCATATGACGCGCAGGCTGCGAAGCTGGTTCAGATGTTCTCCGACAACTTCGAGCAGTACCTGCCCTACATCGACGATGATGTGAAGGCAGCCGCGATCAGCTAAGCCGACCACAGTCAGATCAGAAAAGCCCCGGTCCATGGCCGGGGCTTTTTCGTGTCTGGCAATGACCGATCTACTGCCCCGGTTTGATCCCGCCATCTTCCAGTTTGTGTTCCGGTTCCACGTGGATCGTAACCTGCGCTGTAGGCAGGGAGACGCGGATCGCCTCTTCGATACGATCACAGATCGCGTGCGACGCCCGCACGGTCATCTCTCCTGCGACAACCATATGGAACTCGACAAAAACCGCCTGCCCGGCGCGCCGGGTTTTTAGACCGTGCACCTGCAAGGCACCCTGCGCGGTCCGGTGGATGATCTCGGCAATCTCCTCGCGTTCGTGGGATGGCGCGGCCTGATCCATCAACCCGCCAACAGAACTGGCTACGACGCGGTACCCTTCGCGCAGGATATTGACTGCCACAAGCAGCGCCAGAAGCGGATCCAGCCATGGCCAGCCTGTCGCAAGCGCAAGACCAAGGCCGCAAAGAACCCCGGCAGAGGTCCAGACGTCGCTCATCAGGTGGCGCCCACCGGCAGATAAGGCAGGCGAGGCCAAGGCCGTACCACGCCCGATCAGAACCCGCGCCCACCAGAGATTGACCAGCATCGCCCCGGCATTCACCAGCAGCCCCAACGGGCTCCACACCAATGGCGCCGGGGTGCGCAGCGCCTCTATCGCCTCATGCAGGATCAGTAGGGCCGCGACGATAATCATGATCCCTTCCAGCACCGCCGAGAAATACTCGGCCTTGTGATGGCCAAAGGGGTGACCAGCATCAGGCGGGCGATTGGCGTAGCGAACCGCGAACCACGCCATTATAGCACCACCGATATTGACCAGAGACTCCATCGCATCGGAAAACAGGGCAATTGATCCGGTCATCCACCAGGCCAGCGCCTTCAGCGCCAGCACCAGCAGCGCAACGACAATAGATGCAGTGGCCAACTGTTCCGCGCCAAATCTCTTCACCATATGCCGTCCTTCGTCTGCCCGTTCGGATCATACAGGCTCAAGTGATGGTGTTAGAGCCTATGAGATGAGGCCCCGCCGCAGCAGATTTGCCCCCGCCAGCAGCAATACAACCAAAGTTACCCGCCGAAAGGTGACCTGATTGATCCGATCCTGCAACCGTCCGCCGATCCACATTCCCAGAATCGCCGGAGGGATCAGCAACATTGAAAAGGGCGCGGTCTCGGCTCTCATGACGCCGGACCCGATATGCGCCACCAGCAGCGCCACGGCGCCCAGCCCGTAAATGACTCCCTGTACCCGCATCTGCTCGCGCTTTTCGGTTCCAAGCGCCGTCAGATAGGCCACCGTGGGCGGCCCCCAGATACCGGAGAAGCCACCGATGAAGCCGGCGACAGCAGCCACCGTTGCCTCAATACGCGGTGTGGCGCTGGAAATGGGGATTGGAATCCCAAACAGCTGCAACAAAGCAAACAGGGTGACCGGCCCGCCTATCAGGATCAGCATGAAGTCCTGTGGCAATACGCGGACCAGCTGCGCACTGCCCAGCAGAAAGATCAGACCCACAAGCAGAAAGATCCTGAACCGCCGAATCGACTCCCAGGCCGCCATTACCCCTTGCCGCAGGGCCTGCATCCCATTGGTCACCAGCGTGGGCAGGATCAACCCGGCAAGCGCAATATCGGGCGGTAAGAACAGGCTAAGTCCTGAAACAAGGATCATCGGCATGGCAAAACCAACCATCCCCTTGACCGTGCCGGCAAGTGCTGCAATCGCAAACGCAAAGATCAAGTTTTCCAGGGTAAGACCCGCAGAGAGGAAAACGGTAAGGATCGAATTATCGGACATGATCAAACCCTTAGCACAGGTTTCCATCGCCGCGCGCGCAAAATCGTTACGTAATTTTTGATCCAATCATAATGCCCTCGGGTATTTTTGTTGCGCTGCAACTGCAAAATGATTTACCACTGAGCCAGCTGAAAAGGATGTGATTCATGGCCCACGACGGACAGGACCCGCAAATGCAACCAACACTTATTCCTGATTTGCTGGCGCTGACCGCTGCTGCGCTGGAACCGGTTGACCAGCTGCTGGAGGCGGCCCGTAGCACCGTCCGCGATCAGGTCAGCGAAGGCGGACGGGTCTCTGGCGCGCTGGTCGAGGCCAACCAGACCGCCGCCCATGGCCTCGCCTGGCTCTCGACCTACGCCTACAGCCTGCGCCAGATGCACCGCTGGGCCAGCGACCTGCACTCAAATGGCAAGTTTGGCGAGATGGAGCACCTGCTGCTACAAATCGGTTTTGGCGAATACCTCTGGCAGATCTACGGCGGCATCCAGATGAACCAGGGCGAAATCCTGCGTTTGCAGGATCTGGGCCTGTCGCAAGAGAGCCAGCGGATGCTGATGGCCCCTGCTGTCATGACGCTCTGTGACAGCGGCAACACGCAGGCAGCGCGCGTCCGGCTGGTTGAGCTGATGCAGGAACAGGCCGGATCGGTGATGTTCGGCGCCTCAGGTCTGGACGAAGAACTGGAGATGATCCGCGACCAGTTCCGTCGCTACGCGGTCGAAAAGGTCGAGCCAAACGCCCACGACTGGCATCTGAAGGATGAGCTGATTCCGATGGAGATCATCGAGGAACTGGCCGAGATGGGCGTCTTTGGTCTGACCATTCCCGAAGAATACGGCGGCTTTGGTCTCTCCAAGGCGTCGATGTGTGTTGTCTCCGAAGAGCTGTCGCGCGGCTATATCGGTGTTGGCAGCCTTGGCACCCGCTCCGAGATTGCCGCCGAGCTGATCATCGCAGGCGGCACTGAAGAACAGAAAGCCAATTGGCTGCCCAAGATTGCCAGCGCGGAAATCCTGCCGACGGCGGTATTCACCGAGCCGAATACAGGCTCTGATCTTGGATCTCTTCGCACCCGCGCGGTGAAGGATGACAATGGCGACTACAAGATCACCGGCAACAAGACATGGATCACCCATGCCGCCCGGACCCATGTGATGACCCTCCTCGCGCGGACCGACCCCGACAGCACAGATCACCGTGGCCTGTCGATGTTCCTTGCGGAAAAAACACCGGGCACCGATGAAAACCCGTTCCCAACCGAAGGTATGACCGGTGGCGAGATCGAGGTTCTGGGCTATCGCGGCATGAAGGAATACGAGCTGGGCTTTGACGGGTTTCACGTGAAGCGTGAGAACCTCCTCGGTGGTGAAGAGGGCAAAGGTTTCAAACAGCTGATGGAAACGTTTGAATCCGCCCGTATCCAGACCGCAGCCCGCGCCATCGGTGTTGCGCAATCGGCTCTGGATATCGCTATGCAATATGCCCAGGACCGCAAGCAGTTCGGCAAGCCGCTGATCGCCTTCCCGCGTGTGGCATCGAAGCTGGCGATGATGGCGGTAGAGATCATGATCGCGCGTCAGCTAACCTATTTCTCCGCCTGGGAAAAGGACAACGGCCATCGCTGTGACCTAGAGGCGGGCATGGCAAAACTGCTTGGCGCACGTGTTGCCTGGGCGGCTGCCGACAACGGCCTGCAGATCCACGGAGGCAATGGGTTTGCCTTGGAATACAAGATCAGCCGCGTGCTCTGCGATGCCCGCATTCTCAACATCTTTGAAGGCGCTGCAGAAATTCAGGCGCAAGTCATCGCGAGACGCCTCTTGGCCTGAGTTCAGTCATTAACTCCCCTGGACACTCCTCTGACCCGGTGCGTTTCGCGCCGGGTCTTTTTTATCTTTGCACCTCCCTGGTTGGTTGACCTCGCCCCCTCATCGAGTAGCGTGCGGCGATGCGGACCAAGTTTTTCTCTCTCGTCACCCTGACTTGCGCTTTGCCCCTAACGGGCTGTTTCGGTGATGAAACCCTGCGCGGCTACGGCGGCCGTGGCGTGCTATGGCAGCTGCAGGAGATCGACGGCCATATTGTGAAAGACGCCACAACCCTGTCCTTTGATCGCGGGGAGAACGTGTCCGGCGCCCTGCCCTGCAATCGTTTCACCGCACGGCTGGACGTCCCCTACCCGTGGTTTGACCTAGCGCAGATGGCGACCACGCGCCGTGTTTGTCCGGCTCTCGGAGAAGAGGTGGCGGTTCTCGACGCCTTGCAGCAGATGCAGATCGTGGAGATCAAGGGCGACGTCATGATCCTGTCAAATGACACCGGGCGCGAGATGGTTTTCAAGGCTGCCGACTGAGCACATCCAAAAAGCGCCCCCGCGCCTCTGGTAGCGGGATGTTGCCCAGCGATGGTGCAAGCCTGTGTTCCAGAAAGAAGCCCGTGGTGGACAAAGCCGCCACGATGTCCTGCGTCTCGGCCCCTCCACGTCCCAGTAACACGTCCGGCAAGGGCAACATGCGGTCGGCCCATTCCCCCGCCCCAGCGCGCGACACCGCTCGCCCGCTTTTGGGGGAGACATAGATCAGCTCATGTCGACTGCCAGTGACGGCGCAGTGATCGAGATCCAAGCCGAAGCCCATCTCCTCCAGCAGCGCAACTTCCCAGCGCAGATAGGCCAGCGGCCAGATATCGTCACGCCCCAGAAGGTCCAGAAGCTGCGCGCTGCGCAGATACAGGTCCGGGTGCGGTTCGCGTTCAGGCAGGCAGAAGGCGAGCAGCGCCGTCACCGCGTTCAGCCCGGCAAGCGCCAATCGGCTGGACATTGCCGTGGCGGCGCGGCTGCGGATCAGCTCAGCCTGATAGCTGCCAAGATGGTCTTCGAGCCGCGCGCGCCAGGTCAGGTCCAGTTGGGCACCCGGCTGCAACACCGGCGCCATCCGGCGCCCCGCGCCACCGCGGACGATCCCGGAGTGACGCCCGTGTTCGACGGTAAACGCATCCACGATGGCAGCACTTTCCCCATGGCGGCGCATCGTCAGCAATATGCCTTCGTCGCGCCACTCCATGATCAATCTAGCCCCGGCTCGTCCAGCAAATGCCGCCCATCGCGATCTTCGACCTCGATTACCCAGAGGTCAAGGTCGAAACTGCGCTGTTTGGCGATGGCGGCATCGACATCCGCCTCATCCCCCTCGGCCAGAGTGACCCAGCTGCGCAAGCCGCTCATCAGGTCATAGGAGCGGTGCAGAGCCTGCGCCCGACGGTCCAGCGTGTTCAGCTTCACCAATACGGCCCCCGCTGTGTCATCACCATGAGAGGTCACAAAGGCAGGGATGTCGGCGAGCCGCAATCGGGTGAGATAGGCCTGCACCCAGAAACTGGCGGTCAGCCGCGCCATATGGGATCAATTCCCGTCCTTGAAATCGAGGCCCATCTCGGAATAGCGCTCGGATTCTTCCAGCCAGTTCGGGCGGACCTTCACCTGCAGGAAGAGATGCACCTTGCGGTCCAGGAACTCTTCCAGCTCAGCGCGCGCCGCTTGGCTCACAGCCTTGATGGTCTCGCCACGCTTGCCCAGAATGATGCCCTTGTGACCATCGCGCACGACATAGATGATCTGGTCGATCTTGGCGGAGCCATCTTTGCGCTCTTCCCAGTTTTCAGTTTCCACCGTCAGTTGGTAGGGCAGTTCCTGGTGCAGGCGCAGGGTCAGTTTCTCGCGGGTCATCTCTGCGGCGATCATCCGCATTGGCAGATCGGCGATCTGGTCCTCTGGGTAGAGCCACGGGCCTTCTGGCAGCTGCTCCGCCAGCCAGCTGCGCAGATGGTCGACACCGTGGCCCTTCTCGGCCGAGATCATAAATGTGTCGGCAAAGGGGTAGCGGTCGTTGAGTTCCTTGGTCAGGCCAAGAAGCACTTCGGATTGAACACGGTCGATCTTGTTGATTGCGAGGGCAATCTTGCGCCCCTCGCCGATGTTCTCCAAACCTTCCAGGATGCGCTCTACCCCTTCGGTGATACCACGATGCGCCTCAACCATCAGAACAACCACATCAGCGTCCGCAGCTCCACCCCAGGCGGCAGCAACCATCGCGCGGTCCAGACGCCGCCGCGGCTGGAACAGACCAGGCGTGTCGACAAAGACGATCTGGCTCTCCCCCTCCATGGCGACACCGCGGATGCGGGCGCGAGTGGTCTGCACCTTATGGGTTACAATCGACACCTTTGCCCCAACCATACGGTTGAGAAGGGTGGATTTGCCCGCGTTGGGCTCACCAATCAGGGCAACAAAGCCGGCGCGTGTGGTCATTTTTCCTGCTCCAATCGAGCCAACAGAGATTTGGCTGCGGCCTGTTCGGCCTGACGTTTTGATCCGGCGGTTGCGCGGCCTTCGGTGCCGTCCTGCAGCTGCACGGAGATGGTAAATTCCGGCTGGTGGTCGGGACCCTTGCGCTCAACCAGTACATAGGTGGGCGGCTGCTCTCCGCGCGCCTGAGCAAATTCCTGCAATGTGGTCTTGGGATCGCGCGCATCCGCCTCGACCCGGCCAATTCGATGGCCCCAGAGCCGCAGGATCAACTGCTGCGCGGCCTCAAAACCACCGTCCTTGTAGACTGCGGCGATGACCGCCTCCATTGCATCCCCCAGCAAGGCCAGTTTGCGTCGACCGCCTGACATGGTCTCGGAGCGGCCCAGTTTTAGCACGGCCCCCAGATCAATCTCCCGTGCCACATCGGCACAGGTTTCCTTGCGCACCAAGGCGTTGAAACGTGGCGCCAGCTGGCCCTCGGTTGCGGTCTTGTCCGTATCCAACAACGCCGTCGCCATCACCAACCCCAGAACCCGGTCGCCCAGAAATTCAAGCCGCTGGTTGTCCTGCCGGTTCGGAGACGAGACCGAGGCATGTGTGAGGGCGCGCACCAAGAGTGCCGGCTGGGAGAAATGATAGCCGATCCGCGTCTCAAACGCGCGCATTTCTTTAGAGAGTTTCACTCGATCCCCTTGAAGAAGCGATCCGCGCGCCAGGTCCAGAAAAACAGCATCGACCGGCCAGCCGAGGAGAACATGATCCGATCTGCGCGACCAATGAGATTTTCGAAAGGCACATAGCCGACACCACCGGCCGATTGCGGCAGTCGGCTGTCGGAGGAATTGTCGCGATTGTCACCCATGAAGAAATAGTGACCAGCAGGCACCTGATAAATGCCTGTGTGATCCATACCCTGATTGCCGATGTTGAGCACAACGTGCTGACTGCCGCCCGGCAGAGTTTCGATCTGGCGGGATTTCGTGCAGGTTGCCCCTTCACCCACAGGGGCGTTTTCACAAAGAGGATAAGATCCGGCAGGTCCCTGCGGCGCCATCAGCTCCTCGAACTCGCCTGCATCCTGCAGGGCAACAGCCGCGCCATTGATATGCAGGACGCCGTTTTTGACCTGGATCTTGTCCCCCGGCAAGCCAACCAGCCGCTTGATGAAATCGTTCTGGTTTACCGGGTGACGAAAGACAACGACATCGCCGCGTTCGGGTTCATCGGCCCAGATGCGCGAGTTATCACCGTCAAGGAAGCCACAGATATCGCTGCTGTCGATGTCGATGCCGACGCTGGGGAATTTCAGGCTGGGGCAGGACGCCGAAGAGTAGCCGTAAGCCATTTTGTTCACGAACAGAAAGTCGCCGATCAGCAGGGTTTCCTTCATCGAGCCCGAAGGGATCCAGAACGGCTGAAAGAACAGGGTGCGGAATACACCTGCGATCAGCAGGGCGTAGACAATGGTCTTGACCGTCTCAAGGATCGAACTTCCGACTGTTGCTTTGGCCGTCATCAGGCTCTCCGGTCTAACTGTAAACAAGGGTCCGGCGCTACATGCGGGGCCGCTCCGGGTAAGTCAAGCATCGCCCGGCGTCGCAAGCGGTTCACTGGTGATTAGGCGCGCTTCGATGACGACAAAAGCCTGCGCCCAGGGATGATCATCAGTCAATGTGACATGGATGATGGCCTCGTGACCCGGGGGAGTCATCTTTGCCAGCCGATCTGCGGCCCAGCCGGTGACATGCATGACCGGCTGGCCGCTGCGCAGATTGGAAACGGCCATGTCTTTCCAGGCGATTCCCATCCGCAACCCGGTGCCGAGTGCCTTGGAGCAGGCCTCCTTGGCAGCCCAGCGTTTGGCATAGGTTCCGGCGACATCCATGCGCCGCTCGGCCTTGCGCTGTTCGATTTCGGTGAAAACACGGTTTTTGAACCGGTCACCAAACCGGTCCAAAGTGCGCTGAATACGCTCGATATTTGCCAAGTCAGTGCCAACGCCCAATATCATGCCCCGATCAAAGGCGATCTGACCGGAACTGGCAAGACCCGTGGGCGTCGGTGGCTGTCCTAGACGCGCGCCTCATCCATCAGGCGGCGCATTTCGGCGATGGCCGGGGTCAACCCTCTGAAGATGGCCTCGCCGATCAGGAAATGGCCGATGTTCAGTTCGCGCACCTCTGGAAAGGCCGCGATCGGTTGCACACAATCATAGGTCAGACCATGGCCCGCGTGAACCTCCAGCCCCAGGGAATGGGCAAAGCTGGACATTTCGCGCAGGGCTGCCAGCTCGGCATCGCGCTTGGCAAAATCGCCCTCGGCATGAGCCTCACAATAGGCACCCGTATGCAGCTCGATCACCTCAGCACCGATGCGATGTGCCGCCTCGATCTGCCGCTGGTCAGCGGCAATGAAGATCGACACCCTGCACCCGGCATCGCGCAACGGCGCGATGTAATGGGCGAGTTTGTTTTCCTCGCGGGCCACTTCCAGCCCCCCCTCGGTCGTGCGTTCTTCCCGCTTTTCCGGCACGATACAAACCGCATGGGGTTTGTGGCGCAGGGCGATCTTCTGCATTTCTTCGGTCGCGGCCATCTCAAAGTTCAGAGGCACGCTCAACGCTTCCATCAGCCCGTCGATATCGCGATCAGTGATGTGACGGCGGTCTTCGCGAAGATGAGCGGTGATCCCGTCGGCTCCGGCTTCCTCGGCCAGCTTGGCAGCGCGCACCGGATCAGGTACCTGGCCGCCGCGTGCATTGCGAACGGTGGCCACGTGGTCAATGTTCACGCCAAGCCGCAGGCCTGTGTTGTGCGAGGAAGTCTGTGCCATGGATCGCAGTTCCCAATTGAGTGCCTTTTGCCTGACACTAGGGGTTGCGCTGGCAAGGGCAAGCCCGGAAACCGCCAAATCGCGCAGTTTGGCAGCGGCTTAGCTGCTGCTGTCGTCTGCGGCGTCCAGCGAGGCGCGTTTCTTGATGACGTCGAACTTAGCCTTGATCTTGGTGCGGCGGCGCTGCTGATAGGCGCGGATGACCGGTACACTCAGCACATAGCAGACGGTTGCAGTGATGAGGCCGGGGATCACGCCACCGACGAGATAAGGATAGAACACATCGTGGTAGAACAGGGTCAGCCCCTGCCAATCCGCCGGACGATCAGTTACCAAAGCGATCAGGTTGTCAAAAAGATCATTCCCGGCGGCCAGAAATTTCCCGACCAGAGACTTGTCGACATCGGCGTCGAACTCTGTCCCAAGGATCCAGTGGCCGGTCTGCAGAGAGGCAACGCCGATCGGCACATAGGTGAGCGGGTTGCCAAAAAACGTGCCGCTGAGGGCGGCGAGGATATTGCCGTTCATCAGCCGCGCGATAATCGCGGCCACAACGAAATGCATCCCGTAGAATGGGGTAAAGGTGGTGAATACCCCCGCCCAGACACCGCGGGCGATCCGCTCCGGCGAATCGGGCAGACGACGCACACGATGCTTCACATAGTGAAACGCGCGCCCCCACCCGCCCCGCGGCCACAGGAAATCGGCAACCGCGCGCAGAGGCGGACGTCTATCACGGCGCCTGAATACCAAAGGTTCGCGTCCTTCCCAAATCCTACTGAACGGCTACCCGAGCTTTGGGCGGCTTTCCGGCACATCGCGGTACCGTGCAACGGCGGCGACATCGCTCTCTGCTTCCAGCATCAACATCAGCGAATGCAGCTGCTCTACATCCCGCAGTTCGACATTAATCATCAGCCGGTAAAAGTCTGGTTTCCGATCGACAAATTCAAGGTCGGAGATATTGGCCTTTTTTTCGCCGATCAATGTGCAAATGCGTCCCAGGACACCGGCGTCATTGCCAATCGTCAGCTCCAGCGTCACGCCGTAGACTGCGGGGTGGGTCCCACTGTGCCAGTGCAGATCGACCCAGCGTTCGGGCTGATCCTCGACCTCTCCCAAAGCGTCGCAATCTGCAGCATGGACCACAACACCCCGGCCACGATAGGTGATGCCGATGATCCGTTCGCCGGGCAGTGGCTGGCAGCAGGGGGCCCGCTCGAAGCTCTGCCCCGGCTCAAGGCCAATCACCGCACGACGCGGCGAAACCTCATCGCTGTTGTCAGCGGCCAGTTCCGGATAGACCGCCTGAACCACATCATGCGCGGTGAGTACCGCAGCCCCCAAACGGGCCAGCAATTCATCGACCGTGCTGACGCGAAGCGCACGGGCCGCCGTCTCCAACGCCTTGTCAGTGGCCTTGCGCCCGACATGTTCAAACGCGGATCGCGCCAACTCGTGGCCCAGTTTCACGAACCGGGCGCGGTCAGCCTCGCGCAGGGCACGGCGGATCGCGGTACGCGCCTTGCCGGTGGTTGCAATATCCAGCCAGCTTACCTGCGGGGTCTGGCCCTCAGCAGTGATGATCTCGACCGACTGGCCATTGCGCAGGCGTGTCCAAAGCGGCACGCGGATCGAATCCACCTTTGCCCCGACGCAGGCGTGGCCGATACGGGTGTGAATGGCATAGGCGTAGTCGATCGGAGTCGCGCCCTTTGGGAGCTTGATCACATCGCCTTTGGGAGTGAAGCAGAACACCTGGTCGGAATACATCTCCAGTTTGACGGCTTCGAGGAATTCATCGTGATCCTCCTCCGCATCAAACTGCTCCGTCAGGGACGCAATCCATTTGGCCGGATCAACCGCAAAGGGGTTCTCAGAGCGCACGCCATCGCGGTAGGACCAATGGGCCGCCACACCGGTTTCTGCCACATCGTGCATCTGCCGGGTGCGGATCTGCACCTCTACCCGCTTGCCGTCGCGCCCGGAGACGGTTGCATGGATCGACCGATAGCCGTTGGACTTTGGCTGGCTGATGTAATCCTTGAACCGCCCAGGGACAGCACGCCAACGCTGATGTATGGCGCCCAGGGCCCGGTAACAGTCTTCCTCGCTCGTTGTGATAATGCGGAACCCGTAGATATCGGACAGTCGCGAAAAGCCCTGATCCTTTTCCTGCATCTTACGCCAGATGGAATAGGGTTTCTTGGCGCGGCCAAAAACTTCGGCTTCGATCCCGGTCTTTTCCAGTTCGGCCCGCATGTCCCCGGTGATCCGATGGATCACATCGCCGGTTTCCCGCTGTAGCGTGACAAAGCGGCGGATAATTGACTGGCGACCTTCTGGATTGAGCACGCGAAAGGCCAGATCCTCCAGCTCCTCGCGCATCCATTGCATCCCCATGCGACCAGCCAGTGGCGCGTAGATATCCATGGTTTCACGGGCTTTCTGGGCCTGTTTCTCCGGGCGCATCGCTTTGATGGTGCGCATGTTGTGCAGACGGTCGGCAAGCTTCACGAGGATAACCCGCAGGTCCTTGGACATTGCCATGAACAGCTTGCGGAAATTTTCTGCCTGTTTGGTTTCGCGGCTGGACAGCTGGAGATTGGTCAGCTTGGTTACACCATCAACAAGCATCGCCACCTCTTTGCCAAAGCGGCTGGCGATTTCGTCGTAAGACGCCTTGGTATCTTCGATGGTGTCGTGCAGCAGCGCCGTGATGATCGTGGCGTCATCCAGCCGCTGCTCTGTCAAGATGGCAGCAACCGCCACGGGATGGGTGAAATACGCCTCACCCGAATGGCGAAACTGCCCGTCGTGCATCTGTTCGCCGAACGCATAAGCATCAGCGATCCTGTCCGCATTGGTCCTGGGATTGTAGTTGCGGACCAGAGCAATCAGGTCTTCTGGTGAAATCATTTCCGGTCCGCAGCCTCAGCTCATTATGTCTTGCGACGTCTTAACCTTGCCCTTGCGCCTCCATCAGCGCACGCAGCAGTTTCTCTTCCGACATATCATCCGTGGCAGGCTTGTCGCTTTCCGCGCCCATCAGCAGGGCCATGGAGTCATCCTCCGGCTCATCAACCTCGATCTGGGTCTGGTTGCTTTCGATCAGACGCTCACGCAGGGAGTCGGCGCTCTGCGTTTCATCAGCGATCTCACGCAGGGACACGACGGGGTTCTTGTCGTTGTCACGCTCAACCGTGAGCGGCGCACCAGCGGCAATCTCACGAGCGCGATGCGCTGCGAGCATCACCAGCTCAAAGCGGTTGGGAACCTTGTCTACGCAGTCTTCAACCGTCACGCGGGCCATGGGCGACTCTCCAAATCAAAAATAAGTCCAGAAGGGTGACTTCTAAAACCAAAGCTTTCTCTTGACAAGCGCCGAATGGGGCGCATTGGCGGCTCAGACCGGCGAAATCTCGGTCAAATCGGACATTGGCAGCGCCGCACAGAGTTGACGCACGGTCTGACCCAGAATCGGATGGCGCCAATCAGGTGCAACATCGCGCAGAGGCACCAGCACAAAGCCACGATCCTGAAGCCTGGGATGCGGCAACAGCAACTGGCCCGGCGCCTCTTTCATCTGCAGATCCAGTGGCAGATCCCTCCACCGTTCGAAGGTCGCCACATCCGGACAGACCAGATCGTCATAAGCGACCAGATCCAGATCCAGTGTCCGCATGCCCCAGCGCTGCACACGTCGGCGGGCAAAATCCGCCTCCACCTCATGCAACAGTTCCAACAGTTCACGCGGGGGCAGGTTTGTGCCGATCGCAATCGCTGCGTTCACATAGTCAGGACCCGAGCCCGCCGGGAAGCAAGGCGTTTGATAGAAGCGCGAGATTGCCCTTAGCCTGATGTCTGATTCGGACAACTGCCCAACAGCCCCTATGAGGGTATGCTTAACCGACTGTTCGCCGATAGGCAGGTTTCCCCCCATGGCGATAAGCGCCTCTGACCGGAATTCGGTCATTTTTGCCCTCGTTTCTTAATCCCGATACACTTGCGGCAAATGTCAAATAACCTACATTAAGTCCACCCGTTTTAGCGTATTTCAGCATTCACTCACGGAACCTCACTGCTGGGACGGACCTACCGGAAGGACATATTTGATGTTTTACAAGGACGAACGGCTCGCGCTGTTCATCGATGGATCGAACCTATATGCGGCAGCAAAGGCGCTTGGGTTTGACATCGATTACAAGTTGCTCAGGCAGGAATTCATGCGCCGGGGCAAGTTGTTGCGCGCGTTTTACTACACAGCTCTGCTGGAAAATGATGAGTACTCTCCGATCCGGCCATTGGTTGACTGGTTGCATTACAACGGTTTCACCATGGTGACCAAACCAGCCAAGGAATATACCGACAGCATGGGTCGGCGTAAGGTGAAGGGGAATATGGATATCGAGCTGACGGTCGATGCCATGGAACTTGCTCCCCGCGTGGACCATATCGTGCTGTTCTCCGGTGATGGTGATTTCCGCCCGTTGATCGCCAGCCTGCAGCGGCAGGGTGTGCGCGTCTCCGTTGTCTCCACCATCCGCAGCCAGCCGCCAATGATCTCGGACGAGCTGCGCCGACAGGCCGATAATTTCATCGAGCTGGAAGAGTTGAAGGACGTGATCGGCCGCCCTCCCCGCGAACAAAGTGACCCGCGCTCCGTATCAGCCGCCACCGGCTGATACAGATCTGTGGCCTGCCGGAGGCCACCACGACCCAGACATGGCCCGCAGCAGTGATATTCATTGTTTGCGGGCTTTTGCTTGCGCTGTTTTTGGTTTCCTTGTCCCGGGGACCGCCGCTTAATCAATTGCCACGGGGCTGGACCTCGCCGACAGAAAGCCCTAGCTCTGAGCGATAAGGAGACCGCAATGACCAAGCCCCCCCTCACGCTATATCTCGCCGCGCCGCGCGGCTTTTGTGCCGGTGTCGACCGGGCGATCAAGATCGTCGAAATGGCGCTCGAGAAATGGGGGGCGCCTGTCTATGTGCGCCATGAGATCGTGCACAACAAATATGTGGTCGACGGGCTACGCGACAAAGGGGCCGTCTTCGTTGAAGAGCTGGATGAATGCCCCGATGATCGGCCGGTGATCTTTTCAGCGCATGGCGTCCCGAAGTCGATCCCGGCCGAGGCAGACCGGCGCGAGATGATCTATGTCGATGCCACATGCCCGCTGGTGTCGAAGGTCCATATCGAGGCGCAGCGCCATGCGGAAAACGGGCTCCAGATGATCATGATCGGTCACAAGGGGCATCCTGAAACCATTGGCACCATGGGACAGCTGCCCGAGGGAGAAGTGCTGCTGGTGGAAACCCCGGATGATGTCACCACGGTGACGGTTCGCGATCCTGACAATCTCGCTTATGTCACCCAGACGACCCTGTCGGTCGATGACACCAAGGATATTGTTGCAGCACTTCAGGCTCGGTTTCCGAATATTGTCGGCCCTCACAAGGAAGACATCTGCTATGCCACCACCAACCGCCAGGAGGCCGTCAAGGAAGTCGCCCCGAAGGCAGATGCCCTATTGGTTGTCGGCGCTCCCAATTCATCGAACTCACGACGGTTGGTCGAAGTTGGCGCCAAGGCGGGATGCCAATATGCACAGCTGGTACAACGGGCCGAAAACATTGATTGGCGCGCGCTTGAGGGAATTTCCTCGGTCGCGATCACCGCTGGAGCCTCTGCGCCCGAGCTCTTGGTGAACGAAGTCATCGATGCCTTCCGCGAGCGGTTCGAGGTAACAGTCGAGCTGGTGGAAACCGCGATTGAACGGGTTGAGTTCAAAGTTCCCCGGGTTCTGCGGGAAACAGCCTGAGGCGGCTTGTCCCCTGCAAACGATAATGACGCAGCCGCTTTGCCGGTCTGCGGATTTCTTTGTCTTGCAACTGACCGGCAGCCGATTACCCTTGGCCTGAACCACCTTGTCTATCAAAGGAGCTGGTCAATTGATTTCACTGCAATTTCTGATCACCGCATTTGTCGTCGTCCTCGCGCCAGGGACCGGTGTGCTCTACACGCTGGCGCTTGGTCTTGGTCAGGGGCGGCGTGCCGCGATTTGGGCAGCGGTCGGCTGCACCTTTGGCATCGTGCCCCATCTTGTGGCTGCGACACTGGGGCTGGCTGCGGTTCTGCACACCTCGGCGGTGCTGTTTCAGGCGGTGAAGATTGCGGGCGTTCTGTATCTTCTGTATCTGGCCTGGCAAATGCTGAAAACTGACGGCGCGCTGTCATTGTCCGGCGCGCCTGCTGCTCCGGATCATGGTCTAAGGATCGCCAAGCGCGGCGCCCTGATCAACATCCTGAACCCGAAACTTTCGGTGTTTTTTCTGGCGCTTCTCCCGCCGTTCCTGTCAGGCGCGGCCGCAACAGCGACACAGGAGATGGTCGTGCTTGGATTGATTTTCATGGCCATGACTTTTGGTGTCTTTGTGTTCTACGGGCTCTTTGCAGCGCAGGCGCGAAGCTTGATCCTGGGGTCGGACACCGTGATCAAATGGCTGAATCGCAGCTTTGCTGCGCTGTTTGCCGCGCTGGCGGCCCGATTGGCGATGGAACGGGCATGAGCAGGATACCACCGGCACCGCTGGTCTTGGGGCTGGCCGGGCTGATCCCATTCGTCTGGGGAGCACTCACCACGCAGATCCCGGCGTTGCAGGTCTGGGGTGCCAGCCATCTTGGGGCGCGGTTTGTCGGCCCCTATGTGCAGCTGTTCTACGGCTCTGTGATCCTCAGCTTCATGTCCGGCGTGCTCTGGGGATTTGCGACCAAGACATCGGGTATGCAGGCGGCAACTGGTTATGCCCTGTCGGTGCTGCCAGCGCTTTGGGCATTCTTCATGACCGGCGGTGGACCGACCAGCGCGGGCATAAACCTGATCTACGGCTTTGCCGGCCTGTTGCTGCTGGATTATGCCTTTTACGTTTGGCGTCTGACCCCATCATGGTGGATGCAGCTGCGCCTGCTGCTGACCGGCATCGTGGTCGCCAGCCTCGCCGTCGGTGTCTACCTGTGAGCGGGCCTGACCGCGAGACACTGGAGATCTACAACAACAAGGCAGCGGATTATGCTGACCGGAACCAGACACACCTGCGAGAAGACCCACGCCTGCACGAGTTCATCGCTGCCTGCCCGCCGAACGCACGGGTGCTGGATCTGGGCTGCGGTCCCGGCACCTCCAGCGCGGTTATGGCCGCAGCCGGGTTGCGCCCTGTGGCGATGGATGCTTCCGTGGAAATGATCGCACTGGCGGAACAGATGCCGGGTGTTGAGACGTGTCTCGCTAGTTTTGATGAGCTGTCGGGGTGCGACATCTATGATGGCATCTGGGCCAATTTCAGTCTGCTACATGCGCCGCGTGCCGATTTTCCGCGTCACCTGAGGGCCATCCGGCAGGCGCTGCGGTCAGGTCGGCCCTTTTACATCGCGCTAAAGCTCGGTAAGGGCGAGGCCCGCGATGCCCTTGGGCGATATTATACCTACTACGAGGAAGACGAATTGATCGATCTATTGCGCACTGCTGGGTTCACCCCGGACAACCGCACCACCGGCGAAAACGCAGGGCTGGACGGCGCCATGGCGCGCTGGATTTCGGTGGCCTGTCATGGCTGATCTCTTCGCCTACACGGATGGCGCCTGCTCCGGCAATCCTGGCCCGGGTGGCTGGGGGGTTTTGCTTCGCGCAATGGACGGCGACACTGTTGTCAAGGAAAAGGAACTGCAGGGCGGCGAAGCCGAGACCACCAACAACCGGATGGAACTGCTGGCAGCGATCAATGCCCTGGAAAGCCTGGCGCGCCCCTCTACCCTCACCGTGGTGACCGATTCAGCCTACGTCAAAAACGGTGTCACCGGCTGGATCCACGGCTGGAAACGAAATGGCTGGAAGACCGCGTCAAAGAAACCCGTGAAAAACGTTGAGCTGTGGCAACGTCTGGACGAGGCGCAGCGCCGTCACACGGTCACGTGGGAATGGGTCAAAGGCCACGCAGGCCATCCCGAGAACGAACGCGCCGATGAACTTGCGCGTGCAGGCATGGCCCCGTTCAAGACTGGCAAAGCAAAGGCATGACCATCCTTACCCTTCTGGACTATGCGTCCGTTCTGGTCTTTGCGGCCTCCGGCGCCCTGGTGGCCAGCCGGGCACAGCTCGACATTGTCGGCTTTGCTTTCGTGGCCTGCCTGACCGCCGTCGGCGGAGGGACGGTGCGGGATCTTTTGCTGGATCGCAACCCAGTGTTCTGGATCGGCGATTCTACGATAATCCTGTTGGCGGCGGTGACTGCGGTGATTGTCTTCTTCACCGCCCATTTGGTGGAAAGTCGGCTGCGCTGGATTGTCTGGCTCGACAGTTTTGCACTGGCAATCGCAGTTTCGGCGGGCACCGGCGCTGCCTTGCTAACCGGCCAGACGCCGGTGATCGTTGTGCTGATGGGCATGGCAACAGGCACCCTGGGCGGGTTGATGCGTGATGTGGTCTGCAATGAAGTGCCGCTGGTGCTGAAACAGGGCGAGCTCTATATCTCATGCGCCATGGCAGGCGCGATTACGGCGGTGGTCAGCATGGCATTTGGCCTGCCGACCCGCTGGGCGCTTGTGGCCTGCGCGGTGGTCTGCTGGGTTTTGCGGGCGGGCTCAATCGCATTTGGCTGGCATCTGCCAGTTTATCGTTCACGCCCGCCGCGCAGCTGAGCAACAGTCGGCAGGAAGGTTCAGCGGCGCCAGTGAAACGGCACGATGACCAACGCGCCGACGGATGCGGCGATGGCGTTCCAACCCGGTGCGCGAAAGCCGACGCCAAACATGATCACCACAAAATGGAACAGGAACGCGCCGCCAACGCAGATGATGATCGACGAGAGATACCCATTGTGGGTAAAACCGGTGCGCTCCGCCAGGTAGCCGACGATCCCGGCAATAACGACGCTGCCGAACAGGGCCAGAAACATACCCGCCTCCCTTAAAGCTGTGTGCCGCGCGCTACGGGAAAGCCACGCAGGAAAATCTCGCGTTCCTGTGCTCCCTTGCCTGCCCGCTGCAATCGCAACAGCTCAACCGCGCCCTCACCACAGGCAACCCGCAGCGCATCGTCCAGAACGATTCCCGCCACGCCGGCCCCGTCGACAACGCGGGATGCCAACAGTTTTACGCGCTGACCCTCGATCTCGCACCAGGCACCGGGAAACGGAGACAACCCGCGGATCGTCCGATCAACCTCCACCGCGGAGCGTTGCCAGTCGATGCGGGCTTCGGCCTTGTCGATCTTATGGGCATAGGTCACGCCCGCGTCCGGCTGCACCTCAGGTGTCAGGTCAGACAGCCCGTCCAGGGCACGGACGATCAGGTCTGCCCCCATTTCCGACAGCCGATCATGGAGCTGGGCGGTGGTTTCCTCCGGGCCAATCTCGGTCGCTTCGCGCAGCAGGACCGGGCCGGTGTCAAGCCCCGCCTCCATCTTCATGATGCAGACGCCAGTTTGACTGTCGCCCGCCATGATGGCGCGGTGAATGGGTGCCGCTCCGCGCCAACGCGGCAGCAGGCTCGCGTGGATATTGAGGCAGCCGTGTATGGGGGCATCCAGCACCGCCTGTGGCAGGATCAAACCATAGGCCACGACCACCGCGACATCCGCCCGTAGATCCGCGAATTCGGCCTGCTGCTCGGCCCCCTTGAGGCTGACCGGGTGACGGACATCAAGACCCAGTTCAATCGCGCGGGCATGAACGGGCGTTGGTCGATCCTTCTTGCCGCGCCCGGCCGGACGGGGCGGTTGGCAGTAGACCGCAGCAATCTCATGACCCGCGTCAACCAGGGCATCCAGCACCGGAACCGAAAACTCCGGCGTCCCCATGAAAACAATACGCATCCGCTGCCCCTTACTCTCAATCCATTCGCCTGAAACAGGCCCCGAACCGCGGGTTTGTCCCCGCACGTGTCTCAGCCATTCAGCTTCTTCGCCTTGCGGATCAGCATATCGCGTTTCACCTTCGACAGCCGGTCAAAATACATACGGCCATTCAGGTGATCGATCTGATGTTGCACGCTGGTGGCCTCGATCCCGACGAAATCCCGTTCGACCACCGCGCCGGTTTCATCCATATATCGCACGGTCACCGCGCGCGGTCGTTTGATTTTGGCCGAGACGCCGGGGAGGTTGGGACTGGCCTCCTCATGTTCCCGCAGCGCGACCGAAGCATGCAGGATTTCGGGATTCGCCAGCCGGACAGCGCGCCCTCGTTCGCTGGAGCCGTCGACAACTGCCAGTCGCTGCAGGACGCCGATCTGGTTTGCGGCCAAGCCAACACCGGGCATTGCCTCCATCGTGTCGATCATATCCTGCCAGAGGGTCAGCGTATCCTCGGTGATTTCGCTCACGTCCTCGGCGCGGCTGCGCAGATGCTTGTCGGGCCAGGGCAGGCAGGGGCGCACGGTCATCGGGGTGTCTCCAGATTAGTTTCATAGGTGGCAAGGGCCGCAGCGCGCGCCTCTGGGTCCACCCGGTCAAAAGTGACACGACCATCAAGATGATCGTATTCATGCTGCACGCAAGCCGCAGCAAACCCGTCAAACCGGCGCTGATGGCGCACGCCCTTCATGTCGGTCCAACCGAGATCTACCCAGGCTGGGCGCGTCACATCGAGACTGAGGCCCCTGATCGACAGGCACCCCTCGGTGCGTGTCGCCATCTCATCGGAAAGGGCGATGATCTCTGGGTTCAGGCAGACCAGCGGGTCGCGCGTGCCTTCCTTCCAGGTCGTATCCATAACAAATACCCGTGCCAGAACACCGACCTGGGGCGCGGCCAGTCCACGACCCGGCGCGGCATACATGGTATCGAGCATATCGCGCACCAGATCCGCAACCTCTGACGGGTCAGTCACCGGCGTAGCTGGGCTACTCAGCACCGGGTCGGGCCAAGCCCTGATCTGGAGAACCGTCATCTTGTCCACCTTTCCGGGTCAAAGCAGCCAACGTACGCCATCTTGTCCACAGACGGAGCCACCCGCCCAACGTCAGCTACCGCGTCCGCGCTCGCGCTTCAGTTTCTGCATTTTCCGTGTGATCATCTGCCGTTTCAACGGTTTCAGGTAATCAATGAACAGCTTGCCGTTCAAATGGTCGATCTCATGCTGGACGCAGGTCGCCCAAAGACCATCAAAGGTTTCCCGCTGGGGATTGCCGTTGCGATCCATCCATTCGACGTCAACCACCTTGGGGCGTGTCACCTCGGCGTATTGATCGGGAATGGACAGGCAGCCTTCCTCATAGACATTGATGTCATCCGATGCTGCAACCACTTCTGGGTTGAACATGACCAGAGGGCGGGCCGGGCCATCCTCTTCCTTGACACAATCCAGCACGATAAGGCGGTCCAGCACGCCGATCTGCGGCGCGGCAAGGCCGATACCCGGCGCAGCATACATGGTTTCCAGCATGTCGTCGGCCAGCGTGCGCAATGCGTCCGAAAGGTCGGGAACAGCTGGGCATACCTTCTTGAGGCGGGGATCAGGATGGATCAGGATCGGTCGTTTCATGCCGCTGATTTAGGCCATTGACGCCCGCCCTGCAACGGCCCCCTTGCGTGTCGCTGGATTGCCGTTAGCTTCGCCCCTGAACAACGGGAGTTCAGACATGGATTTTGACAAGATCATTGACCGCCGGAATACACATTGCATCAAATGGGACATGATGGAGGATCTCTATGGCGTGCCACGAGACAAAGGTCTGTCGATGTGGGTGGCCGATATGGATTTCGCAGTGCCATCGGTCGTGACCGACAAGATGCGGGAAATGGCCGACCATGGTGTCTATGGCTATGTGAACTGCGACAGCCCCTACCGGTCCGCAATCTGCTGGTGGATGCAGAACCGTCACGGTTGGTCGGTCGACCCCGACGCGATTTTCACGACAACCGGTCTAGTGAACGGCGTCGGTATGTGTCTGGATACCTATACGCAACCGGGTGACGGCATTGTGCTGTTCACGCCAGTCTATCACGCCTTCGCCAAGGTCATTCGCAACGCCGGACGTGAGGTGGTCGAATGCGAACTTGCCGTCAACGATGGGCGCTACGAAATGGATTTTGCGGCCTATGATGCGCAGATGACCGGTTCGGAAAAGATGGTCATCCTCTGCTCTCCCCATAACCCGGTCGGCCGTGTCTGGACCCAGGATGAACTGCGCAGCGTTGCCGATTTTGCCAAGCGGCACGATCTGATCCTGCTCTCCGATGAGATTCATCACGATCTGGTATTCGACGGTGCAACTCATATCCCGATGCAAAACGCGGCACCGGATATCACCGATCGCCTGTTGATGCTGACCGCGCCGTCCAAGACGTTCAACTTTGCCGGTATGCACACCGGCCAGGTCATCATTCCCGATCCCGATCTGCGCGCAAAATTCTCCCGCCGGATGCTGGCGCTGGCGTTGTCGCCGAACTCTCCCGGCCAATGGGCAACGGCTGCCGCCTACTCTCCGGAAGGCGCCGCCTGGGTGGATGAACTGGTGCCCTATCTGGACCGCAACCGGCAGATCTTCGATGCCGCCGTGAACGAGATCCCCGGTCTACATTCAACCCGGCTGGAAGCGACCTATCTGGCCTGGGTCGATTTCTCCGGCACTGGCATGAGCCGCGAGGAGTTCACCGCACGGGTTGAAAACGACGCGAAGATTGCTGCCAACCACGGGCCCAGTTTTGGAACTGGTGGCGGCAGCTTCCTGCGGTTCAACCTAGGCACCCAGCGCGCACGGGTCGAAGAGGCCTGCGAGCGTCTGCGCAGGGCATTCGCCGACCTTCAATAATGCCGGGTGGAAAATCGGTCTCGCTCAGATACGCGAGACCGAGGAGAAAAAAACGGGGGCTCTATTTAAGGCCCCCGTTTTCCAATCAAATATCAATATACCCAAGCAAATTCGCCCGGCTCAGAGCCGCAGGTCATCCTGTGCAATCAGCCCCACCGGCGCGTCCGGAGCACGGTAGAAATCCAATGGTGCCTTGTCCGAGGCCGGTGTTGCGCGTTTGAACTCATACCGCATTTCGCCGCCCTCCTCATCAGAGGCAACGATCAGGCATTGGGACAGATGCCGACTGCCGTCAAACAGATCAACCAGGCCCCGCAGCTGCGGTGCATCTGCTGCCTCGATCGAAAAGCCGTCTTTCCACATGCGCAAGACCGGAAACATGTGATCGTCTACAGCCACGCGCAGGCGGCTCTTGCGTTTCATTCCATCCAGCCGCGCGGCATCCAGCGCGTCCAGCACAGACTTCGGAACAAATGTCGTCATCGCAGTGACCTTTCGATCTGGCAAACGCTGGCGTCATCGCATGGCGATAATTGTTCCAGCGCGAGCGGGCGTTTTGCCCGGTTCACCACAAGTGTGAACTTGGAAAGGATAAAATCAAGTGAACTTTTTGAGTCATTTCCACATCTTGCGCGCAGCACCACTTTTGATCTGCGCGTTGCAGGCTGGATACGCCCCTTGTCGCAGCTGTGCACTGGCGCAGGGATAATGCGCGTAAACTGCGATGGGCGCGCGCCCCCGCTCAACCTAGGTTACCTCTCGACATATGTATTCACAGCATACAGGAGACGGTGATGGGCCTCTTGATTGATGGCGTTTGGCACGACCAATGGTACGACACAGCATCAACCGGTGGCGCGTTCAAACGCTCGCAGGCGCAATTTCGAAACTGGATCACCAAAGATGGTCTGGCCGGGCCAACCGGCAAAGGAGGCTTTGCCGCGGAGAGCGGGCGTTATCATCTCTATGTCTCGCTGGCCTGCCCATGGGCGCATCGTGCGCTCATCTTCCGCCAACTCAAAGGGCTGGCAGATCATATCAGCGTTTCGGTCGTACACCCGGATATGCTGAACTCAGGGTGGAGTTTTGCCAAGGACGACCACGGCGCGACGGGTGACACGCTGTTCGGGAATGATCATCTCCACCAGATATACACCCGCGCCGACCCACAGTATTCCGGTCGGGTCACCGTGCCAATCCTCTGGGACAAAACGCAAAATACCATCGTTTCCAATGAAAGCGCCGACATCATCCGCATGTTCAACAGCGCCTTCGACGGCATCAGCCACAATGATGATGACTACTGGCCCGAAGAACTGCGCGAACCGATCGAAGCCGTGAACAATCGGGTCTATTCCACGCTGAACAATGGTGTTTACAAATGCGGGTTTGCCACCACGCAGGAGGCCTATGACGCCGCTGTTGAGCCGCTGTTCGAGACCCTCGACTGGCTGGAAGACATCCTGTCCGAACATCGTTTCCTGCTTGGCGACGCGTTGACCGAGGCAGACTGGCGGCTGTTCACCACCCTTGTCCGTTTTGATCCGGTCTATCACCTGCATTTCAAATGCAATCGGCGACGGCTGATCGATTATCCGAATCTCTGGGCCTATACTCGCGCGCTGTATCAATGGCCCGGCGTGGCTGGCACCGTCGGAATGGATCACATCGTGCGCCACTATCATTACAGCCATGAGACCATCAACCCGCATCGGATCATCCCGATCAACCCGCAGATCGACTGGATGGCGCCTCACGGCCGCGACTGACCTGTCAGCCTGCCACTGTCGCATGGTTGCTGCCGTGCCTGCCTGCAACCGCGCATTCGTGGTACGCCGAATGCGCGGGCGACAATCCTCACTTGGTTCACGGATTGTCGCCCATGGATGTTCCTTGCCGCTGTGATCGGCGATCAAAACCGTCGATGCGGGAATCGACAGTTGCTCCCGGACAGCCGGTTTCCGGCAAACGAGATATTACGTCCCCATTGTCGGGCATTCGCCAAGCACACCCATAGCGAGATTTTCCGCGCCGCAATCTCCCCGAGATTAGCGAATTGTTGATTGCATGGGGCTATGGTTGCTTTCTCGTCATTGCTGCTCCATACGGCGGTATTGGGTCAGCGGTTTTCTTGGCCCTCGGTTCTGGTTCATTTGTTAAGGCCCAAGATGACAGGCATGCTGGATCTGACAGAGGTCCCTCAGCGGGACCACGGCGGCAACCTTAGTGCCGCTATTTCGGAATATGGTGGTGAAGCCAGAGATTGGGTCGATATTTCGACCGGGATCAACCCCGTGCCATATCCGATCACTGGCCTGACATCTGCGGATTGGGGTGCCCTGCCCGACAAGGCGGCACAGGCCGATCTGGTTGCCGCAGCGCGCGCTTTCTGGAAGGTGCCGAAAGATGCAAAAATCCTCGCTGCCCCAGGCGCCTCGGCGCTGATTGCCGCCATTCCGGCCTTGGCTGACCCACGGTGGGTGCAGATCACGCCACCGACCTATAACGAACATGCCGCTGCCTTTACCACTCACGGGTGGCAGACAGTCACCGGGGGCCCGGCAGAGGCGCGGGTTCTGGTCCATCCAAACAATCCCGACGGACGCCGGTGGAGTGCTGAGGATGCACAGGCCCCGCTGGTCGTGATTGATGAGAGTTTTTGCGATGTCTGCCCTGAGGACAGCCTTATTCATCTTGCAGATCGCCCGGGCGTTATCATCCTCAAGAGTTTCGGCAAATTCTGGGGCCTCGCGGGCCTGCGGCTTGGCTTTGCTATCGGCGACCCCTGCCTGATCGACGGTCTGGCAGCTTGGCAAGGCCCCTGGGCGGTCTCCGGTCCGGCCTTGCGCATCGGCGCGCAGGCGTTGCGGGACGAGGACTGGGCCACCACCACACGGCTGAGGCTGCGGCAGGATGCCGAGCGCCTGGATCAGATGCTCATCGCCAAGGGCGCCCAGATTGTCGGTGGCACCGATTTGTTCCGCCTATATGATGTGGACGACGCTGCGGCCTGGCAAACCCAGCTTGCACGTGCACATATCTGGACGCGTATTTTCCCCTATTCAAAAAACTATCTGCGTCTCGGCCTGCCCACAGGGGATGGCTGGGCGAGGCTTGAGGCGGCTCTGTGACAACTGCGGAACTGCTGATACCGGCCTTGCTGCTGGATGCTGTTTTTGGCGAACCACGCTGGCTCTGGACGCGGCTGCCGCACCCTGCGGTGTTGATGGGTCGTGCGGTTGAGCTTACCGACCGGTCGCTCAACACCGGCAAACAACGCAGGGCCAAAGGTGTTCTGGCCATCGTCCTTCTGGTTCTGGGGGCAGGCTGGCTTGGCTGGGTTCTGTCGCTGTTTGGGCCGGTCATGCAGTTTCTGGTAGCTGCAGTTCTGCTGGCACAACGATCGCTTTGCGAACACGTCGAAGCTGTTGCCCACGGCCTGCGCCACGATCTCGCAGAGGGTCGTACGGCGGTTTCTATGATCGTCAGCCGCGATACCACCGGCATGACAACCCCGCAGATCGCGCGGTCAGCCATCGAAAGCGGTGCCGAAAATTTCTCCGACGGGGTGATCGCCCCCGCATTCTGGTTTCTTGTCGGTGGCCTGCCCGGGCTGATGATCTACAAGATCACCAATACAGCCGACAGCATGATTGGCTATAAAACGCCGCGCCACAGAAATTTTGGTTGGGCAGCTGCACGGCTGGATGACGCGCTGAACCTGATACCGGCGCGGCTGTCAGCGTTGATGATCGCAGCCGTTGGCCGCGTGCTGCCAAGCTGGCCCGAAATTGCACAGGACGCAGGCCGCCATCGCTCCCCGAATGCAGGCTGGCCCGAGGCTGCGATGGCACGCGCGCTTCAGGTCGCGCTGGCCGGGCCCCGCTCCTACGATGGAAAAATGCAGGATTTTCCTTGGGTCAATGCTGTCGGCTCGAAAAGCGCCAGTGCCCATAGTATCACCCGTTGCGTTCGCCTGCTTTGGATGTCTTGGGCGCTGGGGCTTGCGCTAACGGTTGCCATTGCCGCGCTATTGTAGCTAACAAGGGGCAGCACTCTCAAAAAGGACACGCCAACCGTGTTGCGCCCCAGCCTTCTCGCCCTCGTCTCATTCCTGCTCCCTCTTCAGGCCCAAGCACAATGTGGCGGCGGATTTCGCAATTTCGTCCAGTTGATGAAAGAAGAAGCGCTGACCGGCGGATATGATAGCGCTACGGTGAACCGGTTCTTCGAAGGTGTTCGGCAGGATCAGTCGGTCCTGAAAGCGGACCGCGCGCAGGGTGTATTCCAAAAACCGTTCATCGAATTTTCGCGGCGCCTGATTTCCAAAAACCGGCTGGACCGGGGTCTGGCGATGGCGCGCAAATATGATACGACCTTCCGCCGGATCGAGACGACCTATGGCATAGATCGCAGCGTGCTGCTTGCGTTCTGGGCCTTCGAAACCGACTATGGCGCCGTTCAAGGGGATTTCAACACGCTGAACGCCCTTGTAACCCTATCCCATGACTGCCGCCGACCTGAGCTGTTCCGCCCGCAGGTGTTTGCGGCGCTGGAACTGTTTCGTCAGGGCAACTTTGATCCACGCCGCACCACCGGCGCCTGGGCGGGCGAAATCGGAATGGTGCAGATGCTGCCCGGCGATATCCTCGAAAACGGGGTCGATGCGGATGGTGACGGCCTCGTCAGCCTCAAGACCTCCGCTCCCGATGCGCTGATGTCCGGGGCGAAGATGTTGTCGCATTTGGGCTGGCGGCCCGGCGAACCCTGGTTGCAGCAGGTGACAATCCCCGAAGATCTGGACCTCCGCCTGAGTGGTGTTCATCACAAGCAGACAGTCGGCGATTGGCGGGCTTTGGGCGTGCGGTCCCGGTCCGGTCGGCTGGCAGCCACCGGCACCAAGGCTGCACTCATTCTGCCACAGGGTCACAAAGGGCCTGCCTTCTTGGCCTATCCGAACTTCGACGTCTATTTCGAGTGGAACCAGAGCTTTACCTATGTGCTGACGGCGGCATATTTCGCCACCCGCCTGTCAGGAGCCGCCCCCTATGATGCGGGCGCACCTGATACAGGTCTTGTGGCCAAGCAGATGGAACAGCTTCAGCGCAAACTCATCGCGCGGGGCCATGACGTCGGCAATGTGGATGGCATCCTTGGCGCCAAGACACGGATCGCGGTGCAAAAAGAGCAGGAGCGCCTGGGCTTACCAGCCGACGCCTGGCCGACCGAAACGCTGCTGTCGCGTCTCTGATCAGCTGGTGCAGCACCCCTGATATTCACCGGATCGAGCGCACCGGGAACCTCTGACCGTCGGAGGTGATTACCACCGTGCGGTCACGGTTTGTCACATATTGATCGCAGCGTGAGGCGCCGTTGACAAAGGTTACGCATATGAGGCCGTCCGGCTTGACGCTGTAGCTGCCCCAGGCCGTACCTCCGCCATTCTTCGCAGAATATGTGTAGGCGTAGGCCCCATCCGAGCCGAACAGCGCCTCGCCATCATCGTAAAAGACAAAGGAACGTCCGGGCAGCGCCGCCAAGGCCTCGGCATCAAAAGGTCGATCTCCGCTGCGCATCGCACCGTCTTGGGCCGACACGGTACCGAAGCCGGCAACTGCAGCAAGGAAAACATAAAAGGCCAGCAACATGGGGTATCTCATGCAGCCAGCCTAGCGGTATTTCAGAGCCTGATCTGTCACGTTTCGGTGACGAAACCTTCTGGGTCACCAATCAATGAATTCTTCGAATTCCTGTATGATCCTGGACCAGTAGCTCAAGAGCTCGGCGAAATCGTCCGGGTTCATCCCGCTTTTGCCAAGATAGACGTCCAGCTCAACCCGAGCGGATCCCTCGTCCGAGATATAAGCACGGCCAAAGCGGTTCTCCGTGTTCCATTCGTTGATCTTCGCCACACGCACGCCGCCATCCGTCTGGTAGCCCGAAAAGAACTGTATCGCATCGCAGTTCCTATTGTTCTCGCAGCCATAGAAATAGATTGAGAAGTCATTGCCGTAATAGTCGACCTTTAGCTTGGGGTCGCCCACATCGTCAGTTGTGACCTCAAAATCGACCCCTTCAGTCTCAAAAAAATTCGCAAGCGTGGTTGCATCCTTCGCAAGGATATTTTCAGCGTGCCCCAGATCAGGAATGGCGACCAGGGCTGCGGCTGTCAGTAGAGAAAGAAATTTCATTGCAAATCCTGTCATTGTCGCGGCGACGATAGAACCAGCGGCCTTGTTGAACAAGGGTTCAGGCGACCAGAGATTCGGCCTTCTTGAGATCGACAGACACCAGCTGGCTCACGCCTTTCTCCTGCATGGTCACGCCAAACAACCGATCCATCCGCGCCATGGTCACCGCGTGGTGCGTGATGATCAGAAAACGGGTGTCGGTCTGTCGGCACATCTCATCCAGCAGATCACAGAAACGGGTGACATTGGCATCATCCAGAGGTGCGTCGACTTCGTCCAACACACAGATCGGTGCCGGGTTCGACAGAAACACCGCAAAAATCAAGGCCATAGCGGTCAGAGTCTGTTCTCCGCCGGACAACAGTGAGAGCGTTGACAGCTTCTTACCCGGTGGCTGGCACATGATCTCAAGCCCGGCGTCCAGCGGGTCGTCACTTTCGACCATAACCAGATTGGCCTCGCCGCCGCCGAACAGATGGGTGAACAGCATGGTAAAGCTGGCGTTCACCTCCTCAAAGGCGGTCAGAAGCCGTTCACGTCCCTCACGATTGAGGCTGGCGATCCCTGCGCGCAACGTCTTCACCGCCTCTTCCAGATCGGCTTTCTCGGTGACCAGCTGGTCATGCTCTTCCTGCACCACACGGGCGTCTTCTTCGGCGCGCAGATTGACGGCTCCCAGCGCATCGCGCTGGCGCTTGTGACGGTTGACCTCCGCTTCCAGCTCCTCTGCATTGGGCATGTCTTCAGGCGTAGCATCAAGGCGGGCCAACAGGTCGTCCGGCACGGTCTGCTGTTCCTCACGGATCCGCGCCTCCGCATGTCCCACCGCCTCACGGGCGGCATCGCAACGCGCTTCGGAGCGGGCTCGTGCTTCACGTGCCTCTGACGCAAGGCGCGCGCACTCGCGCTCGGCGTGCACGGCATCGCGCAACACGGTTTCAGCGCCGATCAGCGCGTCCGACGCGGCAGCCTTGCGCGCCTCTGCCTCTTCAATCGCGGCATTCAGTTCGTCATGTCTCTCCGCAATTTCAGCTGGAACCGCATGGGCCTCTTCCAGCTCGTCTTCTGTTGCCGCGCGACGCTCGGTCAGCTCGGCAATGCGCCTCTCGGCGCTGTCCAGACGATGACGCCAGCCGGAGAGCTCTTTGGTCACCTGCTGTCCGCGTGCGGTCCGAGCCTCGCCTTCGCGACGCAATTCATCCTGCGTTGATCGATGCGTCAGCATAGTGATCCGCGCGGCTTCGACCGCTTGCTTCACATCCTCGACCTTGGCGCGCGCTTCGGAGAGGTCTTCAAGGCCCTCCACCGCAGTCTCAGCCTCAGCCAGCTGCGCCTTTGCCGCCGCTGCATCCTCGTCATGGCGGGTCACTGCAATGCTGAGAGTTTCGAGTTTACCTTCGGAGAGGTTGCGATGGCTTTCGGCCCTGCTCAGCGCACGCGCAGCATCGGCGACGCGCTGATCCGCGACCCGGCGCGCCTGACGGGCGGCCTGATCAGCGGCGGTCACCTCCTCAAGCTTTCGCATCAGGACCTCATGTGCCGCCCTGGCGCCATCGGCACGCGCTCCTACATGCTCCATGTCCTGTTTCAGCGTCTCGAGACGGTTCATCTGCTCCAAACGCAGCGCTGCAGCACTGGGTGCATCCTCCGCCCAGGCGCGGAACCCGTCCCAGCGCCAGAGATCCCCCTCCAATGTCACAAGACGCTGCCCCGGCAACAAGCGCGAATGCAGGTCTCTTGCGGCATCACCGTCGACCAGACCAACCTGCGAAATCCGGCGCTGCAGCGCTGCCGGGCAGCTGACATGCAGAGACAGCGGCACAGCGCCCGCAGGCAGAGCCGCATCGCCGTCATAAGGCGGCAGGGTAACCCATCCACTTGGCCCGTCGATCTCAGCAAGAGGCGCACGCAGATCATCTGCCAGCGCCGCCCCGAGTGCCTTTTCATAACCGGCGGCGACACGCATTTCATCCAGAACATGCCCGCCCTCGGCAGTGTCACGTTCCACCAGCTTCGCAAGGGCCGTCACCTCAGCACGCAGCGCACCCAGCTCTCCTTCAGCTTCGGAGCGGCGAGCACGGGCCTCTGCTTCTCGCGACTGGGTGTCATTGCGGGCTTCATCCGCCGCCGCGAGGGTTTCATCTGCCAGTTCTGCAGCCGCGCGCGCCTCTTCTTCAGCGTCGACTGCCGCTGCAAATGCGGCCTCGGCTTCGGCCAGTGTTTCGCGGGCGGCCGCCATCGCCTCGCGGGAACTGCCGCCTTCCTCTTCCGCACGACTCAGTGCGCGACGGCAATCCTCAACCTGGCGCTGCGCGGACTGGTGGCGCGCGGCTAGCCGTGCCACATCTTCGGTCAAACTCGTCAGATGCTCTTCGCGCGCCTGAAGAACAGATCCGGCCTCGCGGGATCGCTCAACGGCTTCGGCCATGCGGTCATCATGGCCAATGGCCGCCCGCGCCAATTCGCGCTGTTCCCAGTCCAGCCGCTCGATTGTCTCGCCGGCATCCCGGTTCAGCCCGCTTTCACGTTCGATATCAAGGCCCAACTGCGCCACACGGTTGGTCAGCGTCTCGATTGTCTGGCGTGCCTGTGCCTCCTGATCGCTCAGCGCATCGCGCTGCACGAACAGACGTTGCAGGACCGCCGCTGCGATCGCTTCTTCCTCGCGCAGAGGCGGCAATGCACCCTCTGCTTCTAGTCGCTTCCCATCTGCGACACGGGCCAGCGCCTCGGCCTTGGCGGCCTGCGTCTCACGCGCGCGTAGGACATCTTCTGCCTCAAGCCGCGCGTCATCGGCCTCGCGCCAGCGGCGATACAGCAACATCCCCTCCGCCCGGCGCAGCTGCTCACCGATATCACGATAGCGCTGCGCCTGTCGGGCCTGACGGGCCAGTTGTGAAAGCTGAGCAGCCAGTTGCTCGATCACGTCATCCACGCGCAGCAGGTTCTGTTCGGTGTTCTTGAGCTTCAGTTCAGCCTCATGCCGCCTCTGGTAGAGTCCCGAAATACCTGCAGCCTCCTCCAGAATACGCCGCCGGGCCTTCGGTTTGGCATTGATCAGTTCGGCAATCTGTCCCTGTCGAACCAACGCTGGCGAATGTGCGCCGGTCGAGGCATCAGCAAACAGCATCTGCACGTCGCGGGCGCGCACATCCTTGCCATTGGTCTTGTAGGCACTGCCAACATCACGGGTGATGCGGCGCAGAATTTCCAGATTGTCACTTTCGTTGAATCCGGACGGCGCAAGCCGCTCGCTATTGTCGATTTGCAGGCTGACCTCAGCAAAGTTACGCGCAGGCCGGGAACTTGTCCCCGCAAAGATCACGTCCTCCATGCCACCGCCGCGCATGGCCTTCGGGCGGTTTTCGCCCATCACCCAACGCAGCGCCTCGAGCAGGTTCGATTTGCCGCAGCCATTTGGCCCGACAACCCCAGTCAGGCCATCCGCGATCAGCAGATCCGTTGGGTCCACAAAGCTCTTGAAGCCATTCAGTCTGAGTTTCGAGAAGCGCAAGCCGATATCCTGTGATTCATTGGGGTCCAAGTGTCATGGGTTTGTTACACCACTGTCAATGTGGCCGCCCCCCAAATCCGCTAGCTCAGCGCGATATCGCCACCATATATTGTGGATAACTTTCTATTTCCCGCTTAACCGGCTACACAGTCCAATCGCCCGACCAGCACGGCCTGATCGCCCAGTACATAGCCCACGCTACACCCACTGGCCAATTCCATGGCACGGGCCGCCCGACCTCTGATCGGTCCAAGCCGCGGCGCATACTGTGGGTTGACGCGAACGGCTTCTGCCAACCGACCGCGCATCCTGACATCAAAAACGCTGCCGTCCACGGCAATCCTCTGCACGGTCTGGCCCCGAAAATGCGGACTTGCGGTATCGCAGGCGGCAAGTAATACGACAAGGAGGAATGTAAAAATCGAGCGGAATAGAACCGTGGATCTGGCCGGGTCGAACATGCGTATCACCGTGACGGTTGTGACAAATTCTTCGGTCTTGCTCTCACAGCTAGCATGGAACGCGCAGGTTGTCTGCCGAATGGATGCCGCCCTCTTGCAGCCGCACCTGCCGCGTGGTCATATGTTTTGACCAATAACGCACCTCAGAAGGCAATCATCATGCCCTTTCAAAAAGTTCAGCCCGAAAAACTCTCTGCTTCAGTGGTGCGCCAGATCGAACAGTTCATTCTGCGAGGCATCCTGACACCGGGCGAGCGGTTGCCTGCGGAACGCGAACTGGCGGAGCGTCTGGGCGTATCGCGGCCATCCCTACGGGACGCACTGGCAGAATTGCAGAGCCGAGGCCTGCTCACGTCGCGGGCCGGTGCCGGTGTTTTTGTTGCCGATGTGCTCGGCTCAGCCTTTTCGCCTGCCCTGGTGCAGCTCTTTGCCAGCCATGATGAGGCCGTCTTCGACTACCTCAGCTTTCGCCGGGACATGGAAGGCCTCGCGGCGGAGCGCGCGGCCAAATACGGTTCCGACTATGATCTTCAGGTCATTCAGACCATCTTTGAAAAGATGGAACAGGCCGGTGATCCTGCCACTTCAGAGGAAGCGGCAGCTCTGGACGCGCAGTTCCATTCCGCGATCATGGATGCGAGCCACAATGTCGTCATGCTGCATATGATGCGGTCGATGTTTGACCTGCTGCGGGAGGGGGTCTTCTACAACCGCCAGATCATGTTCCAACAGCACACCACGCGCGAGGCCCTGCTCGCGCAGCACAGCGCCATCAACGCCGCTTTGCAGGCGCGCGACCCGGATGCAGCGCGGGCGGCGGTCGAAACCCATCTGGATTACGTGAAACAGGCGCTCAGCGACCATCAGCGCACCCTGCGCAACGCGGAAATCGCCAAGCAGAGGCTTGAGCACGAAATCAGCAAATCCTGAGCCAGGCGCCGACCCCATTCAGCACGGCCGGGGTCAGGCTTCGGGCATGGACGCGAGCCACTCCGCCACGACCTCTTCGGGGTATCCTCGGTGGAAATGCGACTTCCACGGGTAGGCTGGCCGATCGGTGCCGTCTTTCAGCCGGACCTTATTCGCATCCCCCCTGTCGACCGCCGGGTTCCCAACCGCGATCCGATGATCTGCAACATCTCTCGTGACTGCGCTACAGGCTCCAACCAGGGCACCCTCGCCGACAGTCACCCCGGGGAGGACAGTGGTCATCGTGGCAATCACAGCAAATGACTTGATCCGAGCACCAAGCAATACCTCGCTGGGCGGATGGGGGTCATTGGTCAGCACAACATAGGGAAAGATCCAGACATAATCGTCGATGACGCTCTTTTGGCCGATATGGACATTGCTGTGCAGCCGGACGTAATCACCAACGGTGCAATGACCCTGAATATCGCCCAGAGTGCCTATCTGGAAACCGCGTCCGGCCGAGGTCAGTTCACGGACGGTGACACGATGACCGGTCACCAGCCCCTCTCCAAAAGTCGAGCTTTCATAGAAAACGCTGTGTGAACGTATGTTGGAGCGTGCCGAGATCCGCAGCGGCGACCCATCCCCAAGCCGGGTTTCAACGCCGAGTTCGCAATTGCTTCCTATGCTTGTGCCCTCACCGATCTCGACATTGTCATGGATGATCGAGAACGGACCGATTTCCACGCTTGGGTGAATCTTGGCATTGGGGCTGACAATAGCCGTCGGGTGGGCGCGCATGTGAGTCTCCTTCGGGACTTGGAGGCCCGAGCTCCGGCTCGGGATCTTGGCTCACTTCTATCGTTCGGCCCGCGCCCGATCCACCATTTAGGTCAGCAACCGCCCCACTCCAATGGCCAAGCCCACAGCTGGGCGAACAAAAAACCCGGCCACATGAGCCGGGTTTTTTTAATACGCGCCGATAACAAGTGCAGGTTAGTGCAGCTTGGCGTCCACGTCAGCGATAGCAGCGTCGATCAGCTTGTTGGCTTCTGTCGCTGTCATCTGCTTCGAAATCACAGCATCCGCCGCCGCGATAGCAACGAGGATGGCCTGATCGCGTACTTCTTTCACCGCAGAATCCTGCGCTGCCTTGATCTGCTCCTCGGCAGCCGTCATACGACGGGCGATCGAGACTTCCAGATCCGCCTTGGCCTGCTCAGCCGCCTTGGCAGCATCTTCACGTGCCGAAGCAACGATCCGGTCGGCCTGCGCCTGAACTTCCTGCTGCTTACGTTCGTAAGACGCCAGAATGGTCTGGGCTTCTTCACGCAGGGCACGGGCCTCTTCGAGGTCCTTCTTGATGCCTTCCGCACGGGCGTCAAGCTGACCCCCCAGCAGACCGGGCACCTTGGCATAGAGCAGGATACCGACGAACAGCAGGAACGCGAGCGTCACGACAAAGTCGGTGTTGCTCATCGACAGGAACGGGCCAGACGCCGCAAACGCGGGGCTGGTGGCACCAAAGGTCAGAGCAAGAGCCAATACTGAGCGCATGTTCTTATCCTTTCATCCGGTCGGCAACCGCGGCTGCGACGGCTTTTTCGTCTGCCTTGCCACCAAATGCGGCGACGATTTCGGCGGCGGTATCTACAGCGACGGCTTCGACGCTGGCGATGGCACCGGCCTTGATCTCGGCGATGACGGCTTCTGATTCCGTTGCTTTGGCCGATATCTGTGCGTCTGCCTTGGCAATGGCCTCATCCAGATCTGCCTGGATTTCCGCACGGGTCTCAGCAGCGATGCGCTGAGCCTCGGCACGGGCATCCGCCAGAGCTTGATTGTAAGCGGTTTCGGCCTCAACGGCTTTGGCCTTCAGGTCTTCAGCCGCGGCGAGGTCGTTGGTAATGGTTCCCTGACGCTCGGCCAACACTGCCGCAATGCGGGGCAGCGCGATGCGCGACAGGATAAAATAGATCACGACGAGCGTGACCACGAGCCAGAAGATCTGGTTCGAATAGGTCGAGAAGTCCAGCTGCGGCATGCCGCCCGAACCGTGGGCAGCCTCTGCGGCACCGTGACCTGCGTCCTGCGTCTGAGTTGCCATGTCGTCCTCCTAGGGAACTTGCCGTTACACCGGGCGGCGCAGTCGTCCACACCGCCCGGCCGTAAGGAAAATGGTTCCGAAGGGTCTTAGACGGCGAACATCAGCAGCAGAGCGACCAGGAACGAGAAGATGCCCAGAGCTTCTGCAAATGCGATGCCGATGAAGAGGGTTGCGGTCTGGGAAGCAGCCGCGGAGGGGTTGCGCAGAGCGCCTGCCAGGAAGTTAGCAGCAACATTGCCAACACCCAGTGCAGCAATACCAGTACCCATGCCAGCCAGGCCAGCGCCGATGTGTGCGAGTTCGCCTTCCATTGTGTATCTCCTTACGATTGGAAGTTGAGGATCTTGTTGTTCGGACCTAACCGCGACTTAATGCGACGGATGAAGCGCGTCCTTCAGGTACACGCAGGTCAGAATTGTGAACACGTAGGCCTGAATGAAGGCCACGAGAACTTCGAGTGCGTAAACCGCGGTGATGGCAAAGATCGGCAGGAAGCTGAACAGGCCCAATGCGCCTGCAAAACCTGCGAATACCTTCAAAACCGCGTGGCCAGCCATCACGTTACCTGCAAGACGAATGCAATGGCTGACGGGGCGCACGAAATAGGAAATCAGTTCGATGATCGCGAGCACCGGGCGCAGCGCCAACGGTGCGGAGCTGACCCAGAACAGGCCCAGGAACTTGGTGCCGTGCAGCACAAAGCCGGTCACGGTCACGGTCACAAAAACCAGCATCGCCAGAACCGCAGTTACTGCAAAATGCGAGGTGGTGGTGAAGCTGCCGGGGATCAAGCCCAGCATGTTCGCGGTCAGGATGAACATGAAAAGGGTCATGATGTAGGGGAAGAACTTCAGACCGTCTTTACCGGTGACGTCTTCGACCATCTTGTAGATGAACCCGTAGGCAAGTTCAGCAACCGACTGAATGCGCGACGGAACAATCGCGCGCTTGGACGATCCCAGTACCATCAGAGCGAAGATTGCGACAATCGCCAGCCCCATCCACAGGGTCACGTTGGTCGGGGTGTAGAAGTTCAGCTCTGCTGCGCCACCCAGCGGCTTTACCAGGAACTGGTCAGTCGGGTGAATCTGGAGCCCCGGAATAGCGGGCGCAAAGAACAGCCCAGACGCAAGTACCAGCAGAAAAGCTGCACCAAAGATTAGTTTGCCCATTGTCCCGTTTCTCCTGTCGCCGGGGGATCAATCCCGGTCTTGCGCATCTTGTTCGGCCATTTCGGCCAGTTTCTTTTCCTGGATCTCTTGCGCGCTGCGGAGCATTGTCTTTACCCCGGCCGCCAAACCCAGCATTGTGAACAGCACCAGAAAGATCGGTATGGTCCCAAAAAGAAGATCCAAACCGTACCCGATGCCAAAGCCGATCATCAGACCGGCCACCAATTCAATCACCATTCTCCAGGCATCGCTTGCCGTCGAATAATGTTCGTCCACACGCGGCTTGGGCTCATGGGCCTTACGCGCCTCTGCCAGCCTGGCCTCGAGCTGCGCCAAACGCTGCTTTTCCGGCTCTTGTGACACGGGCGCCATCCTCACGTGAATTCTGATGCGGTGCTAAGGAGTCCTAGGTCCAGAGTCAACAACGCAGATTGCACTGCGGCAGGACGCGCAAGATACTGAAAATAATAAATATTAAAGACAACCCCTCTTGGCCGCGGATGACTTTTCGTAGCGGCCCCGTGAAACTCACCCTGAAAACTCATATTCAACCAAAAGGTTGATTTTCCTCAGAGCGCGGGTTTGCGCCGGATTTTGCCAACCAAACGGCCGTCGATCATCACCAGCCCGAGCAAGATCGCAGCCATGCCCGCCAGATGCTCCACTTTAAGAGGTTCCTGAAGCACCCAGGCCCCCATCACCAAAGCCGAAACCGGCGCAATCAAGGTGGGCAGGGTAATATTGGTTGGCCCCACCCGCGGCAGAACCCAGTAGAACAGGATAAAGGCGGCGGAGGTCAGAATGAAGCCAATCACCAGCAGCGCACCCCAGGTCTCCAGCCGTGTGATGACAGGCACGCCTTCGGCCCAGATCGCAAGCGGCGCGATCGCGGCTGTTGCTCCGGTAAGGGCGATGGCAACCAGGACCACCGGATCCATATCGCGAAACTGCCGGGCAATATTGACTGAGAACGCGTAGCACAGCGGCGCACAAAGCGTCACGAGCACGGCCCATATCTCGGACTGCCGCCCCCCTTGCAAAAGCGGCAACGACAGCACCAGAATACCGAGGAACCCAAACATCACACCCATTGATTTCAGCACTGTCGCCCGCTCTCCACCCGGCCAGAAATGCGCCACAACAACTGCTAGCGCCGGGGTAAAGGCATTGAGTATCCCGGCCACGCCGCTGGCAATATGCTGCTGACCCAGTGCGTAAAAGGCAAAGGGCGCAGCGTAGCTCAATACGCCGAAGCCAAACAAAGCCAACCAGCGCGACGGTTGCTCCGGCACCCGCTTGCGGGCCGCCAAAACATAGATCCAGCATCCAAGCGCCCCAAAGCCGACACGGCCCATCGAAACCGACAGCGGCCCCAATTCGCGCAGCAGCACAGCGTTGAACATGAAGGACATGCCCCAACCGATGCCCAGCACAAAGATCGCCGCCCAATATTTCAGTGCCATGTCACGTCTCTCCGGTGCTGCAATCTCTGACCCGGGAGTTATGGGGTTCACAGCTTGGGATTGTCGACCCGCATTCTGCGGTTTAGGTGTGTCAGAATGAGCGACCCCCTTGATATTGTCTTTGCCGCGCTTGCGGATCCAACACGACGCAGCATTCTGACCATGCTGCTGGAGGATGATATGGCTGTTACAGACGTTGCGGATCCCTTTGACATGTCGCTGGCGGCAATCTCCAAACACCTGACGATCCTGAGCCGCGCCGGTTTGATCGCGCAGGAAAAACGGGGCCGGGTCAAATGGTGCAAGCTACAACCGGATGCCATGCGGTCCGCCAGTGTCTGGATGCAGGGGTTTGGTCAGTACGAGCCCGTCAATCTGGATGCGTTCGAGCGGTTCCTGGAAACCGAACTCGGAACCCCGGCGAACGATCTGTCATCGGATTGACGCCGATCCGCCAGCCTCTGCCGCTGCCATCGGTGGGCGACCTTCCCGCAGCAGAAGCCAAAGCGCCCAGATCGTGCAGAGCACGCCCAGCGCCACGATACCGCCCGGAGCCGGTCGACCCAATGCGATTTCCCACAGGATGACCCAGCTCGGCGTCAGATAGGTATAGGCCATCACCTTGGCGGACGGCAGATGAAGCGTCGCGTATTGCAGCAAGACAAAGGTCGCGGCACTGGCAATCAGCGCCACATAAAGCAGAACCAGCCAGACAAGCGGTGACAGCCCGACCCAATCCGTCGCGCGGATATCAGCCCAACCCACCACCACCAGGATGATGGCCCCGGCAACCAGCATACCAAAGGTAAACACCACCGCAGGTTCCCCGCGATTCAGCAGCCGCACCATCGGCGTATAGACGGCATGAGCCACGCAGCCCCAGAAATAGATCACCTCTCCGCGACCGACCTCAAACGCCCAGATCGCCGCCAGATCACCACGAAATATGACCCAGATCGCGCCCGCCGCGCCGATCGCCAAAGCCAACGCCATCCGCCAGCTCGTAACCTGGCGCAACAGCAGCCAGCCGAAAATGCCGCTCAGAACCGGTGTCAGCGTAAAGACGGCGGCCGCACTGACCGGCGCTGCCGTTTGCAGGCCATAGAACATCAGAACAAAATAGACCGCAAAGAAGCCGCCCAGAAGGATGAAGCGCCAGGGCGCCTGAAAATTCCGTCGCCGCAGGCCATGAGTCACCTGGGCGGCAATGCCAATCACAACCGCAGCAATTATGAACCTCGCCGCGTTCAGGGCCATCGGAGCGATGTCGTTGGCGACCATGGAGCCAAGCGAAAACGATCCGGCCACCAACGCCGAGAAGAGCAGCATAGCCAGATGGCCACGATGGGCCGGTGTCATTCGGCCCAGGCCTTGGCTTCTGCTTTCAGAAAGCTGAGGAAGCTCTGAACCTTGGTGGTGCGGTGCAGATCCACATGGGTGACCAGCCACAAATCGCCACTCCACTCGGGCAGCGGCTCCATGATCTGTGTCAGCTCGGGATGCCGCGCAGCTTCCCATTTGGTCAGAAAACCGATCCCCGCCCCGGCCAAGAGCGCGTCCTGTATCGACGCCCCATTGACGCAGCGGAACGACAGCGCGCTCTCGGGGGCATGCGCTCGCAGCCAGCGGGAGTAAGGCGCGCGGCTGTCGATATCATCGTTACAAATGAAGCGATGATTGGGCATATCCTCAAGCCCGTTCAAGGGGCCGAACCGCTCCAGATAGGACCTGCTGGCGTAAAGCCCATGTTGCTGACGCATAAACGGCTGAACCACGTTGTCAGGCTGCTCAGGCGGAGATCCGGCACGAATCGCCACATGCGCCTCACCGTATTCCAGGCGAAACAGGCGGCTGCCGGTCAGGAACCGGATCACCAGCTCCGGATGCTGACGCTGAAACTCGGTCAGTGCAGGAACCAGAAGCGCCGACATCGACGACAGCGATGTCACGACCAGTTCGCCCGAGACAGCATCGCCGTGCCCCTTGAGCCGACCGACAAGCTGGCCAAACTGATCATCTGTGGCCTGCGCCACGCGCAGCAGATCCTGCCCGGCCTCTGTCGGTGTGTAGCCACGGGCATGGCGTTGGAACAGCTTCACGCCCAACCGCGCCTCAATAGCATCGACGTGGCGAATGACCGTGGCATGGTGAACCCCCAAAACTTCGGCGGCGCCGCTGACCGTCCCCATGCGCGCGACCTGATAGGCAGTGCGTACCTCGTCCCAGTTCTCCATGGCTATCTCTCAACTTGCGCCCCACTTACTGCAAACATGCACATTCCACCAAGGACGGCCAGAGAAAGGTTCGCAATTGCGCAAAGGTCAGCCAGAGTTTGAGCAGTTCAGACCCAGGTGATCGCCACACCCAAACGCTGCATCACATCGAGAAAGGCCGGACGGCTCAGCGCGACCGTCCGATCATTAACCAGCGGGTGCATGTAGATCAGGTCGACCTGCTGGGCAGCCTTGTCCATGTAGAAATGCACATCTCTTTCGACACCATTGATCATCGCAAGCGGCGTCACCGCTCCTGGGCGCACACCGAGGGTCTGAAACAGCCGCTCTGCCGAGCCGAATGACAGCGTCCCCAGCCCCAGCTCAGCGGCGAGACGCTTCAGATCGACGTCGCGGTCCTGTTCCAAGCTGATCAGGTGGTTGCGTTTCTTCTTGTCCCGCAAATAAAGGTTCTTCAACCGCAATGCGGTCTTCCCCGGCTCTACGAACTCCGCTTCGACCGCTTTTGCCTCCTCAACCGTGCGCAGCGGTGGATGGCGGTGCAACCGGTAGCCGATGCCCCAGACATCCAGCTGCGCCAGCAGTTTATCGCAGGAAACCGGTAGGCTGTCCTGTAGCTCGGTTGATGCATCCATTGCGGCCTCATGCTGTTATCGTTCTGCAAATCACGTGATGTCAGCAGATCAATAAGAAACCCACAAGGACGCAAGGGGTAACATCATAGTTTCGCCGGCGTTTCAATGTTGGTTGGTCAGTCTGCCATAGACCGGCTACACCCGCCGTGCCTCCTCATAATGATCGAAACCGCTTGAGAACCACGCCGTACCGCGGGTCGCACTGGCCAGGCTGTTGCACAGCTGCTCCTGCGCGGCGACAGGCAGTAGGGTTTCAAACACATCCCACCCGGCGGCATCTGGATGGGCGGCAAAGCCCAGGATCTGCCCCTGCATTCCGCTCACCACGGGGACCAGCCCGCCGGTAAAGACGGAGGGTACGTGAATTTCCACGCGCATAATCGGTTGCAGCACCACAGACCCGGCCTGCGCCAATGCCTCACGCACCGCAGATTTGCCAGCGGTGCGGAAAGCAAAATCGGAACTGTCGACGGAGTGGTGTTTGCCATCCAGCAGGGTTACCTTCACGTCGACCACAGGGTGACCGTTGACACCCGCTTGCAGAGCCTCTCGCGCGCCGGCTTCGACTGAAGGAATATACCCTTTGGGTACGGCACCACCCTTGACCTCATCTGTAAACTGAAACCCTGATCCGCGCGCTGCGGGGGCGATGCTCAGCACGACATCCGCAAACTGGCCCGCCCCCCCGGACTGCTTGCGGTGGCGATGATGGATTGTGGCAGGACGGGTGATCGTCTCCCGAAGGGCGGGTGGCACCGGTTCGTCACTGACCTCAATGCCAAACGACCCTTTTAGCAGCGACAGAATCCGGCGCAGGTGCAACGGCCCCTGGAGGTGGAGCAGCGCATGACCGCTCATTTCATCCTGATCAACTCGCAGCCCCGGATCTACCTCAGCAATTCTTTCCAGTGCAGAGGTAAGGCGGACATCATCGCGATCATGTAAAGGGGTGAGGATCCGTTGATAACTTGCCGGGCGTGGCTGCGCCCAGTCCGGCAGTTCCGCAGCGTGGTCTTTAAGATAGGTATATCCAAGACTGAGATGATCAGACTTGACCACCTGCGCGATATCGCCTGGCGCCAACTCACCGGCATCAGATGAGGCACCATTGCTGCCATTCCCCGCAGATCGTGAAGGCGTCTGGACGCCTGCCCCGTTCTTTGCAAGCCCGCCATCACCGTTCAGTTGGGTCATCGCCCCCAGGTTGCCGCCACCGACCTGTGCGCCGATCCCGACAGGTTCGCTGAGCGCGCGGACCACAACTGTCTTGCCAAGATGTTTGACGAGGTCACCGATGCAGCCCACTGCAAGGGGCGTTCCGTCCCCCGCCAACCGCTGCGCAGCAACATCAACTGCCGGGGCCTCATGCCGAAGGGATTTCATAAGCCGCACAATCCCGTTGCGATGCAGCGCCGACCCCAGCAACGCAGGGATCAGGTCATTGTGCTGCAATACCCGCGTGGCGACATCATAGACCGCTTCGGTCAGCGGCTTGCGATCCTCGATCAATTGCTCCAGCAGATCGTCGTCATAGTCCGCCAGCGCCTCCAGCATCTCTCCGCGCGCCTGACGCTCGCGTGCATGGATGCTGTCAGGGAAGGCCACAAGGGCCGAGGGCTGCCCCTCCTGATACTTCCACGCCCGCTCGGAGATCAGGTCTACTGCCCCGATCACCTCACCACCCGCCCGCATAGGGATCTGACGCAGTACGATATTGTGCCGACAATAGGTTTGTAGCGCAGCAACAATATCCGCCACCCGCCCTGCGGCCTGATCCATACGGTTGATAAAAAGAAAGGCGGGAACACCCGCCTCTTCGACCATACGCAGATAGGGCGCGGCCAAGACCCCGGCGGCGGGATCAGCAGGCACGCAGACCACCGTTGCATCACTGGCGGCCAAAGCGGGCCCGGCGATGGCCAGGTTTTCAACCCCGCCGGCGATATCAATCACCCCCCAGTTTTCCTCCATGAACTGGAAGGCTCTCAGATCTGCAACGCCCGTGGCGTGCTGTGGTTTTTGCCCAGGCTCCTGAAGTGTCGCCAGTGCCGTTGCCAACTCCGTTTTACCGGATTGGGAGGGGCCGATGATCGAAAATACACGCATCTGTCATGATCCTTCTAATGGCTGCAAAGCCGCCCGATGAAGGAATGCGGCATTAGATTGCCGCAACAGATGCCTTGAGAATAACTGCCTCTCGCGTGGTGCCGCTTACTCGACACCGTAGTTTCGTCATATGGGGGAACACCCGAATAAGCGCCTGTGAAGGTGGTCGCCGAGGTGCCGTCTCCCTGCGATATTCCCTCAGGGAGGTGGCTCACGTCAACCGTTGCACCCAGCGCATGGCAGCCTCCCCCTCGCTCTGTCTGGGCGCGCCGGGTTGACTCACTCCGGACAAAGGCGTAACGCATGCTGCAAATCCGGGAGCCATGATGAGTCTTCCGGTCCCTGCCCGTGTCAGGGATCGCCCCCCACCAGCGTGTTACGCCCGTGGGGGCGATTGTGCATGGACCATTTGCTCCCTACATGTGGGGCGTCCACTTCGAAACCGGCATAGGAGGCCGCAGGCATGTTTGAAAATCTATCCGAACGCCTATCCGGTGTCTTCGACCGGTTGACCAAACAGGGCGCGCTCTCTGAAGAAGATGTAAAGACCGCCCTGCGCGAAGTCCGTGTCGCGCTGCTCGAGGCAGATGTCTCCCTGCCGGTCGCCCGCGATTTTGTGAAGCGCGTACAGGAGCAGGCAACGGGCCAAGCCGTCACCAAATCGGTCACCCCGGGCCAGCAGGTTGTAAAGATCGTCCATGACGCACTGGTTGACGTGCTGCGCGGCGACGAAGATCCCGGACAGCTGAAGGTCGACAATCCTCCCGCGCCGATCCTGATGGTCGGTTTGCAGGGGTCAGGTAAGACCACGACCACCGGCAAGCTTGCCAAGCGCCTGAAAGATAAAGAAGGCAAGCGCGTCCTGATGGCGTCGCTTGACGTCTATCGCCCTGCCGCGATGGACCAGCTGGCTGTGCTGGGCACACAGATCGGTGTCGACACGCTGCCCATCGTTCCAGGCCAGAAACCCGTCGATATCGCCAAACGCGCCAAACAGCAGGCGGCGCTTGGTGGTTACGACGTCTATATGCTCGACACGGCGGGCCGGTTGCAGATCGACGAAGTGTTGATGCGGGAGGTCGAAGACGTCCGTGATGTCGTTTCCCCCCGCGAAACCCTGCTTGTTGTTGACGGGCTGACAGGTCAGGTCGCCGTTGAAGTGGCCGAAGAATTCGATGCCAAAATTGGCATCTCCGGTGTGGTCCTGACCCGGATGGATGGCGACGGCCGTGGCGGTGCGGCGCTTTCGATGCGCGCTGTCACCGGCAAGCCGATCCGCTTTGTTGGTCTCGGCGAGAAAATGGACGCCATCGAAACCTTCGAGCCGGATCGAATCGCGGGCCGGATCCTCGGCATGGGCGACATCGTTGCACTGGTCGAAAAGGCCCAAGAAACCATCGAGGCCGAACAGGCTGAGCGCATGATGAAGCGCATGATGAAGGGTCAATTCAATATGAATGACCTGAAGATGCAGCTTGAGCAGATGATCCAGATGGGCGGCATGCAGGGCATGATGCAGATGATGCCTGGCATGGCGAAGATGGCCAAGCAGGTTGAGGATTCGGGGTTCGACGACAAGGTTCTGCGTCAGCAGATCGCCATGATCCAGTCGATGACCAAGAAAGAACGCGCCAATCCTGCCCTGCTCCAGGCGTCTCGCAAGAAACGGATTGCAGCAGGATCCGGCATGCAGGTCTCTGACCTCAACAAGCTCATGAAAATGCATCGCCAGATGGCCGACGTCATGAAGAAAATGGGTAAGATGGGCAAAGGCAAGATGCTGAAGCAGGCTATGAAAGGCATGTTCGGCAAAGGTGGCATGCCCGAAATGGTCGGCATGGATCCGAGCCAGATGGACCCAAATGCGCTGGAAGCGGCGGCCAAGGCGATGGGCGGCAAGGGCGGTTTGCCCGGCGGTCTCGGCGGGCTTGGTGGTCTTGGGGGTGGCATGGGGCTGCCCGGCGGCCTCTCCGGTTTCGGCAAGAAGAAATAAGCCGCATGATCGCCTCCATCCCTACCCTTCAGACCGAGCGCCTGACGCTGCGCGCCCCCAAGCTTGAGGATTTTGAGCATTGGGCCGCGTTCTTTGCGTCCGAACGCGCCCGCTACGAGCGTGGCATCCTGCCGCGCGGCGAAGCGTGGAGAGTCTGGGCCGGGGATGTGGCACTTTGGACACTTCGTGGGTACGGCCCCTTCGGTGTCGAAATCCGAGAAACCGGCGCCTATGCGGGCGAGGTCGGGATTTACCAACCCGACGGCTATCCCGGCCCGGAACTGGGCTGGTTCGTCGTCCCCGAAGCTGAAGGAAAGGGAATCGCTGCCGAGGCCGCGCAAGCTGTCATGACCTGGGCGCGACAGAATTTCGGCTGGGACAGTCTGATCAATATTATCGACCCGAACAACCACCGATCAATCGCCCTGGGCCAGCGTCTCGGCGGTGTTATCGACCCCGACGCAGAGGGCGAATGCGCCGACGACGTGGTGATCGTGCATGATCTGCGGGGGCTGGCATGATGCAGATCCCGGCTATCCTTCAGCTTGAAACCGAACACTTGGTCCTGCGCGGACCGGAGGCCTACGCATGATGGCCACCCACCTTCCCACACGCGTCTTTACCCACATCCGCTCCGCTGTGGCCGCCTTGCCACAGCGCAACAGCGCCTTAACCCCTTGTTTCCCGGCATCTGGCATGATCGAGCCGTCATTGATGCCGAAACAGGTCACTGGTGCGCGCGCGGCAGGGGCCGAAACGAGTGTGGGTATGCCAGACACAGACAATCGTTTCCCTAGCCTCATGACGAAGAGGCTATTGTTGGTCTCCCCTGCGGAGGCCGGTTTTGACGCGCATGATGCCTTCCTGCGCATTGGTGCGCCGCGCTTCATCGACGCGGTCGACGATCCTGATGCGCTGTGGTGGTCGATAGCGACGATCATCGGCCACTGGCACCTGCGTGGTTACGGATTATTCGCCCTCATCGAGCGCAATACCGGGCGCCCGGTCGGCATGATTGGCCCCTGGTTCCCGAAGGGCTGGCCAGAGCCGGAGCTTTCGTGGCACCTGACCGAGGATGCCCGTGGTAAAGGCTACGCAAGCGAGGCCGCAGAGGTCGTTCTCGACTGGCTGTTCCGCGAGAAAAACTGGAGCAGCATCGCCTCCTTCATTCCCGAGGACAACGCAGCCTCCATTGCCCTAGCGCAGCGAATCGGCGCCCGCCCAGAAAAATTGGTATCGTTCCGCCTCGCGCCTGCACACAATATGCGCACCTGGCGCCATCAGCCCCGCAAACATCTGCTGGACCGGCCTGCAATCACAGGGCGCCTTCAATGATCTATTGCCACTGCGACTTCAGCGCGGGGGGCATCTGATGCCATCGTCCATCCCCGTAATCGAAACCAAGCGCCTGATTCTACGTGGCCCGGAAGCCGTGGATTATCCCGACTTCAAAGCCACGTTCAGTTCCTATCGTGCGCGTTTCATGGGCGGTCCACTGAACCCCTATGAGGCCTGGATGCTCTATGCCGCCGAAATCGGCCACTGGCAGGTGCGTGGCTTTGGCATGTGGATGATCCACGATAAGACCACCGAGGAAACTTACGGCATGGCCGGTGGCTGGATGCCTGCTGGCTGGCCCGAGCGTGAGATCGCCTGGATCATCTGGCCCGATGCAGCAGGTAAAGGCTATGCGCTGGAAGCAACCCACGCGGCACGGAACTACTATTACAATACGCTCGGCTGGGATGGGGCGGTCAGCTATATTGACCCCAAGAACCTGGATTCGATCCGTCTTGCCGAACGGCTGGGTGCCAAGAAGGACCAGGACGCCGCAACCATTGATGGCAACGACGCCGTCTACAGGCATCCCGCACCAGAAGCGCTCAAAAACAGCCAGTTGTCCCATGGGATCGAGATGGAGATAAGCCACTACGCAGATCCCATGTTCAAACCGGAGGGTTGGGCGCTTGACTGATCTATTCACCCAACGCTGCCTGATGCGATATGCCTTCATTGCCTTGTGGAGCCAGAAATGACGACAGAGACTCAAGATCCCGTCGCCCGCGCAGCGGCGTTGCTGAAAGGCCACCGCGAGAGTATTGATCGCCTCGATGCGATCCTCGTCTACACGTTGGGCGAGCGGTTCAAGCACACCCAGGCGGTGGGCCGACTCAAGGCAGAACACGACCTTCCCCCGTCCGATCCGACGCGTGAGACAGCGCAGATCGCACGGCTCGAAGACCTGGCGAAACAGGCCGACCTGGACCCCGATTTCGCCAAGGCTTTCCTGAATTTCATTATTCAGGAAGTCATCCGACACCACAAGAAACACCAGGAATAACAGGGACTTCCCTGCAAACGCCATTAAAGGAGACTGAACCCATGGCAATGAAAATTCGTCTGGCCCGCGGCGGCTCGAAAAAGCGTCCCTTCTACCGCATCGTGGCTGCCGACAGCCGCATGCCGCGCGATGGTCGCTTCATCGAAAAGCTGGGCACCTACAACCCGCTGCTGCCGAAAGACAGCGAAGAGCGCGTGAAAATGGACATGGAGCGTGTGCAGCACTGGCTGGACCAGGGCGCCCAGCCCACAGATCGTATCGCTCGCATGTTGGAATCCGCCGGCGTACGCGCTAAGGTTGAACGCAACAACCCTAAGAAAGGCACCCCGGGCAAGAAAGCCCAGGAACGTGCTGAAGAGAAAGCAGCCAAAGCTGCTGAAGCGACTGCAGAAGCGGAGTAAGTTGATGAACATGCGGGACAATTCATTCTCTGAAGACTTCCGCATGCAACTTGATCTGTTGATGCGTGTCCGGCGCGATGTGCGCCGGTTCCGCTCTGATCCGGTGGACGAGACAGTGCTTGCGCGCTGTCTCGACACCATTCAGCTGGCTCCCTCCGTGGGTCTCAGCGAACCATGGCGGGTCATTCGCGTCGAAAGTGACGCAGCCCGGGCCGCCGCACTTGCCAATTTTGAAAGCGCAAACGCCGAAGCGCTAGCGGGTTTCTCCGAAGCCAAGGCCGAACGCTACGCCAAACTGAAGCTTTCCGGCATGCGCGAAGCACCGGTTCAGTTGGCGATCTACTGCGACGATTCCACCACAAAAGGTCACAAGCTGGGCGCCGGCACCATGCCGGAGATGCGTCGCTATTCGGTGGTCACCGCCGTGACTCTGTTCTGGCTGGCCTTGCGCGCCGAAGGGCTGGGGCTGGGCTGGGTATCCATCCTTGAACCACAACGGTTGAACAGGGATCTGGATGTGCCAGCGGACTGGCAGCTGATCGGCTATTTCTGTGTTGGTCACCCGGAGCGGATGTCCAAGACGCCCGAACTGGAACAACTGGGTTGGGAAACCCGTCGCAACGCATTGCCGATCGAAACTCGGTAATCCGCCCATGTGGCGATTGATACGGCTTGCGGTTTTTGTTCTGATCGCCTTTACCGCAGGCGTTCTATATGAACGCAATTACCAAACAGAACGCTGCGGACTCGCGGGCGGCACTTGGACTGCTGCGCGGTTCTGCAAAGGATGGACTGAATGACTGAGCAGATTTGCGTTGGTGCCATTTCCGGCTCGTACGGAGTGCGGGGCGAAGTGCGGCTGAAGAGCTTTTGTGCGATGCCCGAGGATATCGAAGACTATTCCCCGCTCAGCACCGAAGACGGCAGCCAGACCTATACGATCACCTTGGTCCGCGCCATCAAGAACGGGTTTACCGCCCGTATCGGCGGAATCGAGACCAAGGAGCAGGCCGATACTCTAAAGGGGGTCCGCCTGTTTGCACCGCGTAACCGTCTGCCGAGCCTGCCGGATGATGAATACTACCACACCGATCTGATGGGGCTGGAGGTGTACGACACCGGCGGGACCCTGCTGGGGACCGTGAAATCTGTGCAGAACCACGGCGCCAGTGATCTTCTGGAAGTCGCCCTCCCGGCAGACAGCAAAACAGTATTGCTGCCCTTTACACTGGCTGCGGTGCCGACGGTCGATCTTGCCAGCGGACGCATCATCGCAGACCCGCCGGACGGCGTATTCTGAGCCCGTCAGCCTTCAGCTGCCAACAGCTGCTCCAGCACATGTTCAACAGCGACCCCGAGATCCTTTGTTCTCTGTCGCGGCTCCGATAGTTTGCCGCCCAGCGCTGACCACAGCTTGAACAGGCGCCAAGTAAAGAAGAACCTAAAGATCGGATCCGTCGTCAGTTCTGCACCATAGCCGTCCTCAAATGCTGCCCAATCGGCTTTGGCAACACCTCCGAAACCAGGCGCGCGCCCTTCTGCAGCCAGGTGGTCGGGGCAGTTGGACAACCAGATATCGGCAATATCGCGCTGCGGGAATGTTCCGTCGTGGTTTGAATAGTCAATGAATGACACCTCACCATCGCACATCAAGATATTGCGTAGATGAAGATCTCCATGCTCCAATGCACCACGAAATGTCTGTGCACGGGCGCGCCGTGCCTCCCGGTGAAGCAGCGCGCAGAGGCCCAGGTACCTCTTGGGCTTCAAGACCTGGAACTCCCCGGCACGTACCGCCTCCGCCCGCGCTGAGACCTGTTTCAGAAACGGTTTTGGCCAGAATTGCATATCTCCGGCATCCGAAACCCTGTGCAATTCAGCGACCGCATGTCCAATCCGTCGAAGAACCTCTGCCCGGTCACCAAACCCGTATTCGGTCATAGCCAGCTCGCGGTAGGCGGTATCCCCTTGGACAAAGTCCATCAAAACCACAGCACTATCTTGATCTCGCCACAGCACGTCAGGCGATGACACACTGCAGACCGATTGCAGGCCAAGCGCCGCTTGCTGATGCCGGTCAAGAAACCTGATCTGCCGCGCGGCGTTGGCTTCGTCAAAAACCGCCCTCAAGACATAGCTTTGCCCACTGGCCGTTTTGACCTCGAGCACACTGCGACAGTGTTGGCGCCGACTATGCACCTGTAGTCTGCGAAAACTGACCCCATGGGGCGGCAGACCTAGATCCGACGCAATACGTGGCCAGAACGCTTTTGCGCGCGCCTGCACATCGTCGATTGCGGCCTGATACTCACGGTCGGTAACAATAAGGGCCATTTCCGAATTCATCCAAACACCAAAGCTTTTTATTGCGTGTCGTTCTAACTGGATTAAACAGCACCACATGAGTGCACAAAACAAATCTCATGGCCGCAAAGCCATTCGCCCCTCATTTAAACCGCGCGAGCTGATGACGCCGACGCCGGATCTGGTCGGCGTCTGGAAGGCCAAGATCATGACGCTGTTCCCGAATGCCTTCCCCGGCATACTTGGCGAAAGCCTGACCGGAAAGGCGTTGCAGGAAGGGTTATGGCAGCTGGAAACCATTGACCTGCGCCAATTCGGCATCGGTAAGCATCGCAATGTCGATGACACTCCGGCAGGTGGCGGCGCCGGCATGGTCCTGCGGGCCGACGTTCTTGGCAACGCTATTGAACACACAATGACAGGCACCTCCGGTAACTGGCCCCTGATCTATCTGTCTCCGCGCGGTCGCCGGATGGATCAGGCGTTGATGCAGAACCTCGCACGCTGCGACGGGGTCACCTTGCTCTGCGGGAGATTCGAGGGTGTCGACGAGCGCGTCTTGCAGCACTATGGCATTCAGGAAGTCTCCCTTGGAGATTTTGTGATGACCGGCGGCGAGATTGCCGCCCAAGCCATGATTGATGCCACCGTTCGGCTGATCCCAGGCGTCTTGGGCAACCAAGCCTCTGCCGAGGAAGAGAGCTTCTCCTCAGGCTTGCTCGAGCACCCGCAATACACCCGCCCGGCAGACTGGAAGGGTCACCCCATACCTGATGTTCTGATGTCCGGCCATCACGGCAAGATCGCTGAATGGCGCCAGAAAATGAGCGAAGAGATCACGCAGGCGCGGCGCCCTGACCTTTGGCAGGCCTTTCTGAACCGCAAAAAGGCCGAGTGAGCGCCCGCAAGTGGACAGGCCGGTCCCAGACTGAACCTGGGCTCTTGATCCGCCAGCAAAACAGGCATAGAAGGCCCCTGTCTGGATTCGCTTTTGCGTCTATGGACCGGTGTGCTGTTGCATCATGAAACCTCCGACCCGCCTTCTTCGGCAATCTGGGGGGATGTCAGCTCGCTCTCAGGAAAGAACGGGACGATCTCTGGCGGGCTGCAAATGGCGGGACCCGATGAAGACCAAGAGCTCTCGCAACCGCGCAAAACTTCGTGGACAAAACCACGAGCAACCATAGGAGACCTGCGATGGATCTGATCGCACAGTTGGAGGCGGAACAAGTTGCCGCCCTGGGGAAAGAGATCCCCGATTTCAAAGCCGGTGACACCATCCGCGTTGGCTACAAAGTGACCGAAGGCAGCCGCTCGCGCGTGCAGAACTACGAAGGTGTCTGCATCAGCCGCAAGAATGGCTCCGGCATCGCCGGTTCGTTCACCGTTCGCAAGATTTCGTTTGGCGAAGGTGTGGAGCGTGTTTTCCCGCTGCACTCGACCAACATCGACAGCATCACTGTTGTGCGCCGCGGCCGTGTTCGCCGTGCGAAACTGTACTATCTGCGCGCCCGTCGCGGTAAATCCGCACGGATTGCAGAAGATACAAACTACAAAGCCAAAGCGTAAGGAGTGGTATCATGAAAGCCGACACCCATCCCGAATACCACTTCATCGACGTCAAAATGACCGATGGCACCATCCTCAAGATGCGCTCCACCTGGGGCAAAGAGGGTGACACTCTCTCGCTGGACATCGACCCCACCGTGCACCCCGCATGGACCGGTGGTTCGACCCGCCTGATGGACGCCGGTGGTCGCGTATCGAAGTTCAAGAAAAAATACGAAGGCCTGGGCTTCTAAGCCGATCCGGTCTTGTTCTTTCGGAAAACGCCGCTCATTTTGGGCGGCGTTTTTTATTGGTGCCACGCCTGCCCGCGCAGCGCCCTCTCCGGTTAACGCGGGATGAACCCTAGACCCTAAAACAGGGCCTAACGTGCGGATATCCCGCTTTCCATCGATTCGCGCGGGCAGTATACTCATCCCAAAATGCGCGGTATTTTGCGCAGTGATTGGGGGAAGCGAACGTGGCGCATATTATTGTCGTCGGCAACGAAAAAGGGGGCGCGGGCAAATCCACCGTTTCCATGCATGTGGCAACCACCCTGGCCCGATTGGGATACAAGATTGCCGCCCTGGACCTCGACTTGCGTCAACGTTCACTGGGGCGCTATCTGGAAAACCGCAAGGCGTTCATGGAAAAGGCCGCGCTGGACCTGCCGCTGGTGGAGCTGCATGAGCTGCCCGAAATCGATCCCGAAAGCCTGCAACCCGGCGAGAACATCTATGACCACCGGCTGTCTGCGGCGGTCTCCGAGCTGGAACCCAACAACGACTTTATCCTGATCGACTGCCCGGGTTCGCACACCCGGCTCAGTCAGGTCGCCCATTCCCTGGCCGACACGCTGATCACGCCACTGAACGACAGTTTTGTCGATTTCGACCTCCTGGCGCATACTGACCAAAAGGGTGAAAAGATCACCGGGCCGTCCGTTTATTCCGAAATGGTCTGGAACGCGCGACAGTTGCGCGCGCAGGCTGGCCTGAAACCAATTGACTGGATTGTGATCCGAAATCGAGTTGGCACTCAGCGCATGGTGAACAAGGAAAAGATGGAACGCGCGATTTCCATGCTTTCGAAACGGATCGGATTCCGCGTTGCCCCCGGATTTTCGGAACGGGTGGTGTTCCGGGAGTTGTTTCCGCGCGGGCTGACCCTGCTGGACCTCAAGGATATTGGCGTCAAACAGCTGAATATCTCCAACATCGCGGCACGGCAGGAACTGCGCGACATGATGAAATCGCTGAATCTGCCAGGCGTGGATGTCGATATCTGATCAGCCACAGCCGTCGCGCCCTATCGACCAGGTGTTGGGCAAGGGCAGCCGACGGTTATTCCTGATCCTCGGGTTGGCGATTGCCGAGCTGTTGCTTGTCATGGTCGCCTACCAGCTGCTGGCCAATGTGCATTGCAAATTCACCGGCGCGGATCTGGCCTGCACCACCGTGCGATCACTCGCCGGGCGCTTGCTGGCGTTGTTGACCGTGCTCAGCCTTTATCTTGTGCTGGTGCGCAGCGCCTATACTGCGCTGGCCGCATTTGTCGGGCGCGCCTCGCAACGCCCATCGGCAGTTATCCTGAACCTCGTCGGTCTTCTGATCGCGCTGGTCCCGCTGGCCCTGTTTGGGCCCAGTGGTATCAACGCATGGATTTCGCCGACCCTTATTCTGGTCTGCCTAGGCGGCGGCATCGCCGGGCTAGGCGGTCTGCTGGCCCTGATGCCACTTCGAGATTGGGTTGTCTGGCTGCGCGGCTGCGGCCTGCCTCTGATCCTGGCGCTTCTTGTGGCACTGGTCATGCCCGATATCACTCGCATGATGGAGCCGATCTGGAACATAGAAGCGCTGACGTCGGTGACGTTCCTCCTCGTGACATGGGTTCTGGAAAACTCAGGTGCCACTGTCTGGTCCGATCCGGCGTTGCATCTGATCCGTGTCGACGGTTTTCTGGTGGAGATCGGCGAACCCTGCTCAGGCGTCGAAGGGTTTGCCCTCGTCACGACCTTTATGGGGCTTTATGCGCTGTTGATGGGCCGCGATCTCAGGCAGACACGATATTGGCTGTTCCTGTTTCCCGCCGCTCTGCTGCTCAGCTGGGGCTTCAATGTCGCGCGTATCGCTATACTGATCCTGATCGGCGCCTGGATTGCACCGGAACATGCGGTCAACGGATTTCACAGCTATGCCGGCTGGCTGATGTTCACCTGTCTTGCGCTGCTGATCCTGGCGATTGCCCATCGCTCTCGCTGGTTGCAGAGCAACCCCGCTAGGGTGGCCGCCGCAACCGCCGACCTGCCACCGCTGCGCGCCGATATGCTGATCGCGAGCATAGTGCCTTTTGTCGTGATGATGCTGAGCGGCGTATTGGTTTCTGCAATCTGGGCAGAACCTGCCGACGGATATCCGCTGCGTACCGCAATGATGGCAGCCGCATTGCTGTTGTTCTGGCCTGCCCTTAGGGCGCTGGCCTACAGGCCACGCCCTATGGATATCACCGCCGGGGCCGCAATTGCAGCCGTCTGGATCGTGATGGCCACACCCGACATCAGCCGTGGCAACATTACAGAGCACCGGGATACCCTATGGATTGCGACACGCCTGCTCGGGACCATAATTCTGGTGCCCATCATCGAAGAGCTGTTCTTTCGCGGGTATCTGCTGCGCCGCATGGCCGGGCAGGGTCAGGTTCTACGGGCGGTTATCGCCTTGGTCGTCAGCAGCCTTCTGTTCGGTCTGATGCATGACCGCTTCGCGCTTGGTATGGCCGCTGGCGCAATCTTTGGCGCCCTATATCTGCGTGGGGGCGGGTTACCGGCCGCCATATTGGCCCATATGGTGGCAAATGCCCTGATCGCCTATGTTGCCTTTGCGACCGGGAACTGGACACTTATCTAGGTCAAGAATGGTTGACTCAAGCGACGCCCTGGCAGCCATTGGTTCTAGACAGACCGGCGCCGGCGCAACTCCCAGCTCAGAAGCAAAGCAGCGGCGACCGCAGCCACGGCGAGCATACCTGCGCTGACGTCGATCTCAGGCACGGTCTGGCCATTGCCGTTGCCGTTCCCATTGCCCCCGCCGTTGCCCCAACCATTGCCCCAACCATTGCCATTGCCGTTCCCATTGCCCGGTCCGCCCGCGTCAGGCCATTCACCAGCCGCAAATGCCATGGGGGCAGTTGCACACAAAACGGCCGCAACGGTTATCAGGTCATGTATGCGCACTGCCAGTTTCATCACACTTTCCTCGCTGCTCTCTCAATAAAGTCAGGCATGGCAGTTCAAGATTTCTTGCACGAATCTCGTTGGCCATAATCTGTCCCAGCTCTGCTCTACGCGGAAAAAATGCGTAAATTATGGCAATTTTTACCTTTGTTCAGGCTGAGCGTTGTTCTGACGCCCGATCAGAAAGGCCCGCTGCGCTGCCTTCGTAAATCGTGAAGAGCTCAACCGGCTCGGCAACACCGCGCAGCATATAGCGACCCAGCGACACCAGATCGTGACTGGTCGGCTGGGCTGCCCGTTGAACCTGTTCCGAGACAATGATGCTGCGACCAACAGAGGCGTGCATACCTGACAGCCGTGCCGTCAGGTTGACGGTTGGTCCGATCACCGTGAAATCCAACCGGTTCTCAGATCCTATATTACCATAGAGGATTTCGCCGGCATGCAGGGCCAGCGTGAAATCAGCAACCGGGTTACCCTGCTGCGCACGCTCGACATTGCGATTGCGTATCTTGCTCTGCAAGCCACTGGCCGCCGCGAGCGCTGCTGTTGCATCTTCGCCGATACTGCCAAGGTCAAACATCGCCAATATGCCATCACCCATGAATTTGAGGATATTCCCTCCATGGGTCTGAATGGTCTCGACCGCCAGACCAAAGTAGTCGTTAATCATGTCGATCAATTCGGCGCCCGGAATTTGCTCAGCCAGTTGGGTAAAGCCTTTCAGATCGAAATAGCAGATCACCGCATCAATCTGGCGTGACGAGCCCCGCTGTATTTCTCCTGACAGAACCCGCTGACCAGCATCGCGACCGAGATAGACCTGAAGCAGATCCTTGGCCATCTGCTGGGCAGAGGCCGCCCGCAGCGCCAGCGCCAGATGCGGGTAGATAAAACGGATCAACGTGAGATCCGCCTCTGAGAAACCATCGAGATGATCGGTTGACCAGGATGACAGGATGCCCTCTCCCGGCCGCTTAGGATCAAAAGGGGCATCGGCAAAATCACCAAAGCGCATTGCCAGCGCAAAGTAATCCGTGGCCCCGCGCTGTTTGAACTGCGCTAGTGCAGGAAACCGCTCCAGCACATGCCCGGTCAGTTTGGTGCGAAACTCAGGCACTTGGCGTTCCAACATATAATAGAAGGTGCTGTAGAGCCACTCATCCCGCGGTGTATCGCTGTGTTCATAAAATTCATGCGACAAGCCGTCCGCGCGGGTCCAGCTAAAGCCGATACCACCGTATTTTGGGTGATAGGCACGCTGCGCCAGATGAAACCGCAGGAGCGGCACGCCGTCGTCAGCAAGCCTCTGGCAAAAGCCTTGCAGCATCTCCTGACGGCTTGCCCCTCTTAGTCCTTCAGCAGTCAGCCAGTCGATTATCGGCGTGGCGCGCAGAGCAGCATCCGTCATTGTGCACGGCCTCACATTGTGGTTCCGGCCCAATCTGAAGCCTCAACCAACGGATGTCTATGGTTCAATTCCGGCCAGTTTGCGCAGCATGTGGCGTAGCGCCTCGCTTTCACCTTCGCTGAGTCGGGATGCAAGCTGCCCATCATAGATGGCGGCCTGCTCCCGAAGATCGCGATAGGCGGCCTGCCCCTGCGGGGTCAGTTCCAGATGCTCCGATCGTCGGTCTCGTTCATCCCGGTGACGCAATACAAATCGACGCTCGGCGAGCTTCGCAACGGCACGGCTGATCTTGGTCTTATGGATTTTGGCGCGCTGGCCAATTTCCTTTGCGGTCATGCGCCCGTAGCTGCCCAAATGAAACAGGACCCGCCATTCGGTACGGAGCATCCCGTAGCGATTCTTGTAGTGTTGTTGAAACTCAAGCGAGCTCTCTTCTGCGGCGCGATTGAGGAGATAGGGTAAGAAATCCTGCAGCGCGAAGTCATCTTTTTCGGTCATGAGGGTGACCTATGCCTTGTTAGTTACAAAATCAACTATTACCGAAACAGAGAGTTAAGAAAAGGAGCGCGCCATGAATCGCAAAGTCGATGCCCACAAAATGATCCAGGCCCCGTCCCTTACCGGGCCACACGAGGGCTATATGCCGGGCTTTGCCAATGATTTTGAAACCGAGGCGCTGCCCGGTGCGCTGCCGCAAGGCATGAACAGCCCGCAAAAGTGCAACTATGGTCTTTACGGCGAACAGCTGAGCGGCACCGCTTTTACCGCCGATGTGCCGGAGCGGACCTGGTGCTACCGCATCCGCCCGTCCGTCAAGCATTCGCACCGCTATCAGAAGATCGACCTGCCGCATTGGAAGTCTGCCCCCTGCGTCGATCCGGACGTGATCTCGCTGGGCCAGTACCGCTGGGATCCGGTGCCGCATTCGGATGAAGGCCTGACTTGGCTCACCGGCATGCGCACGATGACCACCGCAGGCGATGTGAACACCCAGGTCGGCATGGCCAGCCACATCTATTTGGTCACCGAGTCGATGGTGGACAGCTACTTCTTCTCCGCCGATTCTGAACTCTTGGTGGTGCCACAGGAAGGACGCCTGCGCTTTGCCACTGAGCTGGGTATCATCGACCTCGCACCGCAGGAAATCGCCATCATCCCGCGCGGTCTGGTGTACCGGGTGGAGGTGCTGGAAGGCCCCTGCCGCGGCTTTGTCTGCGAGAACTACGGCCAGAAATTCGAGTTGCCCGGCCGCGGGCCCATCGGCGCCAACTGCATGGCCAACCCGCGCGACTTCAAGGCGCCGGTGGCGGCGTTCGAGGATCGCGAGACGCCGTCCACCGTGACCATCAAATGGTGCGGTCAATTCCATGAGACCAGGATCGGCCACTCGCCGTTGGATGTGGTGGCCTGGCACGGAAACTATGCGCCCTACAAATACGACCTGACCACCTATTGCCCGGTCGGCGCGATCCTGTTCGACCACCCGGACCCGTCGATCTTTACCGTGCTGACGGCACCGTCGGGGGTGCCGGGCACTGCCAACATTGACTTTGTGCTGTTCCGCGAGCGCTGGATGGTGGCTGAGAACACCTTCCGCCCGCCGTGGTATCACAAGAACATCATGTCGGAGCTAATGGGCAATATCTACGGCCAGTATGATGCCAAACCGCAAGGGTTCGCGCCGGGTGGCATGTCCTTGCACAACATGATGCTGCCGCACGGGCCGGACAAGAACGCCTTTGAAGGCGCGTCGAACTCCAACCTCGGCCCCGAGAAGCTCGAGAACACAATGTCCTTCATGTTCGAGACCCGTTTCCCGCAGCATCTGACAGGCTTTGCCGCGAACGAAGCACCGCTGCAGGATGACTACATCGACTGCTGGGCCGATATCGAGAAGAAATTCGACGGCACACCAGGCAAGAAGTAATCCAACGGGGGCGCTGCCCCCTCTGCGGCCTGAAGGCCGCATTCACCCCCGGAGTATTTCGGGAAAGATGACGAGAGCAGCTGCTCTCAAACGAAAAGGACCACGTATGCCTTTGACAAAATCCTGGGTCACCTCCGCCAACAGCGCGACCCATCCGTTCCCACTGAATAACCTGCCTTATGGCGTGTTTTCTGTTGATGGCGACGATCCGCGCTGCGGCGTGGCCATCGGGGACATGATCCTCGATATGCAGGCCGCCGAGGAAACCGGCTTGATCCAGTTGAGCGATGCGCCACTGTTCGACGTTCCGTATTGGAACGACCTTATGGAAGAAGGTCCGGCCGTCTGGACTGCGCTTCGCAACCGTTTGACAGCGCTGCTGTCCGAAGGCTCTGCCGAGCAGGGTAAGGTCGAACCTTTGCTGGTTCCGGCTACGGACGCCGAGCTGCACATGCCCTTTGCCGTCAGCGAATACACCGACTTCTATGCAGGCAAGAACCACGCCTTCAACGTCGGCACCATGTTCCGCGGTCCGGAAAATGCGCTGCCGCCGAACTGGCTGCATATCCCGATCGGCTATAACGGGCGGGCCTCCTCCGTTGTGGTGTCCGGTACCGATGTGCGCCGACCCTGGGGTCAGCTGAAAGGTCCAAATGACGAGACGCCGCGGTGGGCGCCCTGCGCGCGCTTCGATATCGAGCTGGAGATGGGCGCCATTGTCGGCACCCCCTCCGATGGCCCGATTACCGTGCAGGAAGCGGATGACCATATCTTTGGCTATGTACTGCTGAACGACTGGTCCGCGCGCGATATCCAGGCCTGGGAATACCAGCCCTTGGGACCGTTCCAGGCCAAGGCCACTGCCAACACGATCTCTCCTTGGATCGTGACCAAAACGGCGCTGGAGCCGTTCCGCTGCGACACGCCCGGGCGTGAGGTGGAACTGCTGGACCACCTGAAGGATTGCGGCCCGATGCTCTATGATATCGACCTTGAGGTCACCATGGCGCCGGAAGGCAAAGAGGCCACAACCATCGCGCGGACCAACTACAAGGAAATGTATTACTCCGCCGCACAGCAGCTGGCGCATCACACCACCTCGGGCTGCCCGATGAACGCGGGCGATCTTCTGGGCTCTGGCACCATCTCCGGCCCCACCAAGGAAAGCCGCGGCTCGCTCCTGGAACTCAGCTGGGGCGGTAAGGAGCCGCTGACGCTGGACACTGGCGAGGAGCGCTCCTTCATCGCCGACGGTGACACGCTGACCCTGAAAGGCGCGGCCAAAGGCGACGGCTACACCATCGGTTTCGGCGACTGCACCGGTACCGTGCTGCCCGCGCTTGAAAACCCCTACGCAAGATAAGGAAGACCACCATGGCCAAGGCTTTTGCGTCCCAAGGGGACATGACTGAAAAGAAGATCACCTTTGATGAGATCGGCGAGGGGCTTTATGCTTTTACCGCCGAGGGCGACCCGAACTCCGGCGTGATCATCGGCGATGACTCTGTGATGATCGTCGAAGCGCAGGCGACCCCACGGCTTGCGAGCAAGGTGATCGACTGCGTTCGCTCTGTCACCGACAAGCCGATCACCCATGTGGTGCTGACACATTACCACGCTGTTCGCGTACTGGGTGCTTCCGCATTTGGCGCGCAGAACATAATCATGTCGGACAAGGCCCGATCTATGGTGGTCGAACGCGGGCAGGAGGACTGGGACAGCGAATTCCAGCGCTTCCCGCGCCTTTTCGAGGGCTATGAGAGCATCCCCGGACTGACCTGGCCCTCCACCACCTTCAGCGATTCGATGACCGTTTACCTCGGCAATCGCCGGATCGACATCAAGCATCTGGGTCGCGCCCATACCGCGGGTGACGCGGTGATCCACGTGCCGGATCAGAACGTGATGTTCACCGGCGATATCGTCGAAGACCACTCAGCCTGCTACTGCGGCGACGGGCATTTCGGTGACTGGGGCAGGACGCTGGACAATATCAAAGCTTATGATGTCGACGCCATTGCCCCCGGTCGTGGAGACGCGCTGGTGGGCAAGGACGCGGTGGAACGCGCCGTCGAAAGCACCCGCGATTTCGTTGAAAGCACCTACCGCCCGGCAGCGAAAGTTGCAGCCCGCAACGGCACGCTGAAAGAAGCCTGGGACGCGGTGCGCGCAGAATGCGATCCGAAGTTTGCAGATTATGCCATCTACGAGCATTGCCTGCCCTTCAACGTGGCCCGTGCCTATGACGAGGCACGCGGCATCGACACCCCCCGGATCTGGACCGCTCAACGCGATCTGGAGATGTGGGAAGCCCTGCAGGGGTGAGGCCCAGGAAAATTTATACTCGGGGCGGTTTGATCCAGATCGTATCGCCCCAGCAGTACCTATGAAATGTTTGACCAGAACCTCGGCGTAGCCGCGACCGGGGGCTAGTCGAGCCGTGCCTGACGGCACCCGGATTTGGGAGGAGGCCAGATGAACAAGATCTTTGAAGTTCCCTTGTATTCTTATCAACGCAGTGACGATCAGGATGCGCCCTCGCCGGTGCGTCATCCAGTCGTCGTGATCGGTGCGGGGCCGGTTGGTCTTGCTGCCGCAATTGACCTGGCCCAGCAGGGCATTGGCGTGGTTGTGCTGGACGACAACGACAAGGTCAGTTTTGGCTCTCGCGCCATCTGCTTCTCGAAACGGACACTGGAAATCGCCGATCGGCTTGGCCTCGGGGATCCGATGGTCGCCAAAGGCGTTCAATGGAACCTCGGCAAAGTCTTCTTCGACGACCGCAAGGTGTACGATTTCAATCTTCTTCCTGAGGAGGGCCACAAGCGGTCCGCATTTATCAATCTACAGCAATATTATTTCGAAGAATACCTGGTGAACCGGGTCCGAGAGCTGCAGGAGCAAGGCGCGCCGATCGAAATCCGCGGCCGCAACAAGGTCTCTGCCATCGGCACCCACCCCAGCCATGCCGTGCTGGAAATTGACACGCCAGAAGGTTCCTACAACCTGGAAGCCGACTGGCTGATTGCCTGCGACGGTGCCGGCTCCCCCACCCGGCAGATGCTGGGGCTGGATTTCGTCGGACGGGTGTTCGAAGACAACTTCCTGATTGCTGATGTGATCATGGACGCGGATTTCCCGACCGAACGCTGGTTCTGGTTCGATCCGCCCTTCAACAGGGGCCAATCAGCACTCTTGCATAAGCAGCCGGATGGCGTCTGGCGGATCGACCTGCAACTGGGCTGGGACATCGACAAGGAACGCGAGAAGCGCCCCGAGAACGTGATCCCGCGACTCAAGGCGATGCTGGGCGAAGATGTAAAATTCGAACTTGAGTGGGTCTCGATCTACACCTTCCAGTGCCGCCGCATGGAGAAGTTCCGCCATGGCCGGGTGATCTTCGCCGGCGACGCCGCACATCAGGTGTCGCCGTTCGGAGCCCGCGGTGCCAACTCCGGCCTGCAAGATACCGACAATCTGTGCTGGAAACTCAAGCTGGTGATGGACGGCAAAGCGCCAGAAAGCCTGCTGGACAGCTATGACATTGAACGCGTCCACGGCGCTGACGAGAATATCCGGAACTCCTCGCGCTCCACCGATTTCATCACGCCCAAGTCGGAAATCAGCCGGGTCATGCGCGACGCGGTTCTGGACCTGTCCGAACAGTATGAATTCGCGCGTCCTTTGGTGAACTCCGGCCGGCTGTCGGTGCCCTGCACCTATGAAGGCTCACCGCTGAATTCGGCAGACGCGCTCAACGGGCCGGAACGCACCCGGCCCGGCTCACCCTGCCCCGATGTGCCGCTGGTCGACGGGTTTCTGCTCGGCAAGCTGGGCGACAAATTCACCCTGCTGACCATCGACGCCGACGCGCCTGATGAGATTGAGGAATCCGGCATCACGGTCACCCGATTGGCGCTCTCCAGCAAGGACGACAAAACACTGGCGCTGAAGGACCGCTACCTGGGCAAGCATGAAAGCGGTGTCTACCTGATCCGCCCGGACCAGCATGTCGCCGCCCGCCGCCCCAGCTATGACGATAACCAGTTCCGGCATGCGATCCGCCGGGCCATCGGCAAGGAGTGATCAAGATGACCGAAGACCAACTGATCCTGGCCGCCAACCTCGAACGCGCCGACGATTTCTATGCCGATCTGCTGGCCGCGCATGAGGACCTGAGCAAGGCCGAAAGCGATGCGCTGAATGCACGGCTGGTGCTGGTGCTGGCAAATCACATCGGGAAACGCGCGATCCTGAAACAGGCGCTGGCTGCTGCCGCGCTGAAACCCGGGGAGGACTCCGCTTGAAAATCGAACAGATCCACCACGTCGCCTACCGCTGCAAGGACGCCAAGCAGACGGTGGAGTGGTATGGGCAAATGCTGAACATGGACTTTGTCCTGGCAATTGCCGAGGACCATGTTCCCTCGACCCATGAACCCGATCCCTACATGCATATCTTCATGGATGCAGGCAACGGCAACGTCCTGGCCTTTTTTGAGCTGCCGACCAAGCCGGAGATGGACCGCGACCGCAACACGCCGGTCTGGGTGCAGCACATCGCCTTCAAGGTGAAGGATCGCGAGACCCTGATCCAGTTCAAGGACCATCTGGAGGCCAACGGCGTCGAGGTGCTGGGCGTCACCGACCACTCGATCTTCCACTCGATCTATTTCTTCGATCCGAACGGCCACCGGGTGGAGCTGGCCTGCCCCGACCCGGAGGAACAGGCACTGCTGCAAAAGCTGGACTCCGTGAAATGGGAAATGCTGGAAGAATGGTCCAAGACCAAGAAGGCGCCGAAACATGCCGAATGGCTGCACGCCAAGGAATTGAGCGAGCTTTAGTGATCGGGCCGCGGGGCGGTGTTTCCATCGATCACTCAGGCCATGCAGGGAGACCGGAATGTCTGATGTCATACTCTACGACTACTGGCGATCATCGGCCAGCTATCGTGTTCGCATTGCCCTCAATCTCGCGGGTATCGCCTACCGGAGCCAAACCGTGGATCTGGTCAACGGCGAGCAAACCGGCCCCGAGCATCTGGCCCGCAACCCGCAAGGGTTCGTGCCGGTGCTGGAAATCGACGGGCTGCGCCTGACGCAATCGCTGGCAATCCTCGACTACCTGGACCAGACCCGAAACCTTGGCCTGCTGCCTGGCACCCCGGCAGAGCGTGCGGGGGTTCAGGCCCTTGCCCACTCCATCGCGGTTGATCTGCACCCTGTCTGCAATCTGAAGGTCGCCCGCTACGCCACCAGCCTTTGTGCAGAGGCACAGCCGCAAGATGCTGAACACTCTCTCGACATGCCCGCAGGCTGGATGCGCCACTTCATTCGTCCGGGTCTCATTGCTTTTAATGCGCTTCTGGAAAGATATCCCCCTGCGCCATATTGCACCGGAGACCGTCCGGGGCTCGCAGATCTCTGCCTGATGCCACAACTCTACAACGCACGACGCTGGGGGGTGGATTTCAACGACCTGTCCCGTCTTGGTGAGATTGAAGCCACATGTGCAAGCAATCAGGCCTTCGCGATGGCGCATCCGGATGCAGTTCATTCCGCCACTACAACGGACAAACAGATAGGATAGTCCGCATCCAGCGGTACCGCTCCTGCCAGACGAGGGGATCATTGATGTCAACCGATTGGACGGGTTTCACCCTTGCCATGACAGTGTTTATCGTCAGCCATTTCCTGCCACGCCTCGCAGATCTGCGCGGGCGACTGATCGCAACCCTTGGTCGCCGCGCCTATTTCTCGGCCTACGGGCTTTTGTCACTCGGAGTGTTCGGCTGGGTCATCGTAGCCGCGGCTGATGCGCCTTATGTCGAACTCTGGCCGCCATCTGATTGGTTGCGATGGGCCCCGATGCTGACAATGCCCTTGGTCTTTGTGCTGACAAGCTGCGGTTTGGGCGTGGAAACCCCCTTTACGCTTGGAGGACGGCGCAGTTCCGATCCGACGCGGGATGATCCCGGGCGCGCCGCGCTCAGCCGCCATCCGATCCTCTTGGCGCTGGCACTCTGGTCGCTATCACATCTGCTGGCCAACGGCGATTTGGCTCATGCGATTGTGTTTGGTGGATCCTTTCTCCTGGCCGGTGCTGCAATCCTGCTCTTTGACCTTAAGGCACGCGCAACGCTTGGTGCGGACGCAGCGGCTTATTTCGCAACTACCGCCGTGTTCTCGCTACGCCCGATCCTCAACTCAGGCTGGCGGCAACAGCACCTGCGGGATCTGGCCATACGGGCTGCTCTTGGCCTGTTGCTCTGGGCGGCCGCGTTACATTTGCATGAGCGCGTGATCGGCGTTTCACCCTTGCCAGTCTAAAATTTGATTTCGCGCAAAGTTCTGCATTCAGAAATCGGTCATATCTGGCAATATGAAACAGATTGATCGCCTTCGCGAGCTGGGACTTTTTGACAACCGCGTTCCCCGCTATACCTCCTACCCCACAGCGCCGGTATTCAGCGCAGCCGTCGATAGCGCTTTTCAGAGCCATGCACTGTCGGCGCTGGACCCGGCGGAACCTGTGTCAGTCTATATACACGTGCCCTTTTGCGAACGCTTGTGCTGGTTTTGTGCGTGCCGAACCCAGGGCACTCAGACACTCAGCCCGGTCGAAAGCTATATCGCCACCGTCGAAAAAGAACTGTCCCTTCTCGCCGAGCGACTTCCCAAAGGGTTGCAGATGGGCCGCCTGCATTGGGGAGGCGGCACTCCGACCATTCTGCCGCCAGCGCTGATACACCGGCTGGCGCAAGCGGTGAAATCTGCCATACCACCGACAGATGATTGCGAGTTTTCAGTCGAGATCGACCCGACAATGGTAGACGGCGACAAGATTGCGGCTCTGGCAGAGGAAGGCATGAACCGCGCCAGCATCGGCATTCAGGATTTTGATCCCGAGGTGCAGGCAGCAATCGGTCGTATCCAGCCCTATGACGTCACTGCCGCCTGTGTCGCTGAGCTGCGCGCGGCTGGCATTCGATCTCTGAATACCGATCTCGTCTATGGATTGCCCCATCAGGACGCGACACGCATCGCGGATACGGTTGACAAGGTGCTGACACTGGCGCCAGATCGTGTCGCCCTGTTTGGTTATGCCCATGTCCCATGGGTGGCAAAACGGCAGAAGCTGATTGATGATACCGCGCTGCCAGGCGATGAAGCCCGCTACCATCTGGCTGAGCTGGCCGCAGAGGCATTTCGATCTGCCGGATTTGCCAACATCGGCATAGATCATTTTGCGCGCCCTCAGGACCGTTTGAACCTGGCCAGCGAAAATGGCGGCTTGCGGCGAAACTTCCAGGGTTATACGGATGACCGCTGCCCGACGCTGATCGGTGTTGGCGCTTCTTCGATCTCGCGCTTTGAAGGCGGCTATGTGCAGAATGCAGCTGCTACGGCCGCCTATGTTCAGAGGATTGAAGCCGGCGAGCTTGCCGGCGCACGCGGCCATCAACTTACCCAGATCGACAAGGTGCGGGCTCGGGCGATTGAAATGCTGATGTGTGATTTCCTGCTGGATCTCACGGAACTGCGCCAGCGGTACGGGCCCATATGCCAGCAGCTGACTGCGGATCTGGAGGAGGTCACCGCGACCTACGGTGAACTGGTGACCTGGGCGGACGACGCCCTCCGTATCAAACCCGAAGGGCGCGCGCTGACCCGGATCATCGCCAGCGCATTCGACGCGCATAAACCGGAGGGTGTCCGCTACAGCCAGGCCTCCTGACGCTTTGAAAATGACATAGATCAGTCTCTAATATTGGCTTATCTGTCGCGCCTTTCTGCGCGGGACCACCCTGCCGTTGCCAGCTTTCCCCATTGCCAGCTTTCACGGTCACGCTATCTGCTGCCAGACCAGCGGAGTACCGGGACATGACCAATAATGTGACACCTCAGGACAGCAATGACCGCGGCAGGATTATTCTGATCCTGGGTGATCAGCTGTCGCATGATCTTTCGTCTCTGCAGCAGGGTGACCGACAGAAAGACCGCCTCCTGATGGCTGAAGTTACGGAGGAAGCCAGTTATGTCCCGCACCACAAAAAGAAACTCGCCTTTGTCTTTTCCGCCATGCGGCACTTCGCGGATGAGCTGTCCGCCGACGGTTGGGCCCTGCGGTACATACGACTTGAGGACCCCGACAATTCAGGCAGCTTGATTGGCGAGCTGGAGCGTGCGTTGGAGCAGACCCCGGCAACAGAGGTTCTCATCACCGAGCCGGGAGAATATCGCCTCAAAGAGGCGCTGACCAACTGGTCTGGACCGGCAAAGCTGACCATGCTTGAGGACAGCCGCTTTCTCGCCAGTCATGAGATGTTCCGCAACTGGGTGGAGGGGCGCAAACAACTCCGCATGGAGTATTTCTATCGCGAAATGCGTCGCAAAACCGGCTTATTGATGCAGGGTGATGACCCTGAGGGTGGCAAATGGAACTATGATTCTGAGAACCGCAAACCGGCCCAGAACGACATGTTCATGCCCAAGCCTGTTCACACCGATCCGGACAAAATCACGCAAGGCGTACTCGCGCTGGTGGAGCAGCGGTTTTCCAGCAATTTCGGACAGCTAACCCCCTTCTGGTTCGCAGTCACCCGCAAGGAAGCCCTGGCGGCGCTAGATCATTTTGTAGATGAGGCGCTGCCACTATTTGGCGATTATCAGGATGCCATGCTGACAGGAGAGCCGTTTCTCTACCACTCCGTTCTGGCGCAATACATCAATATTGGCCTGCTTGGCCCTTTAGAAGTCTGCCTCCGCGCCGAACGTGCCTATTATGAGGGGCGCGCTCCTCTCAATGCGGTCGAAGGGTTTATTCGTCAGATTATCGGCTGGCGCGAGTATATGCGCGGTATCTACTGGCTGAACATGCCGGGCTACACCTCAATGAATTTCCTGGGGGCAACACGGGACCTGCCAGAGTTCTACTGGAGTGGCCGAACCGACATGGCCTGTATGGCCGCAGCCATCAGTCAGACCCGTGACGAGGCCTATGCACATCATATTCAGCGGCTGATGGTCACCGGCAATTTCGCCATGCTGGCTGGAGTGGACCCGCACCAGGTCCACGAATGGTATCTGGCGGTCTACGCAGATGCCTATGAATGGGTTGAAGCGCCAAATGTCATCGGCATGAGACAGTTTGCAGATGGCGGTTTCCTAGGGTCCAAGCCCTATGCCGCCAGTGGAAATTACATCAACAAAATGTCGGATTACTGTGCGAATTGCGCCTATGACGTGAAACAAAAAACAGGGCCCAAGGCTTGCCCGTTTACACCGCTGTACTGGGATTTTCTGATCCGAAACCGTGAAAAACTGTCAAGAAACCCGCGTTTGATGCAGCCCTATCGGACCTGGGACAGAATGTCTTCAGACAAACAGGAGGCCTATCTCAGCAGTGCAAGAAAGGTTCTGAACAGTCTCTAAATAGGCATTTTCGGGGATTTGGCCGAATATTAACCCGATTCAGGATCACGCTCCTTTCACCAAACATGTCCGTCAGAATTGGCGCTTTGCCCTCGACTGGTTTGTCGTGCGGTCTGTGCTGTTGTCAGGGCAGCCACTTTTGCAGGGCGATGTGACACGGTATAAATCGATCATGACCACTTCAACGCTCCCATATTTTCCACTCAAGCGCGGACGCGTACATGAAGTCTGCGGTCCTGGCAGTTTTGGGTTTCTTGCAGCTTTGATGGCCCAGACCTGCGGACCCACGCTTTGGATACGTGAAAGCCACCGTCCAGAATATATCAACCCTATGGGGCTAGGTGAATTTGCAGATCCCTCTCAGATGCTGGTTGCAAATGTGACGCATCAGACCGATGGGCTTGCCAGTGCCGAGGAGGCGTTGCGGGAGCGCGCTGTCGCATTGGTCGCGATCGACATCAGCAAACCTCTCAGCCTTACTGCCGGGCGGCGTCTGCAACTCGCGGCGAAGACAGGAAACAGCACCGGGCTTTGCCTTATCCCTGAAGGGATGGGCAGCAATGCCGCCGAAAGCCGCTGGCGCTGTCGACCTCTATTTCATGCACAGGACTCGACTCATTTTCACTGGAGTCTTATTAAGAACAAATCGGGAACGGTTGGATCTTGGCATGTTCGATGGAATCGCACGTCGCGTCGTGTCGATATGGTTTCACCGGTTAGCGAGTGACCGGTTTCTTCGGCAGTACCCGCTGTCCGGCCCTTTTGCGCTGACCATCAAACACAGCAATGCAAATCGGCTGTATTGCCTCAATACGGAAGCCGCGCAGCAAGGCTTGCACCAGGGTATGTCCCACTCAGACGCCCGCGCATTTTGTCCAAAACTACAAACAGCCCCTGCGGATCTCTACCGGGATCAGCAATTCTTGCTGACCCTGCGCCGATGGGCCACCCGGTATTGCCCTTGGGTAGGGTTAGAAGGCCGGGACGGCCTGGTTCTTGATATCAGTGGCTCTTCTCACCTTTTTGGAGGAGAGGACAATATGTTGAGTGATATCCGCACAGGTCTGACACGGGCGGGCCTATCGGCACAGATCGGACTGGCCGACACACGCGGAGCAGCCTGGGCGCTGGCACATTTCGGCGAGGGACAGGCTGCACCAGGGGCTATGTTGCCAGCTCTTAAGGACCTTCCCGTTGCCGCTCTGCGGCTGGATGTGAAGACAACAACCGCTCTGATCAGATTGGGGCTGCGCAAAATCGGGGATCTTGCGACAACGCCCCGTGCCCCGCTGACACGCCGTTTTGGACCAAACGTAGTGATGAGGCTGGATCAGGCCTTAGGGCAGCAAGTTGAAGAAATCACACCTTTGGCCGCGCCGCCCCATTACGGTGTCCGCATGACATTGCCAGAGCCTATCGGCCTGATAGATGATGTCATGGCTGGCACGAAAAGACTGCTGACACGACTCTGTGCAACCTTGAAAACCCATGAGATGGGCGCCCGTGTGTTTGTCGTAACACTGCGGCGAGTGGATCAGGGACACCAAGAAGTGGAATTGCGTCTGGCCCGCCCCTTGCGCGATCCACTCCGGATTCTCCCCCTGTTCGAAAAGGGACTGTCTGAAATTGACGCTGGCTTTGGCATAGATCAGCTGCGTCTCGAAGCGACACAGACCGAGGCTCTGCCCGCGCAGCAGATGACTCACGTTGCCACTGACAGCGACGACCGGCTGGACGATCTGATTACGCGGCTCGGGACACGGATCGGTCTTGAAAACATTCAGCGTTTTCTTCCCGCCGACAGCCATATTCCGGAACGTAGCTTCATTACATCACCTGCGGCCTATTCAACCGCTGCCAGCGGTTGGGTTTGCAGGAACCCACGCCCACTCTGCCTGTTTCACCCAGAACCAATTGCAGGGGGCGGATCTTATCCGCCGACCCATTTCCGCTGGCGACGCATGTCATTGACCACAGGCAGGGCCACCGGACCGGAGCGCATCACCCCCGAATGGTGGTTTGATGACGACAACTGGCGTTCTGGCTTGCGTGATTATTGGCGGGTGGAAACCACGCAGGGGCGACGGCTCTGGCTGTTTTATACGCCTCAAAACCCCGGCTGGTACGTGCAGGGGGAATTCGCATGATTGAGGTCAACCACAAGCATCGGCAGGTTGAGGTGTTTCAGAAAGATCTGCCGGATCGACGACTGCAAAAGCAAGATTATGCCGAACTGTGTGTCACCACAAATTTCACCTTCCTGACCGGGGCCTCCCATCCCGAAGAACTGGTTGCGCGAGCTGCCGAATTGGGACTGTCAGCGCTGGCAATAACAGATCACAACTCGCTTGCGGGGGTTGTCCGGGCCTGGAGTGCGCTAAAGGAGCTGACACGGGAAACACAGGATGCCTTGAAAATCCGGTCCCACCAGCGGATCGATTCCTCCTCTCGGCAAGAGGTAGGCCACGCATCTGCCATTCCCAAGCCGATAGCACCGGTCCTTCCCAAGTTGATTGTCGGATGCCGTCTCATCTTGCAGGACAGCGCAGTGGATTGGCTGGCCCTACCATGCAACCGAACCGCCTATAGTAAGTTGGCAAGATTGCTCACCCTCGGGAAACGGCGTGCGGAAAAAGGTAAATGTATTCTCTACACTGAAGACGTCATCAATGCCTGCCAGGCCATGATCCTGATCGCCTTGCCAAAGGGATCATTGAACGATGCTGTCCTGGATATTCAACGAATGGGGCGGCAGTTTCCGCACCATGTCTTCTTGGGGGCCGCGCCGCGCTATGATGGAAGCGATCAGGCTTATCTCGCGGCCTGCGCCCAGACAGCGCAAAAAACATGCGCTCCAATGGTGGCGATCGGAGATGTCCTGATGCACCGTGCCAATCGCAGGCAGCTTGCTGATGTTTTGACCTGCATGCGCGAGAATATCACCATCGATGAGATCGGCACCCGCGCCTTGCCAAATGGAGAACGTCGGCTCAAAGCGGGCGCCGATATGGCACGTATATTTCGTGATCACCCTGCAGCGCTCCGCCGCACGTTGGAGATTGCCAATAGATGTAATTTTGATCTGGGTGAACTCTCCTATGAATACCCACATGAAGAGGCGGACGGTGAAACAGCACAGGCCCGTTTGGAACGCCTGGTTCAGGAAGGCTTGAAACGTCGCTACCCAGATGGTCCTCCGGACAGGGCAATTCAGCTGATGGAGAAAGAGCTTTCTGTTGTCAAAGAACTGGAGTTTTCAGCCTATTTTCTGACCGTTCATGACATCGTGCAATTTGCCAAATCCAAGGGGATCCTCTGCCAGGGACGCGGGTCTGCTGCCAATTCAATCCTTTGCTATCTCTTGGGCATTACGGATGTCAGCCCCGATATGATTGCGATGGTTTTTGAGCGTTTCGTGTCAAAGCATCGGGGAGAGCCACCGGATATCGACGTTGATTTCGAACACGAACGGCGTGAAGAAATCATCCAGTGGATTTACCAGAAATACGGTCGCCATCGTGCTGGACTTTGCGCAACCGTCATCCACTTTCGCACGCGCGCTGCCATTCGCGAGGTCGGCAAGGTTATGGGCCTCAGCCAGGATGTAACTGCAGGCCTGTCCGGACAGATCTGGGGCATGAGCAATGGCAATGTGGATCTGGATCGCATTCGTGAACTTGGGCTCAATCTAGAAGACCGCCGCCTGATGCAGACGATACAACGGATCGGCGAGATCATCGGCTTTCCACGTCATCTTTCTCAACATGTGGGCGGGTTTGTCATCACCAGTGGACGGCTGGACGAACTTGCCCCGATTGAGAATGCCGCAATGGAAGATCGTACCGTCATCTGCTGGGACAAGGATGATATTGATGCCCTGCGCATTCTGAAAGTAGATGTGCTGGGATTGGGTATGCTCACCTGCATTAAAAAAGCCTTTGCCTTGATGCAGCAACACGAGAACATAACGCACAGCATCGCAACCGTACCCCAAAAAGATGAGGCGACCTACGATATGCTCTGTGCCGCAGATGCGGTGGGGGTCTTTCAGGTAGAAAGCCGGGCACAGATGAATTTCCTGCCCCGGATGCGGCCCCGCAAATTCTACGATCTGGTTATCGAAGTCGCGATCGTCCGCCCGGGTCCGATACAGGGAGATATGGTGAAACCTTATATTCGCAGGCGAAACGGTTTGGAAAACCCGGATCCCTTCGGACCTGCTCTGGAACAGGTAACCAAGCGCACAATGGGCGTGCCTCTGTTTCAGGAGCAGGCTTTGCAGATCGCTGTTGTCGGTGCGGGTTTTTCTGCAGAAGAAGCTGACCACCTGCGCCGTTCTCTTGCCTCCTTTAGGCGCATGGGAACAATTGGAAAGTATCGCGACAAATTCATCGCTGGAATGCTGAGGAACGGCTATAGCCAAGACATTGCCGAACGGTGCTTCGGACAGATAGAAGGCTTTGCGGACTATGGATTTCCCGAAAGCCACGCTGCAGCCTTTGCCATGCTGGCCTATGTCTCAGCTTGGCTGAAATGTCACCACCCGGCAATTTTTGCCTGTGCCTTGCTCAATTCTCAGCCGATGGGCTTTTATGCTCCAGCACAGATCATCCGGGATCTACGTGATCATGGTATCGAAGTCCGGCCGATCTGTGTAAACTGCTCCGAATGGGACAACACGCTTGAACGCCGCCCGGATGGAACATTGGCCCTGCGTCTAGGGTTTCGTCAGATCAAAGGTTTCAAGGAAGACGACGCAGGCTGGATCATTGCTGCGCGCGGAAACGGGTATATAGATCCTGAGCACCTCTGGCTGCGCGCGGGGCTTGCCCCTGCAGCCCTGGAGCGTCTGGCTGAGGCGGATGCCTTCTCGTCTATGGGTGTCCCGCGCCGAGAGGCGCTCTGGCAAGTAAAATCAATCCGAACTCCTGCACAGCTTCCGCTGTTCAACGATCAGTTCGACGGAGAAGCCATCACCGAGCCGGACGTCATGCTGCCGCGGATGCATCTGGGGGAAGAAGTCGTCGAAGACTATGTCTCAATGCGCCTGAGCTTACGCGCGCATCCGATGGAACTTCTGCGTCCGGCTCTACCCGGCCTGATCTGCCACGACCAGCTGATAACCGCGCCATTACAGCCAGTCTGCGTATGCGGCCTGGTCATTACGAGGCAACGACCGGGCACCGCTTCAGGCGTGATATTTCTGACCCTTGAGGATGAGACCGGCGTTTGCAATGTGGTGGTTTGGAACAGGATATACGAACGTTTTCGCCGCACTGTCATGGGGGGGAGATTGTTGCGCGTAACAGGCTACCTTCAACGAGAAGGTGCTGTGGTGCATGTCATCGCCCAGAATATCGAGGACGAATCTGCGAGGCTATCGGAGCTAGGCCACCCGCTAGACAGTGCAATTCAATCCGAGGGGCCACGTGCGGACGACACCCCGAAACGCACCCGCTATCCAGCCCGCGCAATGCATCCAAGGGATCAAGCCAAGAGGCTCTTTCCAAGCCGGGACTTTCATTGAACCGCAGTATCGCCTTTTCTACCACAACTCATGCGTTTCGGCTTTCCAACACCCTATCACTTTGCGACCAGCCGAGAGCTATCGACGTCAGTGCGCATCGAAGTACAAAAGGTATCTCGAAGTACATCGAGCATGACCCATCTGACGATTGGGACGCCGTGCAAGCGAAAGTAACGAGCGCGATGTCTTTGTCGCTTTTCACGGAGTTCAGTGACGATGACATCCAAGCGCTAGAGAAGCTATTCAAGAAGGAGAGTGACTCGGATTGAGTTTGCTCGCGAGGCGTGCGCACGACTAACGACGATCAAGAAGATGCAGGAGCGGCAGTTGGCACCCAGCTAGCCATCAGATTGGTAGGAGCGTAGCGCATCTCAACTTAAATCATTGATTTATACTTATACAATGGTGCCCGGGGGCGGAATCGAACCACCGACACGAGGATTTTCAATCCACTGCTCTACCCCTGAGCTACCCGGGCACGGGAAGGCTTATCGCCTTGGGTGTGGGCCTTCTATGACGTGGGCGTGACCGTGTCCAGAGGCTTTTTCAAAGAAAATCGCTAATGTTTGGTTTCTCGGTGTTTTTCGACTTCTTCCAAAGCGTTTTCAATATCTTCCGGGTCCGCGCTCGGGGTCGCATAGGCGCCGTTGAACCACTTCGCAAGGTCAATATCCGCGCAGCGGCGTGAACAGAAGGGGCGATAATCGCTGGAGGTTTCTCCGTCACAGATCGGGCAGCTCATGCAAGCACCTCCGCCAGCGGAATACGGCCTCGCTTACGTTGCAGTTCAAAGTGGCCAAGCGTGGTCCAGCCAACCAGAACGGTGTCTTCGCTGTCATTGCGAAAACTGGCCCGCAACGCGGTTTCAAAAGCGCGACGATCTTTCTTGGGCATAGGAGCCGGATCGATCACGATCTGCCCGCCGAGACCGCGCAACCGCAGCGCCCGGGCCAGGGATTTTGCGCAGGCCATATTGGCTTTCACGCCAGCTGCAAGCGATGTGTCGCTGCCAGTGTTTACGTCGACAGCGATTAGCGCGCGGGTCTGTTCGATAAAAAGAAAGGCACCCCCGCTGAGAGGTTCGCGAATGCCCTGAACCGTTTCCAGTGCATCCAATACGCCAAGACGTTCAAATCCACCGGGATCGCGCTCGATATCTGCCGGATCGGTCCAGTCACGCCATGCAAGAAGATGCGGGGTGTCCCCCTCCGCCAATACTTCTGGTCCGCTACCGGAATCCTCCATGACCTGGGAGGCCAGCGCCACCATGGCGAGGATATCTTCTTCAATCTCCTCCCCGTCAGCGCCATGACAGGCGGAGCGCAGGATCAGGCCATAGCCGTGATCCCCCATCGCATCGTGGGCGATTTCCAAAAGGCGGTCCCGCTCATCCTCGTCGCGGATCGAGCGGGAAATATTAAGGCCAGGAGCCTCAGGCGTGACGATCGCGTAGCGGCTCTTGAACAGGAGTTTTTGGGAGACTGGCAAGGCCTTGCCAGCTTCGGCGTATCCTGTCAGCTGCACCAGCAACTCCTGACCGGGCGCCAACCCCTTGACCTGACGCAAAAAAGCAGGCCCGTCCGGTGTGGTCAGGAACATTCCGCCCTGCCCCTTGACGGGGCGATCTGCTCGGGCCCGGTAAATCGTGCCCGGTGTCGGTGCGTCGCTGTCAATCAGCAGATCCTCAAGCTGGCCATCTACCATGAGCGCCGCGGCCTCGCGACCATCGATATGGTCGAGCACAATTGTCCGTCCCTTCATGCTGCTGTCTCCTTACTCTGTGTCCAGCCTGCGCCGCGCAACAGGGCGGCGGTTTCGGCCAATGGCAGACCGACGATTCCAGTGAAGGATCCGTTGATCCAAGGGATCAACGCTCCTGCTGGGCCTTGAATTGCATAGGCGCCCGCCTTGCCCTGCCAATCACCGGTCGCAAGATAGGCATTCAGATCCTCATCCGAGAGGCGTTTCATCTTCACGGCACTGACAACATCACGCGCCCAAATGCGATCGCCGCGGCGCACCGCAACCGAGGTAATCACCTGATGACGACGTCCAGAAAGCGCCAGGAGAAATTCCGCAGCTTCCCCGGCGTCGGACGGTTTTCCCATGATCCTGCGCCCCAACGCTACTGTGGTGTCCGCACAGAGAACCACATCCTCTGGATTGGCAACGATCGCCTCGGCTTTCTGCCGGGCAATACGCGCGCAATAAAGACGCGGCAATTCTCCCTTCTTGGGAGTCTCATCAATATCGGGTGGGCAGACCGCATCCGGGGTGATTCCCAGCTGAGCCAGCAGTTCCAATCGACGCGGGCTGCCTGATCCCAGAATGAATGCCATGTCCGGACCTCTTGTTCGTGTTTGTCACCCGCGGGCGAAAGCCGTCAGGCATTTCAGACTTGTCTTACTGGCTCTGCCGGACCGGGGAAAGCCCAACCCAGCACGCTGCGAGCTGCACCCAAAACAAAAGCCCGGCTCGAAGGCCGGGCTTTGTTCATATGAGGGATCGCCACGCTTACTTGAAGCGGTAGTTGATCCGTCCCTTGGTCAGGTCGTATGGGGTCATTTCAACCTGTACCTTGTCGCCAGCCAGAACACGGATGCGGTTCTTGCGCATCTTGCCTGCCGTATGTGCGATGATCTCATGGCCGTTCTCCAGCTCGACCCGAAACGTCGCATTGGGCAGGAGTTCCTTCACGACACCGGGAAATTCGAGCGTATCTTCCTTGGCCATGTTATCTCCATAATTGCGGTTTCCCGCGAGTCTGCGGGACGTGCGCTTAAATGAGCGCTTTTTCCCAGATTTTCAAGGGCGCAATCACCGCAGCTGACATATTGTGACCGATTTCTCAGGTTCGGCCCTTTCGTCCCAATGCGTGCGGTTGCGTACAACGCCATCGCGGCGCACATGGGCAATCGCCTCAAGATCAATGTCGGCATAGGTCCAGCCCGGCTTGTTCAATATGCCCTCGGCCAAGACACCAGTCGCGGGGAAGCCGGTATCAGGCGGTCCAAATATGCCACCCGTTCCGGTATTCTGATCCACGGCCTCTGACCATTCCGCAGGGCCTACGATAGACGACATCACCGAGACGCACTGATTTTCGAGAGCGCGGGCCATGGCGCCAATGCGGACCCGCCAATAGCCCGCCAGTGCCTCCGTGCAGGACGGCACCAACAATAGATCCACATCTGCAAGCGCCCGTCCCAAAAGCGGAAATTCACTATCGTAGCAGATGAGGATGCCGATCTTGCCCAGTTCGGTGTCAAACACTTTGAGTGGGCCGCCACCGACCACCTCCCATGGATCACGCTCAAACATGGTCATGATCTGCTTGTCTTGAACGCCCTTCCTGCCGTTCGGGGCATATAGGGTCGCACGATTAACCGGACGATCCCGGCCATCAAATACGGGCGCCGATGCCCCAAGAATATGCACTCCGAATTGCGCGGCGAGACGCAGGTGCAAGGCATCGACTTCAGGCATCCGGCTGGAAACCGCATGTAGGGATTGTTCCAGATTTCCGGCAACCTCGGCACCATCGAGCGTGGACAGCTCCATCGCGCCATATTCGGGAAACACCAGCAGCTCTGCTCCCTGTTCAGCCGCTTCTTTTACCCAATTGGTGATTTTGGCATCATATTCGGACCAGTCATCAAACCAATCGAGCGGATAGGCAGCAGTGGCGATTTTCATGAGATTTTCCTGTCGTTTGACATCGAACGGCTGAGAAGAGCTGAGCTGCACGAGACCGCTCAGGTCAAGCTGCGTGACCAGAATTGAAGCGGTTTTCGGGTTTCCTCCACATCTCCCACGTCACGCCACGAAAAACGAGCCACCACACCCGGCATGGGGGAGTATCCACGTTTGTGCCAGAAACTGTGTAGATCATTGTACACCTCGGGCCTAGCGGGATGGTCGCCCGGACGTTGAACGCTGCAAAACGCGGATACGCAAAAGCCGAGATTTCGGGCATGGGCCTCCCGCATATCAAAGAAACTGTGCCCAAGCCCGCGCCCGCGATACTGTGGCAACAGCACGGATTCGGCGCAGTAGAAAACATCCGTCAGCGCCAAGCCGGTTCCGTCGAACGCAGCGGCAAAATCCTCGGCGTGATCCGAGAGAGGTGCGCCGGTCGAAGCACCAACAAGCGCCTCGCCATCCCATGCCCCAATTACGATAGACCGGTCGCTGTCCAGATAGCTTTGCAGATAACTGCGTTCGTAGGCCAAATCGCCATCATAGAGATAAGGCCAATCGCGAAAGACAGCTATGCGAAGGCGGGCGATGTCATCAATCGCTTCAGCCAAGGCCGCGCCACGCAAAACCTCCAATTGCAGGTCCATCAGCCAGAGACCTGCGCCGTCCAATCCGCCAGGTTGTAATATGTCGTCACGCGGATGATCTTGCCGTCCTTCAGATCGAAGAACGACCCGGCGGGAAGGCGGTAACTTTGCCGATGCGCTTCGGGCAGACCTGCATCGGTTTCGAGGTAGACGCCGTTCACGATGTATTCGGCAGCCGCCCGGGTACCGTCTTCATTATCGAAAATCACCATATCGGTGAGGTTTTCGTCGTAGCAGCGGCTCATATGGGCGCAAAACTCGGCAAACAACGCCTTACCGGTGCGGATTTTGCCTTCGTTCACGTGGTGGGCCACGTCATCGGAAAGACACGACAGCATGGCTTCGGTATCTTTGGCGTTGAATGCTTCAAAATATCGGGTGACGGTGCGGTTCATTTTGTCTCCAACGGGTTGCCCCAGCGCTCAGTCAGGCGCTGGATGATCTGGGATCGGGTTTGCCTGTAGCTGTCTAGCTTGGCATCCCGGGTTTCCCCCAGTCCAGTTGGGTCCATAATTGGCCAATATTCGACATCGAGGTGAAAAAACCGGGTGAGTTCCAAGGCCCGTCTCTGGCTGGCAGGCGACAAAGCCACGACCAGATCAAAAGACGACAGGTCGTCGCCCCATTGCTCCATTTCGTCAAACGACCGCGAGCGATGACGCGACAATTCAACGCCGATCTCCTGGCAGACCGCGATGCAGAAACCGTCGATTTCCATATCATTCTTGACACCGACCGACTGCACATAGGTGCCAGAGCCATAAAATTGCTTCATGATCCCCTCGGCCATAGGGGAACGGACCGCGTTGTGGTCACAGCAGAACAAAATCGACTGTGGCAACTCGCTCACGCTTCAGCCCCCAAAATGCAGAACGCAAATCAGCGTGAAGAGGCGGCGCGCCGTATCCGTATCAATCTCGGCCTTCCCTTCCAGACGTTCCTGAAGAACGCGGCTGCCTTCGTTATGGATACCTCGGCGGGCCATGTCGATCGTCTCGATCTGACTGGGCGGCAGGGTCTTAACAGCTGTGAAATAGCTCTCGCAGATCTGATAGTAGTCTTTGACGACCTGACGGAACGGCGACAGTGACAGATGGAATTCCGCGGCTTTCTCCCCGGCTTCGGACGCCACATCAAACACCAGCCGCTTATCCCGGATCGCAAGACCTAGATGATAGGGACCTTCTGGCACCTCGCGCTCGCCGCGCGCAGGTAGGGCAAAGCTGTTGTCCTCGATCAGGTCGAAAATGGCGACCCGGCGCTCCTGCTCAATCTCGGGCGTCGGCGGCGGCAAGTTACTGTCATCAAGGTCAATTTGGCTGATGCGGCTCATGGGTCAGATCTCTGTGCGCGGGTCATACAGATAACTGACTAGCCGATGGCCGCTGCAACGGCAATCCGCGGGGCACGATGTGCCGCAAGGATGTGTCTCTTGGGACAGTCTCGCATCTGAAGGCCGCCCCGCAATTCGTCACGGCCTGCTCCGTTGCATTACCGATTCAACCGATCCAGCCGGGCGCGGATAGACAGACCATGGGCCTGCAGGCTTTCGCTATTCGCAAGAGTCTCGGCCGCAGGTCCGATAGCCCGCAGCGCCTCAGGCGTGATCTCACTCAGCGTCGTGCGCTTCAGGAAATCCATGACTGACAGGCCAGATGAGAACCGTGCAGATCGCGCCGTTGGCAACACGTGGTTCGGTCCGCCGATATAATCACCGATGGCTTCGGGCGTATATTGGCCAAGGAAGATCGCCCCGGCATGAATGGTCTTTTCGCTGAGCGCGCGCGGATCAGCAACACAGAGTTCAAGATGCTCGGGCGCGATGCGGTTCGAAAGCCGCGCTGCCTCTGCAAGATCCGGCACGGTAATCACTGCACCATAGTCGCGCCAGCTGGGGCCAGCGATGGCGGCACGCTCCAACGTCTTCAATCGTTGCTCGACCGCTTCCGCCACGGCCCGCCCAAATCCTTCATCATCGGTGATCAGGATCGACTGCGCACTTTCGTCATGCTCAGCCTGACTCAGCAGATCCAGCGCGATCCAGTCTGGGTCGTTGTCCTTGTCCGCAATCACTAGGATCTCGGACGGCCCTGCAATCATGTCGATGCCTACCTTCCCGAAAACACGCCGTTTTGCCGCAGCAACAAATGCGTTTCCGGGGCCGGTGATTTTGTCGACAGGGGCGATGCTCTCGGTTCCATAGGCAAGGGCCGCAATCGCCTGCGCACCACCGATACGGTATATTTCATCGACGCCCGCCAACCGCGCCGCCAGCAGAACCAACGGGTTGATCTGCCCATCCGGCGTCGGAACCACAACCGCGAGCCGTTCAACACCGGCAACCTTCGCCGGAACCGCATTCATCAGCACAGAGGACGGATAACTCGCCAGCCCCCCCGGCACATAAAGACCTGCGGCCGATACCGCCGACCAGCGCCACCCCAATGACGCGCCAGTATCATCCTGCCACGCATCATCCGCAGGCATCTGCCGTGCGTGATAGGCGCGAATTCGATCAACCGCCAGCTCAAGCGCTGCACGTTCCTTGCCAGAGACCGCCTGCACAGCCGCGTCAATTTCGGCGTCAGAGATTCGCAGCTGATCGGCTGTCAGCTGCAACCGGTCGAATTTTGCGGTCAGCTCAATCAGCGCGGCATCGCCACGGGCGCGGACATCCGCGATAATATCGGCAACCACAGCATCCACATCGGGACTGTCTTCACGTTTCGCGCCCAGAAGCGCGGTAAAGGCCTTTTCGAAATCAGCGTCGGACGCGTTTAGAAAAACGGGCATCATGGCTCTCCTTTGCGCCTGCAATATAGCCCCCAGCCCTCAGTCTCAAGATGATTGCTTGCGTTGATGTCAGCGCAGCACCCGCCGCGCCAGTTGCGATATCATGTCCGGCGGCAGAGCATCATCCAGCGGACATAGCATCAGCACATCATGTCGGGGCTCACTTCCCAACATCACCGAACGGGGGCGAAGACCGAATGGGCGAAAACCGGCCTGCTGATAGAGCCTTTGCGCTTTCTTGTTTTCCTGATCCACGCAAAGCTCGACCTGGGTCAATCCAATCTTGCGCGCGTGACCCAGAATTTGCGTCAATAGGGCTCGGGCCATCCCCTGACCTTGATAGGCACGTGAGATATAGAAAGGCCCCAGATCGGCGGTATGGGAAATGCGTGACAATCCCCCCTGCCGTAGCACGGCAAAACCCACCAACCGTTCCTCGGCAAACGCGCCCCAATAGGCGCCGCTCTCGAAGCCGCTGATCAGAGCCGCATCCGGAATGCTGTCGGCTTCTTCCACGGTCATCAGAAATGACGCAGGAAACTCTGTCAGCCCCTCGCGCCACAGGGCACGAAGATCCGCAAGATCAGCCTTGACCAGTCGGCGCAACATCATGTCTCGTGCTGCGGTGCCCGACCCGATGGTGCCTGATAGGGACGCGTCACATCGCGCAAGGTCACCTCGATCGCCTCGACAGCCAGACGGATGGCCCCATCACCGGCAAGCGTCAAGACAATATGCCCGTCACCGTCGGTACCGGGCTCAAAACTCAGCGATAGGAGAGACAGGATAAGATCGCGCTCTTTGCGATCCACCCCTTGCGACGCCACAGACAGCACCTGATCGACCACCAGTACACTCTGCACCCGTTCATAAGGGCGTCCGCGCCTTTCAGAGGCGTCCTTGTCCTCCCAGCGGAACCGGTTCAGCAGCAGGGCAAAACGCCGTTCGCTCGGGCGCCAGCTGATTTCCGTCACCGGAAACACCGCATCCTGTGCGAGCGAGGCGATGACCTGCAGATCGTCGGGACCCAGGGCACCAAGATTCAGCGGCGCTTCGCGCCCATCGTCGAAACTGGCATCTGACATCACTGCTCCTGGATCCGTTCGATCTTGGCACCGACCGACGACAACTTCCGCACCACATGCTCGTAGCCGCGGTCCAGATGATAGACCCGACTAACCTTGGTTTCACCCTCTGCCGCGAGGCCGGCAAGGATCAGGGAAACCGAGGCACGCAGATCGGTGGCCATCACCGGTGCTCCTTTCAGTTTTTCGACGCCGGTCACGGTAGCATGGCCACCATGCACGTCGATCTTCGCGCCCATGCGCATCAGCTCCGGCGCATGCATAAACCTGTTCTCAAAGATCTTCTCTTCCAGAACGCTGGTTCCCTCGGCCGTGCACATCAGGGCCATCATCTGCGCCTGAAGATCGGTCGGAAAACCGGGGAACGGTTCGGTCACGACATCCACGGCCTGAACGCGGTTACTGCCGCGGCGCACGGTCAGGCTGTTCTCATTCTCGGTGATCTCGACGCCGGCGGCCTCCAACTTATCACAGAACGCCTCGATCAAGGACCGTTTTCCGCCGAGCAGCTCAACCTCACCACCGCAGATCGCTGGCGCCAGCATATAGGTGCCCAGCTCGATCCGGTCGGTAACAACCGGATGGGTGGCGCCGTGCAGACGATCCACGCCCTGAATTGTGATCGTCGAGGTGCCTTCACCTTCGATCTGAGCACCCATCTTGCGCAAGCACTGCGCCAAGTCGACGATTTCAGGCTCCCGCGCCGCGTTGTTGATCACGGTGGTGCCTTTGGCCAAAGTCGCGGCCATCAGGGCATTTTCGGTCGCGCCGACTGAAACCAAGGGGAAATCGATAGTGCCACCTTTCAAGCCGCCCATCGGCGCCTTGGCATGGACGTAACCGTCTTTCAGTTCCAGCTCTGCCCCTAGCGCTTCCAGCGCTTTCAGGTGCAGATCTACCGGACGCGCCCCAATGGCACAGCCACCAGGCAGCGAGACAACCGCATGACCATCGCGTGCCAACATTGGCCCCAGAACCAGAATCGACGCCCGCATTTTACGCACGATATCGTAGTCTGCGGTATGATTGTTGATGTCATGGCTGGACATCGCCAGCACTTGGCCATCCTGCAGCGTCGACACCTCGGCTCCCAGCGACTGCAACAAGGTCGTCATGGTGCGAATATCCGAAAGTCGCGGCGCATTTGTCAGCGTCAGCGGCTCCTCGCTCAGCATGGTTGCCGGCATCAGCGTGAGACAGGCGTTTTTTGCACCCGCGATGGGAATCTGCCCCTTGAGCGGGCCATTCCCGGTCACCAAAATCGAATCCATCTGCCCTTACTCCTTGGAACTGCCTGTTGAGAGGTCGTCGGCCCTGCGTTCGATACTGTCGTCTTTTACCGCACGCGCCTTGGCCTGAGCCTTCCGACGGCCCATATTCGCCTTCAATGCGGCCTTCAACCGATCTTCGCGTGTGGGCGCTGACCCGCCGCTTTTTACTGTTTTCTTCTCTGCCATAGATCTTCTGTACCGGAGTGTGAAAAAACCGTCCAGAATGCTCTTGCACCCCACTTCGTTTATGCCTAAAAGCCCCCTCACCGGCGCTGCTGTAGCTCAGAGGTAGAGCACTCCCTTGGTAAGGGAGAGGTCGAGAGTTCAATTCTCTCCAGCAGCACCAGTTTCCAGAACATCGCAAGATTATATGCTTAACAGCATATCTGAAGCCGCCATTCTCGGCCGCTACCCCCTCCGTATGCAGGGACCTTTCTCGATTGCAGAGCTTCTCCCACAGATTGTCCGCCGATAGCCCACCGGTCGAGCACAACGTCCCTCGAGACCGAATCGATCCTGAGCATTCGAACTCCGATTCGTTGCCATTGCAGCAACAACGCCGACAGCTGCTTGAGACTGTCAGCGGTTAACCGCCGTTGAATCAAATTGTCTACAGATTGCGATGCGCGAATCACTCTGGTTAAGGCTGATTTTAATTTTCAGCCGTCATTCTCATTGCCAAGGACCGCAATCCCGCGAGCTAAGCGGGGCGCGGCACCGCAGCAGCACCCGGAACAGGAGGGTTGAATGACAAATCAAGTGCAACACGACCGCCCGCCGACCAGGACAAGGCCGGGCATCGTGCCGGCTGGTGCCAAGCGGTATGGGGTCGATCCAGTCTGTTTGGACCAAAGTGAAAAATGCGGGTCAAGGCTACGGTTTTTCAACCGACAGCTCGCAGGGCAGATCATACAGGCAAGCGTCCAACTTTCCCGGGTCCTCCCCACATTCAGCGCGTGCAGAGACAGCGTGTTTTCGTTGAAGCGCAGCTTGAGCGATCTATCGCATCTAGCCGAGCCGACGTTGGCGCTCTGCCTCAGGCCGCGCTGGAAACGACGATGGTGCCGCGCCGCGACTCCAAACTCATAAAAAAATCAAGTGGCCGCCAAAATCGATACTGCCTGAAATCCGCTTATCCATTGGAAGGTTCCCGCCAAAACCGGTGGGCCCACTTTGAGTACGACACCGTATCTGGTGTATCCGCTTTGCTTCAGTCGTGAGGCGCTGCGGAACGGGACCAACGAAATGGACGCGTCATCGTTTTGCACCCCTGCTGGGAACGCCAGTTCTCGGGCCACCACACGACACCAATAACTGCCGACAGGGCAATACCGAACCCGGCCGCCTGGAACGCATCGACATGCAGTCGGTGCGCCGGGTGAGCTGTCCCAAAACCAGCGTGCTGATCTCCCTATCAGCCGCGATAGCACGAGGCTGGCCTCGACAAGGAACACGTCATGTCGACGATCTGGAACTCTATTATTCGAAAAACTGCAGTGGCTGCCGCTGCACTGACCATGATGAGCGTTTCTGCCGGAATGCTCCCGGCGCAAAGCATCAACAACAATATCAAGAGTCAGCTGGACGAATTCGTCAAACGTGGCACCGAGGTGAGATTCGAAGGGTATCTTACCGGCTACAGCTATTGGGATAACACTCCCCCCGGCAGTGCCGCCATTGCGCGCCCGGTCCTGCGGCGCCAGGCCGGCGGAACCGGCACTTATAATGACCCAATTACCATCGCGGTGGGACATGCCATTCGGCGCGGGCGCCAGACGTTGGACTTCCCGGCAGGTACACGGTTTTACATCGAGCGCCTGCGCAAATACGCAATCGTAGAAGATGTATGTGGCGACGGGCACCAGCCACAAAACGGTCCCTGCCATACCGGCAAGAATGGCCGCCCCTGGCTCGACATTTACATCGGGGGCAAGCGAAACTCTGTCCGCGACACCGAACGCTGCATGAACCGATTGACAGGGATGCAGCCCATCCGCCTCAACCCACGGCGCGGCTATCCGGTTGCACAGGGCGAAATCTCGGCCAGCGGCTGTCAGGTCTTTGGCCCGGTGAGTTAACTTGGCCGCGATCCAATTCACTAACCCCTAGCGGGCGCGGCGCTTCAGATGCGCAAGCGCCTGCAGGACGATCCCATTGGTGTTAAGGTCAGCATGGTTTGCCATTTGCCCATAGCCGTCAAGGAACAGGCCACTGCTCATGCCAAAACCATCAATTCGGGCGCGACTCTGTGCGGTTTCCAGCATCTTCAGGCTGAACGCGCATGGCCGCACCGCATACCACAGATAAGCCGCTTTGGTTGAAAAGATCCCGTAGGGGCTGGTCGCCACAGGCTCAAAGAGCACATCGCGCCCCTTTCGATAACTGACATTCCATCGCGTTTCATGGCCAAGATCGAACCCCTGATAGACAAACCAGGGCGCTGTATCGATTGGGGTCTCTGATGGCGCCAGCAATTGCCCGGTCTGATCATAGTGATGCTTCATCGCCCCAAGGAAGATATCGGTGAGGACCGCGCATTCCGCCGAGGGTCCCAACTCGACATATTCCAGCAGCAGCGGTTCGGTGGGCAGAATACCAACCTGATCCACCGTATAGAGTAGACTGACCGTTCTGTCGGCGACGGTATCCCCGACGAAGGCCTCCCGATAAGGAGATCGCGTATCAGGCTGACCCAGCAACGGCAGAATACGCGTCTGATAGTGGGCGCAATGCGACAGATACGACGACTGGATGCGTGTCTTCAGAATATTCTTCAGCACACCACCCTGCATAAGGCCTGCAATTTCCCATTTCTTCATTAGCTGAGACGACACCTCCGCAAGCGCCGCATGTTTCGCGGCCCGGGTCACGGCACTGCTCAGGCGTGCAAAATCACAGGCATCAAAGCCGCGGCGTTCGATAGACGCATCCCGCACATTGATCAGCGTAGGCGGATAGGCCATGTCCCCGTCAGTGATCACCGGCAGGGATGCCATGATCTTCTTGATGCGGCGATAGATCTTGTCAGCGGGCGCCAGATCCAGATCAATTGCCGCGAGCAGCCCCAGTATCAGGCTGCCGACATCCCACATCGTGATTTCATAGTTGTTGAAAGACTTACCGTTAATCTGCTTCCTGACGGTCAGCGCCAACCCGGTGGCGCTCATCTCTGCCTGTTCCAGATAGCTGTAGGCCAGTTGTGCGTCGGCCATCATGGCCTCATTAAACACAGGCGACTCCGGCGCCAAATCAGTACTGCGCAGTGCCTCTCGCGCCTCCAGCAGCAACTCATGCGCCGGGTCAACAATTCCTGTAGGATAATTAAGGCAGATCCCATTCGCGGCCGGAATCTTGGCGGCGAGCTTGCCAACAGCGTCAACCTTATGAACGAAGACAGCATCCGGATGCCGCACGTCTCCCCGCTGCGGCGCAACCTCATCGGCAAGGAAGAGCGGGCCTTCCACCGGTTCGCCGTCAGGCCCCAGGCCTGGCGCTCCCAGTCGGCGCTGCTCCCCGTCACGGGTCTCCAACAACAAAGCGCCATCCGCGCGACGCTCCCCGCCGCGCACCAGAGTCACACAGTCAACGCCGAGACGTGCCCGCGCCTGGCCCAGTAACGCGTCATAGCCTTCCCCACTCTCAGGGAACTCGGGCAGAATGACATAGTGCCGGGAGTGGTTTGGCAGGAAAGCACAACACCGTTTGTAGAGTTCTCGCGGCAGGACCGACAGAAGATACCCTGAAAGGCGCGCGCGATTGACACTCGCGGCGATACGTTGACCGACCTCATAAGCGCGAGCCGGATCAATCGGCAGTTCCGCCACATCAATGGCCAGCACCGTCCCGTCCCCCAATTGGGAGAAAAGCCCGGATGTCATCTTCTGCTGGGCTGATCTCAGATCAAGACGCGCCTTAAGCGGTAACATCAGAACTGCGGCCGGCCCAAGCAGCGCCTCGCGTTCGGCATCAGCAACCGCATCGTATATCACGGTCGTGCACCCTCCGGTCCGCAAGCCATCCTGCCTCAGGTCGCCCTCCATGCCATTTGTGGATACGGTCGAAAAATGCGCAGGCTGGGCCGCCGCCGCCATCGATCCCGGCAAAAGCCGATCAATCTGTGATCGCAGGCTCCAGAGTGCTCGTGCCTTGAAATATCCCGTCTTCTGCATGAGATCGCGCGTGGCAGGGACAATCTCGACGAATGTCCGGTTTTTGGATGCCGTGTCACTCAGCATCGACAAGACCGGATGAACGGCATCCGGGCTGTGTCTGGCGAAGTCATCGAACTCAACTTCAACCGCCAAAGCAACGCCTTGCGACAGGAACGCAAAGATCAGCGAGCCAAGTGCGTTCTCGGGCAGGGATGGATGCACACCTGTCAGCAGTATGGAAAACGCCCGAATTCCCTCTGCGTGATCTGTCTGCGCTTCAGCCGGCCATGCTGCACCTATCAGGCCACCTGAGGCCAACCCCAGAAACTCCCGACGTTTCCACCGCATTACCCTGTCCAACTTTCTGGTTTCAGCGCTGTTTACCATAACTTGAACGAGCCGCGATGCCCATCTTGAATTATCGTTAGGACTTTGTTAAAAACTTAATTAGCGGACGCGGAATCGAAATGGTTCGCGCGAAAGCACGACTGGCGAAAATCGCCTGCCCCCCAAACGAGTAATTGAAAAAGTAACACGTTATTTGAACGGGTTGGCAAGTGATGTACACGACGACTGATAATCGGCCGACGCCAGGTCCAAAGAAAAGCAGAGCAAAGGCTCCTGCTGCTTCAACGCGTCGTCACAAGACATTTCCGACTGAGATTCTGCCGGCCGAGATGGCTCTTTCGACCGACGCGGAGAAGCAGATCTTCAAAGCTGGCAACGCAACCCGGCCGTTTCTGGCGGTCCTGTTGTTTGTGATTGCGCTCGCCCTGGCGGCGGCGATGATCATTGCCGTGACACAGAATGTGATCACCGAGTTCAAATTGGCGCGACCATTGTTTCAGAACAGCGCGCCTGCGGATAACATCAGCCAAGATTGGCGCCGTTTCCTGCCGCAGAGTGACAATCTGGAAGGCGATGGGGGCAATGATCAGCTCGACCGCGATTACGCCAGCGCGGATATTGCGGGCGGCAGTTCCTGCGAAACCCAAACAGGCACGGCACGCAGTGCGAGCAATAACCCCTCGAAAGTATACGCTTTTGTAACGGCGGACCTCGAAGACGTTTCCAACTCCGTTCAACGGACCTGCAACACGATCAATGTGTTTGTCCCCGAATGGCTGATCATCAGCGACAAAGGTGTCGACTGGTTGCAGTCCGGCAATCAGGATTTTAGTACGCCCTATGTCGTGCGGACCAATCCTTTTGGCGATAGTCCGATCCAGCCGCTGATCCATGTGCAGGCCAGCGCGCTCAGCAGCGAGGCGTCTGGTCACTGGTCTAATACCGCAGCGCTTGCGGCGCGGCAGGGGTGGTCCGGTCTGTGTTTTGATATGCGTCGGCTTGAGGTGCAAAACCTGCAAAAGGCTCTACTCCATCTCGATGGTGTGAAAGGGGACTTCGCGGCAGCAAACCTGGAAACCTGTGCAGTTATCGCGCCAGACCAGATCGAAACCCTTGCCTATAGCAGCGCATTGCCCGAGCGGGTGATCCTGCCCGCCATTCAGAACAGCTACCGTCTCGGGATCTACGAAGAATCGCCAGCTCCGCTTGATTGGTTCCAGTCCGTTCTCGAACGTGCGCGCACCACTATCCCACAGGATAAACTGGTGATTGGTCTCGCGGCTGGTGGTGTGCACTGGACCACTGGCACGAGTGCGCCGGAGTTTATCAGCTATGCAGATGCAATGTCCCAGGCCGACCAATATGGCGCCTTCGCGGGCTATGCACCCGAAAAAGGTCACGGGCTGATCTCCTATATGGACGCTGGTGGCGAGCGAAACATGATCTGGTATCTGGATGCCGTAAGCCACTACAGCCAGTTGCTGAGTGTCGCAGAAGCTGGCATCGACGGTGTTGCGATCTGGGGGCTGGGGCAAGAGGATCCCTCCATTTGGCCTCTGCTCGCCCAGGAAGATATCCTGTCGGACGAAGCCTTTGCCACATTGCGTGATATCGATCTGAACAGCTTTGTCTCGTATCGTGGCACCGGCCCATTTCTGCGGTTCAGCGAAACCGAAGTCGTCGGCCGTCGCCACGTGACCCGCGATTCCGAAACGCTCATGGTCACCGATGCGATCACCGATCCGCTGCCCTTGCCGGTCATCGCGGACCGCTACGGGGTCTTGCCAGACAAATCCATTCTCCTGACCTTTGATGACGGGCCGTCGCAGGACCACACGCAGGAGATCCTCGATATCCTGAATGCCGCCAACGTCCCTGCGACGTTCTTCATGGTCGGCAATCAGATGTTTGAGCAAAAGAACGTCGTCAACGCACTCGCCGAAGCCGAATTCGACTTCGGGCTGCACACCTTCTCTCACCCGCAGCTCAATCGCGCCTCCCCTGCGCGGGTGCAGGTTGAACTGGCTTTGCAGTCAAGGATCTTTTCCTGGCTGACCGGCCGCACACCAGTTGTTTTCCGCGCGCCCTATATGCGTGGTCCCGGACCGCTGGAGGGCGATCTGGCGCGGCGGCTGAAGACCATTATCGATCAACGTTATCACCTCCTGGGTGCCGATATCGTGCCACCGGATTGGCGCAGCCTGAGCCCGAAGCAACTGGTAGACTACACTCTGGGAGCCTTGGACGGCAGCGGTCAGGTGCTGCTCATGCACGATGGCGGAGGTCCGCGCAGCAGTACCATCAGCGCTCTACGCCTGTTGCTGCCCGAGCTGAAAGCGCGCGGCTATCAGTTTCTGACGCTGGAACAGGCAATGGCGGGGTTTGGAAGCCCCTACGAGACGCGGCAGGTCGCCAGCCTTGAACCCTTCGAAGCGCTGGCCTTTACAGGTGTGGGCAACAGCGCCACGTGGGTGGCATTTGTGGTTCCATTTGCAGTGCTTCTCGGGGTCATCCGCGCTCTTGTCCTGTTCATAATGGCGATCCGGTCCCGCCGTGCGGACCGCATGGATCTACGCCACCGGACAGGTGATTTTTCCGCCCCGGTGACGGTGGTGATCCCAGCCTATAACGAAGAGAATAGCATCCTGAAGACGATCTACAGCGTGCTGGAGTCAGACTACCCCAACCTATCAGTGCTGGTGGTGGATGACGGGTCGACGGACTCCACCTATGAGCTGGTGACAAAGACCTACAAAGGCAACCCGAAGGTACAGATCCTGCGTCAGCCCAATGGCGGCAAGTGGAAAGCATCCAATCTCGCCTTCTCGCATGTCACCACCGACTTTGTCGTTGCGATTGATGCCGATACCATCGTCGCGCCGGATGCTATCCGCCGTCTGATGCAGCCCTTGCGCAACCCCAAAGTTGGTGCAGTGGCTGGCAAAATCATGGTCGGCAACTCTAACAACCTTCTGACAAAGCTGGAAAAGCTTGAGTATACGGTCGCCCAGAACATCGACCGCCGCGCCTATGAAACGATCAATGCGATCATGGTTGTACCCGGTGCATTTGGCGCCTGGCGAACCGACGCTGTGCGCAAATGTGGCTACTACAGCAGCCAGACGCTGGCAGAAGACACCGATCTGACCATCTCACTCCTCGAAAAGGGGTATGAGGTCCGTGCCGCGGAGCGTGCATATGCCTACACCGAGGCGCCCGCATCCGTCGGAACGCTGATGAAACAGCGGATGCGCTGGTCGATCGGGATCCTGCAATCCGCATGGAAACATCGCGGCACCATCCGTCAGGGCCATGCTGTCGGCTTGGTCGGGCTTACGGATCTGGTTGTCTTCGGAGTGATCATGCCGCTTCTTGGCCCGATCATCGACCTGTTGCTGGTGCTCATGTTGGTGCGGTTCGTGTCCAGCTTTGACGGCACCACCTTTGACGCCTTCACCGTTCGTGATTATGCCGTGCTCGCCGTTTTCCTTGCGCTACCGCTGCTGGAAATGATCATGGCTGATTATGCCGTACGGTCCGAGCCATCGACCCCGCGTGCCATGGTGCTGCTGTTGTTGTTGAACCGCTTCATTTATCGCCAATTGCTGATCATCAATGTCTATCGCTCGCTGTGGCGGATCCTGACAGGGCGGTTGACGGGGTGGCACAAACTACGTCGATTTGGATCCGTTCAGGCGCCGGTCCGGCCAACAGTTGCAGCCCGGGCGCATCTCAGCTGACCTGCGGACCGCATGACAACCGGCCTGCGGGATCGGGCAAATCGCGGCCTACCCCTCTCACGGGCTCGAGGAACCAGATTGATCTGTCACCAGCCTGGACTGGTCTGGCATGAAATAAGCCCTGCCCAAGAGAGAACCTTGGGCAAGGCTTTGTAGTATTACACGCAGAGTTGCTCAGTTGCCGTCAGACGTGCTTTCACCCGAGAGCGCATTGGGATCGAACGCGCCACCGAAGGCGGAGTTTCCGCCGCTTGCCGGTGCCGAGCTTTCGTCTTCGCCTTCAGGGGCAGCGCTGTCTCCGCCACCCAAAGCATTGGGGTCAAATACCCCCCCAAACCCAGAGCTATTACCACCGCTGCCAGATGGCTCAGATGTTGCGCCTCCAGCATCAGAGCTCCCGTTTTCGGCTTCTTCAGCTGCTCGGCGAGCAGCGTCTTCGGCACGGCGCTGACGCAATTCCTGAATACGCAGCTCGGTTTCCAGACGTTTCTGCTCCTTCACTTCGGCGATACATTGAGCTGGGCTGTAAACAGTCGCCGTGCCGACAATCACAATGGTGAAGCAGGCAACCCCAACCAGCCCAAGAGCCGCCCAGTTCGAACTGAGGAACCCCGGCAGCCGCAGCCGGCCACTTTCCAGCTCTTCTACCGTCGCGTCCTTGCGGGCCGCCGCGACCAACTCACGCCGACGGATTGTTGCCTCGTTGAACAGCGCCGCAAAAACCGTCAGCACAACGATGATAAATGCCAGAGCAGAGATCGCCGGAGTGATACCGTAGCGCACCTTTTGCGCCAGTTCGATTGTCAGGGTCGGGTATTCGCCGAAGGTGAAAGTAGTGGTGTTGTAGTTCTCAAAACTAGCAAGGAAGGCAAGAACCGCCGCCGACGCAATTGCCGGTTTCATGAATGGCAACAGAACCTTGCGGAACGCCTGCGCATGGGTCGCCCCGAGGTCAAGCGCCGCCTCAGTCAGCGCGATGTCGTAACGCTGCAGACGCGCCACCAGCACCAGCATACAATAGCTGGCGATGAAGGTGGATTGGCCGATGATGGTCAAGAACAGCCCATTGGACAGGAAACTATCCGCCCCCAGACCAACCATACGGTTGATACGATCCCAGAACACCAGCGTCGAAATACCGATCACCACGCCCGGTATCAGGATCGGTGCGATGATGACGGTGTAATAGGTCGCCCGGAGCTTCGGCCAGATCTGCGTTAGCATCAAAGCGCCCGCCAGACCCATTGCCACCGACAGCACCACCGTGCCCGCGCCCACCAGAATAGAATTCCAGATGCCATTCAGAATGCGCTCGTCCTGGAACAGGGCAGAGAACCATTCGAATGTCAGGCACTCCCATGGCGTGGCTTGCGGAAAGCCCGGCGAGTTGAAGGCGGTGACCGACATGATCACCAGCGGCCCCAGAAGATAGGCGAAGAATATCGCCAGATAGAACCAGACGCTCAGGCGCAGAAAGGAGAAATTCTTCATTTGCCGATATCTCCCATATTCACCTTGAACAGGCGCATGACGGCCAGAACCAACAGGATACAGGTCACAAGCAGTACCACCGCATAGGCAGCACCCTGCGGCCAGTCGGAGTTGTCATTGAACTGCTGGTAGATCAACTGCGTGAACCACAAGGACGAGGGGCCACCCAGGATCTGCGGCGCCGCCAGAGCGCCCGCCGAGAGCATGAACACCATGGTGCACCCCGAGCTGATACCTGGTTTGGCATAGGGGATTACAACACGTTGGTGGATCTTGGCCCAGCTGGCCCCCATGTCTCGAGCGGCCTCGATCTGGTTGCGATCCAGGCTTTCGATCACGTTATAGATCGGAAAGATCATCAACAGGATGTAGGCATAGCCAAGCCCTGCATAGAGCGCGATATCATTGCGAATGAAATCAAACGGCGTATCGAAAACCCCCATCCCGACGAGGGCCGTGTTCAGAACACCGCTTTCCCCGAAAATGATGCGCAGGGCAAAGGCCCGCAGGATTTCATTGATCCAATAGGGGATGATCAGCATCAGGGCAAAAATACGGATGTGATTGCCCTTGGTCTGCGCGAGATAATAGGCGATCGGATAGCAAAGGATCAGGTTGAACACCGTGACACAGACCGCAGCGACGAGCGTGCGGAAGAATACCCGCAGATCAACTGCATTGTAGTCTTGGCTACCGCCCTCGGGGCCAAAGACCAGATATTTGTAGTTCTCCAGCGTATAGACGTCCTTTGGCCCGCCGATCTCTGGTGGAGGCAGGTTCGGTCGGAATGAAAAGTCGAGCATCGACAGCTGCGGCAGAATGATGAGGCCGATAGTCCAAAACAGGACGAGACCAAGCATCAACGAACCCAGTCCGTAGCCGTTGCGATTAAAGAATTCCCTCAGGAATCTTGGCATGACCTGGCCCTCCTTATTCTGCGGCCAGCTCACCCGCGGGCACGACGACGGCATTCTTCGTCTCGTATTCCAGGGTGATGTTTTGACCTGTGTGATCGTCGAACGACTGACCAAGGTTCGGGATGGAAACCTTCAGCTCCTTACCGCCGTCTCCCTCCATGAAGATGTTGAAGGCATTGCCTTCAAATTCCTCGTGGTTGACCTTGGCGGTCACAAAATGATCACCGGTGGCCCCTTGCGGCGCCAGGGCAAAAGCTTCGGGGCGAATGAACATCATTGCATCATCGCCCTCTTTCATCTTTCCCTGATTGGCAGAAGAAATCCGCGCGACCAGATTACCGGACCGGTTCGTCGCTATGAGCGCTTCATTCCCCATTACCCGCTTCACCTTGCCGCGGAACACGTTGTTCTCCCCGACAAAGGATGCGGCAAAGGCCGTTGCAGGATCGTTATAGACCGCCTTGCCGTTGCCGATCTGGTCGATCACGCCGGCGCGCATGACGGCGATATTGTCGGACATGGTCAGCGCCTCGCCCTGATCGTGGGTGATATAGATAAACGTAATGCCGACCCGCTGCTGAATTTCGCGTAGCTCGGTCCGCATGTGCTGACGCAGCTTCAGATCAAGTGCCGACAGCGGTTCATCCAGCAGGAGCACATCCGGCTCAGCGCAGAGCGCGCGCGCGATGGCAACCCGCTGACGCTGACCACCAGACAGTTCCGACGGCAGTTTGTCCCCCTGCCCCGGCAGTGCAATCATGTCCAGAAGCTCATCCGCGCGCTTGCGCCGATCCTTTGCCGACGCGCCGTTGATCTCCATGGAGAAGGTGATGTTTTCCCAGACCTTCATCAGCGGGAACAGCGCAAGGTTCTGAAAGATCAGCGCGGTCGGGCGCTTGTTCGGGCCAATCCCGCGCATGTTATTGCCGCCAATCAAGACGTTCCCTTCGCTTGGCTCCAGGAAACCGGAAACCGCGCGCAAGATTGTCGTCTTGCCACAGCCAGACGGGCCCAGGAACGAAAAGAAATCGCCTCCGTTGATTTTGACATTTGCGTCGCGCACGGCGACGAAATCTCCAAAGCGGATCCAGAGGTTTTCAAGATCTACGCCTACCCCAGCACTCATGTGGCCTCTCCCTCGGTGCAACCGTTCGTTCGGAGGCGAACCCCCGGCCGATGCAGATAGCATCCGGTTGATGATATGTTGAATTTACGCCCTCAGGCGTGTGGCTGGCCCCCGCCGAAACGGGAGCCAGATGTACTTGCCCGATCAGGTGATCAGGCGCTCTTGAACTTGTTGACGAATTCGGTCCGTACGTCTGCGTACCAGGGGGCTTCAGCCGGCCATGGGTTGAGATTGGCAAGGCTGTTGCCGGGATAGGCTTCGGCAAAGTTCTTCTTATAGACATCGCCGGAGTAATCATCCGCTTTCAGCACGGGCGAGTTGTACCCATGGCTGTCGATTGCCTTGCCCGCAGGTTCCTGCTGGTAAGCATAGTCGATAAAGGCATAGACCTGCTCTTCGTTCTGGGCGCCGACTGGCATCGACATGCCGTCAACCCAGGCCATCGCCCCCTCGACCGGTGCCTGATAATGAACAGGCTCACCTGCGGATTTCAGCGCAAGCGGCGGTCCATCCCAGGTCTGCCCGACAACGACACCTTCGTTCAGCAGGCCGTTTTTCTGGGTATCCGCATCGTTCCAGATCAGCTTGATCCGGTTTTTGCGCGCCACACACCAGTCGGTGACCTGCCCCCAGACCTTGCGCATGGTGTCTTCATCTTCATACGCCGCCCAGATCGAGCCAGGTTCCATTTCGCCGGCGGCCTCCATGTAGAGCCCCGCACCCAGCATCATGGAATGGGCACGGCCCATGGTCTTGCCTGCGTTCTCTTCACTCCAGACATCGCCGTAAGACGGCGCATCGCCGGATGGCAGCCACTTGTCAGTCCGGTAGGCAATTCCCTCAGTGCCCCAGATATGCGGCAGCCAATGGGCGCCATTGTCGCCAAAGTTCCAGGCATCTGTACCAATCTTCGCCATCGCCGGGTTCACCGCGTCAACATTTACCTTATTGAGATCAAACGGCTTCAGAAGTTCCAGTGGCCCCCATTGCAAGGAGCGGTTGTTGGTTGGCGAAACGATGTCGAAGCCTTGCCCCTTCGTGGCTTTCATCTTGTTGATGATTTCTTCGTTCGACCCGATACCTGTGTAGTTCACCTTGATCCCGGTCTTACCCTCGAACCCGGCGATGAACTCAGGTGGCAGATAGTCGGACCACATCAGAATGTTGATCTCGCCGGAGGAGGCCAGTGCGCTCTTGGAATAGAGCGGCGCTGCCAGGGCTGCCGCACCAGCGCTCTTCAGAATCGAGCGGCGGGTTACATTGGACTTTGCAGTCATATTCTTTTTCTCCCTATGGGTCTGTTGGTCTTTTGTTTTTCTTTTTTGGTAGTGGAACTCTGCGAAACACACTCCGATTGCTACAGTGACAGATTCAGAATTCGATAAGGCCAGAAGAGGCCCTACAGGCGTATTTATGGTGCCAGTTTCAGTTCCATCCCTAGACATTCGGAACGAAACTTATGCGCGTTTGTCAGCGAAGACGCCGACTCCCACATGGTTCCACCGCAGTCAGTCTGCGCCTTTGGCGCCTCTCACGTCAACGATGCAACACTGTGGAAGTGTTCACAAAATCGCCGAACCCCTCAAACCGCCATGCCGATGAGCGCTACCCCCGCCGCCATGAGCACAGCCGCCCCAAGACGCCGTTTCCAGTTGCCCTCTTTCAGGATCAGAAACCCGATCAGCGCGGCAAAGATAACCGACGTTTCCCGCAGGGCAGATACAGCCCCCAGCGGCGCAAAGTTCTTGGCAAAGAGAACCAGCCCGTAGGCGCACATAGATACCAGACCGCCGGCGATCCCCAAAGCCCAGACCCCGGCAGGCACATCGGGCAGTGTTGCACGTTTCCGCAGAAGAACAAACGCCGCGACAAAGACATGGAGAAACGCGCCCCAAGCCCAGTAGCTGACCGTGTTGCCAGACAGACGCACGCCAATGCCGTCAACCAGCGAATATAGTGAGATGAAAAAACCGGTGCCCAGCGCGTACCACAAAGCGCTCTGCCCGACCCCTGATCGCAGCGCCTTCCAACTGCTAAGCTGAATCCCCCCAGCAATGAGCGCGATTCCCACCCAGGCCTGCGCCGGCAGGATTTCCCCGACAAAGATCATCGCCCAGAGCGAAACCAACGCTGGGACAATGCCGCGCGCAATGGGATAGACCACGCTCAGGTCGCCGTGATGATACGCGCGACCGAGCATGTAGAAATACCCAAAATGCACCACCGTCGACACGCCGATGTAGGGCAGGCTTGCCACATCCGGCAAAGGTAGCGTGGCCACCATGACCGCCCCGGGGATGACGTGCCCCAAAGCCACCAAACCCAGCGTCGTGGTCCTGTCGATCGCCGTCTTTACAATGGCATTCCAGATCGCGTGCAGCAACGCGGCCGACAGAATGATGGCAATCACAAATGGCGTCATATCAGGCTTTCACAGCTAGCGGGCTTCCAGAACACACATCAGTCCATTTCGTCCGCAGGCATATCCTGGATCAAACGGGTCTCCAGCAGCTGCCCGTTGCGGTATAGGATCGGATAGGCGATGGCGGCGATATGGCTGTTGAATTCCCGCAGCGCGCGCAATGTCTCGAGATGGATATCCGAGCTCTCGAAACTTTCCGCAGCGCCGCGCTGCAATCGGCGCAGATGGCGCTTACGGCTGTCACGTTCCATCCGCTTGACCTCGGTTTTCTCAAGGCTCAGCAAGCGTGCGCTTTCCAGGTCGTCCGAGATCAGCACATTCGATGCAAGCTGCATATTGGCGACGATCACCTCGTGCATACGGGTGATTTCTGCCCAGCCTTCTTTTGAGAACCGCACCCCCTTCTTGTGCATGGACGCAGCTAGGACGGCGAGCCGTTCATCCACCACGTCGCCGGCCGTCTCCAGCCGGATGGCATATTCAACCAGATCTCGGGCAACCTTGGCATTTTCTTTGCCGAACCCTTCGCTTGGCATGCCAGCCACGTAGCTTCGGATACCCGACAGGCAGCTGTTCACTTCCCGATCCAGAGCCTGCACCGCCTTGATCTGGGCACGGTCGCCGTGCTGATAAAGATCGGGAATTGGTCGGAACATCGCACCGACCAGATCCGACATCCGCAGCAGTTCGCGTTTCAGGCTGCTGATCGCCTGATTGGGTTGCCGGTAATCATCTGTGTTCAATACGCTCACCGGCAGCCCGTGCGTGTTGCCCTGCAGAGGGGTCGGGTTTGGTATCAGGCTGGTCATGACACCATGCAGCATTCCGCAGAACGGCAGCGCCAGGATCAACAGCGATGTGTTGAACAGAAGATGCGCATAGACCAGCATCTGGCCGCCCTCAGGTGCGCCCAGAACACCCGCCCGCAAAGCGATATTGGCGCCAAAGACGCAGATCACCGCCCAGGTTCCACGCAGTCCCAAATTCGCAAGCGGCACACGCCGCCCTGGCGCAGGCATCCCTCGGCTCAGCCAGACCGGAATGAAGGCCGAGCCGAAATTGGCCCCCAGGACCAGGGACAACCCGGCCGCGAAAGGGATCGCATCGATCTGAACGAGGGTGACGCACATGAGGATGGCCGCCACCGAAGAGTGCATGACAAACGCCAGAGCAGCGCCCACGAGAAACGCCGTGATGTAATCCCGGGCGAGATATTCCGCGATTGCCGGTAGGAACGCGCTCTCCCGGATGGGGTCCATAGCCTCGCGCAGGAACCGCAGCGAAATCAGAATAAAGGCGATCCCCATCAGAATGCGCCCCATTTGCCGGGCCTTCTTCGCCTCGACCTTGACGAAAAGATAGCCACCGACAGCCAGCAGCACGGGCACCAGCCAGTCGAGCTGGAACGACAAGAGCTGAATGATAAGCGCCGATCCAAGGTCGCCACCCAAAACAATCGCCAGACCAGAGGCAAAGGACAGCAAACCGCTTGCCGCAAATCCCGAGGTCAGCAGGGCAACCGCGGCAGAGCTTTGCAGAACGATGGCCATGCCAATCCCCACGAAGCTGGCCTGCACAAGGCTGCGCTGCCCGGTCAATAGCCGCTGGAACGTCGCGCCGTAGCTGCGTTCAATACCGGTCCGCACCATCCGTACCGCAAACAGCAGCAACATGACGGCACCGGCAAGGCTGGTCAGAAAGCTCAATATGGCCATAGAGTTATGTCTTGTCCTTTTGTTGGGCAGCGTCGTGACGTTACCGCTCTTTTCTTGGCGCGATGGGAAACCCCAGCTGCGCAGCCCTCCCGGCGATTCCGCCAATCAAGTTATCCCTTCATGGTCTTGCTCTCGCCCCCTTCTGTTTCCGGGCTGTTCGAACCAGGCGCCAGTTCAAGGTCAATATCCCAGAGTTCCAATGCACGGCGGTATTTGCGGGCAGGCATGATATCGGTCAGCAACAGATCCAGCAGTTCCGGTTGCGGACCGCGATGCGGCGCAGTGCCTTCGAATTTCGGGTGCGCGACCACCAGCATGGTCCATTCGGCAACCTGCGCCACCACAGCTGCCAGCTGTGCTTCTGTCGCACTTTGGTAAAGCGCGCCGTGTTTGGCAGAAAACGCATCTGCCGACAACACCGCCACATCCAGCGCGAACTCCTGGACCTGCTGTTCAGCGACATGTCCAAATGTACCGCGTTCGTTGCTCTGTATTTCGCCGCCGAGGAAATGCACCCTGTTGCCGTTATGATTGGCCAGCGTCTGCGCCACACCAATGGAATTCGTGACCACCGTCAGACCGGCGCGGCTACGCAGCGCCTTGGCGACAAAAGCGGTGGTGGAGCCGACATCGAGAAAAACCGCCATCCCGTCGGTAACGTGGTCCAGTGCCCTGGCAGCGATGCTTTGCTTTTCCGCCGTATATTTCGAGATCCGTCGGAAGAAACTATCCGCCGCATCTGGTCCCGCCAGGTAGGCGCCTCCGTGCACTCGCTGCACTAGTCCCTGTTTCGCAAGCGCCTTGATGGTCCGACGCACGGTTTCCTCCGACACCTTCAGAACCTTGGCCATCTCGCCGCTGCGTGCCGATCCGCCCAGACGGCGCAAGGCCTCCAGCAGCTCCAATTCGCGGTGCGAGATTTTCTGGTCTTCGGGCAATAGGCAGCCTTGGTAAGGAGTGAGATTTCGCTGGAGAGTGAACCACAGGGATGCCGAAAAAATCAAACATAAAAACACAAAATTCCACACAAACGGTCAAATTCAACAATGTGATGGCAGGGAAACCCTTTGCCATACTCGTGATTTCAGGCTTATCTGGCCGCAATTGCGGCAAGGAAATTCCACATGAGCCAAGCTTCAGACCAGCGCAGGAATGTCCTGTTTATCCTGATCGATCAGATGCGGGCGGATTGCCTGTTTGGAGCCCTGGCCGAGCACGTAGCGCTGCCAAACCTGCGCGCCTTGATGGCGGATGCCGTTACCTTCCAGAGGAACTATACGGTCGTGAATCCCTGCGGACCGTCGCGGGCCTCGATCCTGACTGGCCAGTATGCGATGAACCACCGATCCGTTCGCAACGGGACACCGCTCCGGCATGACACACCAAACCTCGCGTCTGAGATGCGCAAGGCGGGTTATCTGCCGATGCTGTTTGGCTATACCGACACCTCGCATGACCCGCGCATCTACCACCCCGGCGACCCGGCGATGCAGACCTACGAATACCCGATGGCCGGTTTCCACGAGATGCTGGAAATGCGGATGGAGATGTCGCATCCATGGCGCGCGCATCTGCTGAACAAGGGCTATACCTTCGATCGCTACTGGGACATCTACAAACCGGTTTCGCCAACCGGGGGCGCTCCTAGACTGAACGACCCCGCTGTGTACCGGGCCGAAGATAGCGATACCGCCTTTCTCACCGATCGGTTTCTGGCGACAATGCCTGGCTACCGCGACCAGAGCTGGTTCGCACATCTCACCTATATCCGCCCGCATCCGCCGCTGGTCGCGCCTGCGCCTTACAACCGGATGTACGATCCCGCCAGCCTGCCGCTGCCGCAGCGCCTCGCCACTGTAGAGGACGAACGCGCGGTCCATCCGTTTTTCGACCCGACCACCCGCGCTGCGTCTCCCGCCTCCTTTGTCGAGGGTTTTCCGGATCTGGACCCCAGCGACCCGGTAATCCAGACGCTGCGGGCGATCTACCTAGGCCTCGCCAGCGAGGTCGACGCTCATATTGGCCGGGTCATGCAATATCTGCAGAACAGCGACCAATTGGAGAATACACTTGTCGTGCTCAGCGCCGATCATGGGGAAATGCTGGGTGATCGGCACAGCTGGGGCAAATTCTCTGTCTATGATGCCGCCTATCATACCCCGTTGATCATTCGCCAACCGGGCAACGCCATGCGCGCCGGAGCGGTCGTGCAAGACATCACGGAGTCGATCGACCTGGCCCCGACTATTCTCGACTGGGTCGGTCAGGCGGTCCCCAACTCAATGGATGGGCGGTCTTTGCTCCCACTGGTTTCCGGGGAAACACCAGACGACTGGCGCAGCTACAGCTATTCGGAACTGGACTTTGGCGAGCCAGAACGCCCCAGTATCTGGCAACACCATCTGGGAACCGATGCCAGCAATTCCTGCCTCGCTATTCTACGGGACGCGCGGTTTACATTGGTTGAATTTGCCGCTGACCTGCCGCCACTGCTATTTGACCACACCGCCGAGGGCGAAAGGGTCAATGTCGCGGAACACCCTGAGCATCAGGGCGATCTGGCCCGTCTCACCCGCCAAATGCTGCGGCACCGGATGCGCAACATGGACCACACCCTGTCTCTCGACACCATTACGCCGCATGGGCCGCGCAGGCAGGCCCGCCACAGGCCAACGAATACTCCCGGTGTCCAGCATGGCTGACCTGCGAAGCACCCTCGGCGATCTGTTTGCCGCCGCCATCGCCCGAGCCGACCCTGCAATGGCCTTGGCGGAAAGCTTGCGACAGCATCCGCCACCCCTGCCGCGCCCCGGCGGACGCCTGATCCTTATCGCACTGGGGAAGGCCGCCGTACCCATGATGCGACAGGCCATGCGGATGCTCCCGCCATCCGACAGGGCGGTCGCCGTCACCAACCCGGAAAACCTTGCCGAGATCCCCGGAGCCAGTGTCCTGGCCGGTGACCATCCGGTGCCCAATGACATGAGCCTCGCGGCTGGCGCCGCCCTGCGTCAGGCCGTCGGCGACCTGACTGCCAATGACAGTGTGGTGGCGCTGATTTCCGGTGGTGGTTCTGCCCTCGCCGTGGCGCCGGCTGCAGGGCTTACACTTGCCCACAAAACCGCAGTCACCGATCTCCTTTTGGGAGCCGGACTGGACATCATGCAGATGAATCTGATCCGTCAGCAACTCTCTGAGCTGAAGGGAGGTGGCCTCCTGCGCTCCGCCTACCCCGCACCGGTCTGCAGCTATATTCTGTCGGATGTGATCGGTGATGATCTGCGCGCGATAGCCTCGGGTCCGACGGTGGCACCGCTGGGATCGCGCACCATGGCGCGCGACTGTCTTGTAGCGCATGACCTTTGGGCCTCGCTTCCGGGCGCTGTTCAGGCCCATTTGTCAGCACAGGAAGACCCTGCACAAACCCTCCTTGATACAGGGTCCGTCATTGCACATCTGATCGGGTCTAACCGTCACAGCCTGATCGCCATGAAGGAACTGGCCGCACGCAAGGGCTGGTCTACCGATATCGTTGATTATGCCCTGACCGGAGATGTGGAGGCCGCCGCGGCACGGATTATCTCCGCAACCCAGGCACGGGTTTCAAACCACCCGGTCGCGCTGATCTTCGGCGGGGAAACAACGGTAAATCTGACCGGAACAGGCCGCGGTGGACGCAATCAGGAACTGGCGCTCCATGTGGCGCGCTTAGGCCGCCAAACGCTGAGCGGAAGCTGGGCTTTCCTGTCAGCGGGCACCGATGGGCGGGACGGTCCGACGGATGCGGCAGGAGGCATTGTCGATGGGGGCACGTGGCAGCGCATTCTGGACAAGGGGGGCGACCCGATGGCCTTGCTCAGGAACAACGACAGCAACCGGGCGCTCAGATTTGCGGATGATCTGTTTGTAACCGGCGGAACCGGCACCAATGTGGCGGATATTCAGATCATGCTTTTGCCCGCCCGTTAGGGACACCTGTTGCGGCTACTCTTCCAGCTGGTGCAGTTCGTTCAGCAGATCCAGAAGCGCCTCGTAACGCTCATTCCCCATCTGCGCGCGGGTCCGTTCGATCACGGCGAGACTGGCCTGCAAGTTGTCGTCAATCACCTGTTCGCCCGCTTCGGTAATACTGACAATCTGGCGGCGGCGATCCATCTGATCCTTTGCCCGTTGGATCAGCCCCTTATCCTCCAGCTTCTGCAGGATGCGGGTCAAGCTGGGAAGCAGCAGGCACGCGCGCTCGGAAATCTGCGTCGGATCAATGTCACCTGTTTCCTGAACGACCCGCAACACGCGCCATTGCTGTTCGGTCAGCCCCGCGTCGCTCAGCAACGCGCGAATAGGGCCCATCACGCGCTCACGCGCGCGCAGCAGGGCAATGGGCAAGGATCGGTCTGTGCTTGGTAACTGCTTGGTCATGCCAGATTATCGCTGTCTAGGGGCGCAAAGGCAAATCCTCAGTACCCGGAGTGACTAGCACTTACGCTGCTGGGCAATCCAAATCGACCGGGTCTATACCTGTATTGGCGGAATGACGCTGAGCGGATCTCTGACATCGGATACGATCGAGCATGTGGACAGGTATTAATGCACATGTTAATTATATGCTCATCTAAGGTAGCCGGATGCTAAGCCCAAGGACGACACGATGAACTGGAATGATTTTTCTCACTGGGGCCGCAAGGTTGCGGACTGGGCACAGGACTATCACCTGACCGTCGGCGACCGCCCGGTGCGAGCGCAGACGGCTCCCGGCGAGGTGCTGAGCGCCCTGCCCCAAACCCCGCCCGAGGATGGCGAGGGGATGGAGGTGATCTTCCGCGATTTCGAAGACATCGTGATGCCCGGCATCACTCATTGGCAGCACCCGCGCTTCTTTGCCTATTTCACCTCCAACGCCGCCGCGCCCTCGGTGCTGGCGGAGTTCCTCGCCTCCGCCATCGCTCCGCAATGCATGCTGTGGCAGACCTCGCCGGCGGCAACTGAGATGGAAACGCGGATGATGGACTGGCTGCGCCAGGCGCTGGACCTGCCGGACCAGTTCCAGGGCGTCATTCAGGACTCGGCCTCCTCCGCCACCCTCGCCGCCGTGCTGACCATGCGGGAAAAGGCGCTGAACTGGCAGGGCAACCAGCAGGGCCTGTTCGCCCAAAAGCCACTCCGGATTTACTGTTCATCTGAAGTCCACACCTCCATCGACCGCGCCATCTGGGTCGCGGGCATCGGCCAGCAGAACCTGATCCGCATCCCCATCAAGGGCGACTGGCGCGGCATGGACCCGGACGCGCTGAAGGCGGCGATCCAATCCGACCTCGCCGCGGGTCACCAGCCAGCCGGCGTCATTCTCTGCGTGGGCGGCACCGGCGTTGGTGCCACCGATCCGGTCGATCAGGTGCTGAACGTCGCCGAAAAATACGGCCTCTACACCCATGTGGACGCCGCGTGGGCCGGCTCCGCCATGATCTGCCCGCAATACCGCCACTACTGGCCCGGCGTCGAACGCGCCGACAGCATCGTCTTCAACCCGCACAAATGGCTGGGCGTGCAGTTCGACTGCTCCGCCCATTTTGTGAGGAACCCGGACGATCTGGTGCAAACCCTCGCCATCAGTCCGGAATACCTCAAGACCCACGGCCATGACGGCATCATCAACTATTCCGAATGGTCGGTTCCGCTGGGCCGCCGGTTCCGGGCCCTGAAAATCTGGTTCCTGATCCGCACCTACGGGCTGGAGGGTCTGCGCCAGCGCCTGCGCAACCACATCATCTGGTCCAACCAGCTGCACGATAAGCTCAAGTTAGAGCCTGATTTCGAGATTGTGACACCACCAATGTGGTCGCTTTGGTCGTTCCGCTATGCCCCGCAGGGCGCTAACGATCTGGATGAACTCAATCTACAACTGTTGAACGCGATCAATGACGATGGTCGTATCTACCTGACCCAGACCCGCGTCGACGGCGCGCTGGTTATCCGGTTCCAGGCTGGCCAGTTTGAGACAACCGAAGCCGATGTTATGCTGGCCCATGAGGTTATCACCGAGATTGCGCGCGCCCTGAAAGCCCGGTGACCAGAACAAACCCGCGCCACCCGACCCAAACAGGAGATTTGCCAATGCCCGCCACCAAAAACACCTTCAAACAGGCTCTATCGCGGGGCGATCGCCAGATTGGGTGCTGGATGAGCTTTGGTGAGGGTGCCGTAGCCGAAGTAATGGGAACCTGTGGCTTCGATTGGCTAGTGATCGACGGTGAACATGCGCCAAACGACATCCGGTCCATTCGTGATCAGCTGATGGCTCTGGCTGCCTCCAAGAGTCATCCCGTCGTGCGCGTTCCGGTTGGAGAGACATGGATTATCAAACAGGTTCTAGACGCCGGTGCGCAAACGGTCCTGATACCTATCGTCGAAACTGCCGAACAGGCCAGAGAGCTGGTCCGAGCCTGCCGCTATCCGCCTACCGGCACCCGCGGCGTGGGCGCAACTGCGGCGCGGGCGTCGATGTTCGGCTCTGTCAGCGACTATACTCGAACCGCCGATCAGGAAATCTGCCTCCTGTTGCAGGTCGAAAACCGTAAAGGCATCGAAAATCTCGACGACATTCTGGAGGTCGAAGGTGTCGACGGGATTTTTATAGGACCTGCCGACCTGTCCACTGACATGGGACATCAGGGCAACTCCGCCCACCCGGAGGTCAGAGCAGTGATCGCCGATGCCATGACCCGGATCAAGGCTGCCGGAAGGGCGCCTGGCATTCTGGGCACTGCCCCCGAGGCGACACAGGCCTATCTGGATATGGGCGCGCAGTTCCTTGCAGTTGGGATTGACGTAATGGTCTTGGCCAATAACGCCCGAGCCCTCGCCACTGAATGGTCTGCGAAATAGACGCCGAACGCCACGTTCACAAAATGGGATCAAAAAATACGTATTTCCGCGCAATTGACCGGTTTGACACCCCGCCGCTAGCCTGCCACCACAGGAGCGAGACCGCGCCAAACATCTTGGCGCGCCACGAGGGAGCTACAGGATGAAACGCACATTTGCTGCGGGGATGGTCTCCGCACTGACGCTGACCTCTGCGCTGGCCACCGCCGCCTTTGCAGATATCAAAATCGCCCATGTCTACGGCAAGACCGGCCCGTTCGAGGCCTATGCCAAACAATCCCATGACGGGCTGATGCTGGGTCTGGAATATGCCACCGGCGGCACTATGGAAATCAACGGCGAAAAAATCGTCGTGATCGAAAAGGACACCCAGCTCAAGCCTGAGAATGGCAAGGCACTTCTGGAAGAAGCCTACGGCGACGACGAGGTGGATTTGGCCATCGGGCCGGTCAGCTCCGGCGTTGCGCTGGCGATGCTGCCGGTTGCCGAAGAATACGAAAAACTGCTGATCGTGGAGCCGGCGGTTGCCGATTCCATCACGGGCGCGAATTGGAACCGTTACATTTTCCGCACCTCGCGCAATTCCTCGCAGGATGCGGTGGCCAGCGCCATCGCCCTAGCCGGTGAAAATGTGCATATCGCAACGCTGGCACAGGACTATGCCTTTGGCCGCGACGGCATCGCAGCCTTCCGCGAAGCCCTGGCCGCTCAGGGCCACCAAATTGTCCATGAGGAATTCGCCCCAACCGACACCACCGACTTTACCGCTGCGGGCGAGCGCATTTTCAACGCGATGAAAGATCTCGAGGGCGAGAAGAAGCTTTTCATCATCTGGGCCGGTGGTGGCAATCCATGGGCCAAGATCAACGCAATGGATCCCGGTCGTTTCGGGATCGAATTTGCCGGCGTTGGAAACATCCTCGCCGCCCTGAAAGGGTTCAAGGATTTCGCAGGTATGGAAGGTGGCACGTATTACTACTACGAACTGCCTGACAATCCGGTGAACGACTGGCTGGTGAAGACCCATTTTGAACGGTTCGACAGCCCGCCCGATTTCTTCACCGCAGGCGGAATGGCCGCTGGCATCGCCGCCGTGGAAGCGATCAAGAAGGCCGGATCCACCGACACCGAGGCGTTGATTGCGGCGATGGAAGGCATGGAATGGCAAACCCCGAAGGGCACCATGAAATTCCGGGCCGAGGATCATCAGGCGCTGCAATCCATGTATCACTTCAAACTGCGTGTCGACGACGATGTCGAATGGGCCATCCCGGAACTGGTTCGCGAGCTGAGCATCGACGATCTGCCGATTCCGATCCGCAACTGATCACACAACGCGACCGGGTCCGGGGCGACCGCCACCGGGCCCGGCACGTCACATGGGATTGCGCGGCCCGCCGCGATCACCCGGCCACTACCCCGTTTCAGATGGATGCACCCATGCCCGCCCCTCTACTGTCCACCAGCGATCTCACCGTACGCTTTGGCGGGCATGTGGCCGTCGATGCAGTGACTTGTGACTTTCATCCGGGCGAACTCACGGCCATTGTCGGCCCCAATGGCGCTGGGAAGACCACTTATTTCAACCTGATTTCAGGACAGATTCCCGCCAGCGCCGGTCGCGTCACGCTGATGGGGCGGGACATCAGCACGCAGTCCGTATCAGCCCGCACCAAAGCAGGCATCGGTCGCGCATTCCAGATGACCAATCTGTTTCCCGACCTTACTGTGCTGGAAAACGTCCGGCTGGTGGTGCAGGCCAAGGCTGCGCGCGGCTTCAATCTTTGGTCGATGGTCACAGGCCACACCGATCTGATTGATCAGGCCGAAAGAATTCTCGCCCAGGTCCGCCTGCTGGACGAGCGTCAGCAGATGGTTTCGGAGCTGTCCCATGGCAATCAGCGCAAGCTGGAAGTCGCTCTGCTGATCGCGCTCGATCCTCTTGTCTATATGTTTGACGAGCCGACAGCCGGGATGAGCGTGGACGAAGCGCCGGTCGTGCTGGATCTCATCGCGGATCTGAAAAGCCAGACCGACCGCACCATCTTGTTGGTCGAGCATAAGATGGATGTGATCCGAACCCTAGCCGACCGCATTATCGTTCTGCACAATGGCGCGCTGGCTGCCGATGGCCTTCCGACGGAGGTGATGGCCTCCGACGTGGTGCAGGAGGCCTATATGGGCCGTGGGCTGGAGGGGATCCTGGATCATGTATGACCTCGACCGAACCGCCCCCCCTCCTCTTCTGCGGATTGAGGAGATCCATACCAAGATCGCCCAGTACCATATTCTTCAGGGGGTCGACCTCGATGTTCCGCGCGGCGGTGTCACCATGCTGCTGGGGCGCAACGGTGTCGGCAAAACAACGACCCTACGCAGCATTATCGGCCATTGGCGAACCCATCGTGGCCGCATCCTGTTCGATGGAGCCGACATCACCCAGACGCCCACCGCCAGCATTGCACGCGCGGGCATCGGCTTCGTCCCCGAGGATATGGGGATCTTTGCCGATCTGACTGTTGAAGAAAACATGGTCCTCGCCGCGGTTTCCGGCCCGATTGATACGGCGCGGCTCGACTGGATCTTTCAGGCCTTTCCGCCGCTGAAAACCTTTTGGAAATCCGAAGCCGGAAATCTCTCCGGCGGGCAAAAACAGATGCTGTCAATTGCCCGCTCCATGATCGAAGAACGCAAGCTATACCTGATCGACGAACCGACAAAAGGCCTGGCCCCGGCGATCATCTCCACCATGGCACGCGCGATCAAGGACCTGAAAGATCAGGGTGCATCGATCCTGATGGTCGAACAGAATTTTGCAGTCGCCAAGGCGCTTGGCGACACCGCCAGCGTTATGGACGACGGCCGTGTCATCTGGTCAGGCGCAATGGCTGAATTGGCAGGCGACACCGCTTTGCAGGAGCGGCTGATGGGCCTCAGCATGGAGGCGCATTGAACATGCCCGATGTTCAAGACAGACCCCGCCATTGCCTTATCCGGCAGGAGATCAACAGATGACCGCTGCCCCCGAACACGCGCCAACGATGGCTCAATCGTCGCTCCGCGACCGACTGGCCCCCTACGCACCGCTGCTGCTGGTTCCACTGTTGGCTATCGCCGGTTTTATCGCCGTGCAGAACCCTGCAAGCTGGATGACCCTGACGGTTTCCGGGCTGGCCATGGGAATGATGATCTTCCTCATGGCCTCCGGGCTGACGCTTGTTTTCGGGCTGATGGATGTCATCAACTTCGGCCATGGCGCCTTCGTTTCTGTTGGAGCCTTCATCGGAATTTCGGTTTTGCTGACACTGGGCCAGCTGACCAATGCGCCGTCGCTGGCATTGAACCTGCTGGCCATTCTCGCCGCCGTTCTTGCCGCAATGGCGGCGACCGCCCTCATGGGTTGGGCATTCGAACGGGTGATCGTCAAACCCGTCTATGGCAATCATCTGAGCCAGATCCTGGTCACCATGGGTGGCCTGATCATTGCCGAACAGCTGATCATCGTCCTTTGGGGGCCGGAAGAAATCTACTTCACACGTCCCGAGGCGCTGAAGGGGGCGCTGACCTTCGGCGACGCCGCTATCGAGAAGTACCGTCTTGTTACCGTCGCCGTCGGCCTTGCGGTCTTTGCTGCCATGCGCTTCGTGCTGCGCCGGACCAAGATCGGGTTGATCGTCCGCGCAGGCGTACAGAACGGCGAGATGGTCGCCGCGCTCGGATATCGCCTGCGCCTCGTCTTCGTCGGCGTGTTCATCGCAGGTTCAGCCCTTGCGGGCCTGGGAGGTGTGATGTGGGGCCTCTATCAGGAAGTTATCACCGCCCATATGGGCAATCAGGCGATGATCCTGATCTTCATTGTGGTGATCATCGGCGGTCTCGGATCGGTTGAAGGCTGCTTCATCGGTGCGCTGCTGGTCGGGCTGTTGCAGAACTATGTCGCCTTCGTAGAGCCGAAACTGGCCCTTGTTTCCAATATCGCCCTAATGGTCGCAATCCTGATGTGGCGCCCGATGGGAATGATCCCGGTGGTAAAGGCAAAATGATGCACATTCTTCTGTCTGGCGACCTGCCCCGCTCTCGCATTCTGGCCCTTTTGCTGGCTGTCATTCTGATTTGTCTTGCCTTCGCACCCTTCCTGTTTCCGGGCGTGCGGACAGTGGATACGGCTGCACGCATCTGCATATTCGTGGTGCTGGTGGCGAGCTATGATCTGCTGCTGGGCTACGGCGGCATCGTCAGCTTTGCCCACACGATGTTCTTTGGCATGGGCGCCTATGGTGTGGCACTGGCCTCCACCCACATGGGGCGCGGATTCGATGCGCTTCTGGTCGGCTCTCTCACCGGTGCTGGTCTCGCCGCTGGGCTGGCGCTGTTGATTGGCCTGTTTTCATTGCGGGTGCGGGCCATCTTTTTTGCGATGATCACGCTTGCGGTTGCCTCCGCCGTTGCCGTCCTTGTCAGCCAGCTCTCTGGTCTGACCGGCGGCGAAGACGGTCTGACGTTCAAGACCCCGCGCGAGTTGGGACCTGCGTTCAAATTTGGCACGGAGCTGTTTGGCGGTGAACTGTTAGGCGTCAAACTCAACGGACGACTGCTCACCTACTACCTGATTTTCGCAGGCAGCGCGCTGCTGTTTCTGGCCCTGTTGCGCATCGTGAACTCACCGTTCGGTCGCGTTTTGCAGGCCGTCCGCGAGAATGATTTCCGGGCGGAGGCGATCGGCTACCGCGTTGTTTACTACCGCGTCACGGCCACCTGTCTCTCGGCGGCGATTGCTGCGCTGTCCGGCTCTCTCTATGCGATCTGGCTACGTTACGTGGGACCAGACACCACCCTGTCGATGACCATCATGATTGATATCCTGCTGATGGTCGTCATCGGTGGTATGGGCACGATCTACGGTGCGGTGGTTGGTGCGACCGTTTTTGTACTTGCGCAGAATTACCTGCAAAACCTGATGGGCGTGCTTTCCGGCATGACCGAGGGGTTGCCGTTGCTGCCCGAACTCCTGAGCCCGGACAGGTGGCTATTGTGGCTGGGTGTCCTTTTCATACTTAGCGTCTACTTCTTCCCTAGCGGCGTGGTGGGCCGCCTGCGCGGGCAACGCTAGCGCCGAGACCGGCAGGCGGCAGGGCTAGCGCAGAATTTGATCTTCAGGCCAGCTCAGCTCTGTCTCGATCTGGATCACTTCACGCGCGCCCTGAGTGATCTCCATGTCCCAGGCCAATATCCCGCGCTGTTTCTCGACGTTTTCTTCCGTCGGCGCAGGGCGCGCAGACCAGCGTATCTTAAGGTCGTCCTGCTGGGAGTATGGAACACGGTCAAGAACCCGCAAAGGCCAGGGCTGGTCAGTCAGGTTCTCGATCTCGATCTCAACCCGGCTAAACTGTTCCGCATTGCGCGAAATCAGCCCCTGTTCACCTTCGCTCTGATCCAGAACATCGCGGCGCAGGGTTAGCCCCTTGATCGGCCCAAACCCGATGTCTGCCTCTGCCCCAGGTGCCAGGCCCGGAAAATCTGCAACGGCGACCAGCTTCCCGTCCACGAAATGCGCAGCCTCTGTTGCAGGCAGCAACTGCTCGCCAAATTCGTTTGCGAAACGCACCACGCGATAAGCGACCTCATTGCGCAGTGGCACCGCCTGTGCTCTCAACTCAGCGCTTGCGGTGACACTGTCCATTTCTAGCCGCAACGCATCCACACCCGAGGCGATGGAGACCGGCTCACCAAACCCATAGACAGCCGCAACGCCGCCCGTGTCGACGCTCCATTGCGGAAGTAGCTCATCAACCAACACAGCCGCTTCGATTATCGGTTCGTTGGCAAGCTGCAATTCCATATCAGATGACAGCCGCTGCTTAGGCGTTGGGACAGGCATCGGTTTCTCGATCCGACGCAGCTGTGGGAACAGGCGCGATGGCGCTGATTGCCCCAGCGGTTCCGCCGTCGACAGCGTCAGCGCAATGTCCTGCCAGCTCTCGCCCGTATCCTGCGCCAGCATCACGCTGCGCGCCAGAGTCAGCTCCGCCACATCACCTGTCGCAAGATGCAGCTCATAATGGGGAGACCACCCTATATGTCCCGCTCCAGCTGTCAGATAGGTGAGTGTAACCTCGGCGCCCCCAGCCTCTGCAACGTCGACTTCCACCTCAATGAAGAGCCGGTCCTCATCCTCCAGCGCGATGGCTGCGAGTGCTGCGTGGGCCTCCTTCAATTCGTCCTGGAGTGCTGTCAGAGCTTGTTCCTTGGCGCGGGCCTCGGCCTCTGCATCAATAATCTCACGATGGCTTGCAGTCGCCCGGTTTGAGATCATCACCGCGATATCCGCCAGCGCTGAGGCATCCGCCCCCGCCAGACCATCATTACCGCCGAGTTGTTCAAGGAATTGGATTGAGCTCTGCGCGGCTCGGGCCGTGGCTCGGGCACGTTCGGCTTCATCCGTCACGGCTGCGATCTGTTCTTCGATCTGACGGATACGTGCCTCAGCAGCGTCAATCTCAGGTGTCGCCACGTCCTGAGGGGGCACGGACTCCTCTCGCATTAGGGTGCTGATACGGCGCCCGCCCGCGATCTGCACCTGCAGGCTGGCGGTCTGCGCGCTTTGTGGCACGTTTTGCAGGATCAGCTGGTGCCGCCCGGCAGGCAGGTCCACCGCCGCAGTGCGGGTGATTTGGGCAAGCCCCGGATAAAGCGTTACCGCGGAAACCTGGCTAGAAACAGGGAACACATCCGCAACTGCGGATGTGGCAATGCTGATTGTGCCGGTGGTAGCCGCAAGAATGGCAAAAACTGAATGAACAGGTCGCATGATATCTCTCGATTGATCAAATCGCGGACAAGCGGCCCGCCTGTGATCAAATCTACGTATCGTTGCGAGATGTTACCAGCCGTTGCATCCCATCATGACGCACACTGCCAGTGCTTGCTCAGGCTTGGCTTATGTTGTCCGGCAATGGAGCCCCGAATCGCGCCTCCAGCTCTTTCCCAGGAAACCCAAGAAACCGGCAGGTACAGATTTCGACGTGGCTATGCGCATCGCGAAGACGGGTCCGCCCGTCACTGCGCTCCAGATAAAATCCTTTGCTGCGCAGAGCGCGGATCAGATCCAGCCAGTTCTTTGCTGTGCGAAAGCTCTCGCTCAGAACCATCCGCAGCTGCGCCGCCATTTCGGCATCTAGGCGCGAACCGTTGCGTGCTGTGGCCCAAGCCGTTTCCCCCGAGCTGATTACAGTCTCATGTGTCTGCGCCTGCGTCGGCGTTTTTCCCATCATGGTCTTACCCCCAAGTTACCTTCATCCAACTCCCATCAGACTAGTGGGATAAAGGCTGGCAAGAACAGTTGTACAAACGGTAAAGGGGCCGTCTCTTTCGAGACAGCCCCCTCTCTGAATGGATAGGTTTTTAACCTTTTTTCAGAACTTCACGCCCCAGAAGCTCTGCGATCTGGACGGCGTTCAGGGCAGCGCCCTTGCGCAGGTTGTCGCTGACGCACCACAGGTTGATGCCGTTATCAATGGTCGAGTCCTGGCGGATCCGGCTGATAAAGGTTGCGAAATCGCCGACGCATTCGACCGGCGTCACATAGCCGCCGTCTTCGCGCTTATCGATCACCATAATGCCCGGCGCTTCGCGCAGAATATCGCGGGCTTCATCTTCGTCCAGGAAGTCTTCGAACTCGATGTTGATGGATTCGGAGTGGCCGACAAAGACCGGCACGCGGACGCATGTCGCCGTGACCTTGATCGACGGATCGACGATCTTCTTGGTCTCCGCAACCATCTTCCACTCTTCCTTGGTGGAACCATCATCAAGAAAGACGTCGATATGCGGGATCACGTTGAAAGCGATCTGCTTGGTATAGACAGAGGGCGGAACATCCTGTGTCGGATTGTAGACTGCTTTGGTCTGATCCCACAGCTCATCAATCGCTTCCTTGCCGGAGCCGGAAACCGACTGATAGGTGGAGACCACAACGCGCTTGATCTTGGCGCGATCATGCAGCGGCTTCAGCGCGACAACCATCTGTGCGGTCGAGCAGTTGGGGTTCGCGATGATGTTCTTTTTGGCATAGCCATGCACCGCCTGCGGGTTCACCTCAGGAACAATCAGCGGCACATCGTGATCATAACGATAAAGCGACGAGTTATCGATAACCACACAACCGGCGCCAGCGGCCTTTGGCGCGTATTTCTTGGTCGCGTCGGACCCGATGGCAAACAGCGCCATATCCCAGCCGCTGAAATCAAAGGTGTCGAGATCTTGGGTCTTCAGTGTTTTGTCGCCGAATGTGACTTCGGTGCCGAGGGATTTGCGGCTCGCCAGAACTGCAATCTCATCCACAGGAAACTGGCGTTCAGCCAGAATGTTCAGCATTTCACGGCCCACGTTGCCCGTGGCGCCCGCGATAACGACGCGATAACCCATTTTGTGTCTCCAATTGTGTCCGGCCTCGTGACCGGCTGCGGTGTCTTATCGGGAAAGCCCGCGCGAGGAAAGGCTAGATCAATCCAAGCTGTCTCGGCTGAGCAGATATATTGCGCATCCGGCCAGCAAAAAGGCGAGCAGGAAACCGAAAATAGCCAAATAGGGCAAGGAAAGGTCCGCACCGGACGTTTCCGCATGCAGGCGCCCACTGGCAAACTGCATGATTCCCACCCCGCCGATGCCAAAGAAGTTGAGCATGGTCACACCGCGACCCACCAGATGCGGCGGCACAAAGGCACGCCCCTGCGCCAGGATCACCGGAAACGCAGCGCCAAAGAAGCCAACGGCCGCCATCAGCGCCACCACCAGCGGCACGGGACCATCCACCCACAGCATCAAGGCCCCCAGCGCGACACAGGCAAGCAGATTGCCGCCAAGCACGACCCCCTTGCGGGTTCCCAGCAGCCGGTCCATCGGACCATAGGCAAAGGTGCCAAGGATCATCGCGACCCCCATCACCAGGCTGGCCAACCCGACCGCCTCCCGCCCCAGTCCAAAAACATCGCTCAGATAGGGTCCGATCCACAGCCCCCGCAAGGCCGCAGAGGGGGCGTAGGCCACGAACATCATGATGAATATCGGCCAGAGGACCGGCAGGCGCAGAATATCGAGAACAGACCCTTTGGCCCCCTCGCCCGCCTCGACCCGCGCCGGATCCTTTACCGTCAGCGCGATGCCCAGTGCGACTGCGGTAGAGATCCCTGCAAGCCCGAACAGCGTGCCCCGCCATCCCAAGACCTCAACCGCCAGCGCCGTTGGATAGGACGCGACCAGATTGCCCAGCGAGCCCACCCCGAGCATCACGGCCGCCAGTGTCGCAAAACGGCGTGGCGGATATTCGCGTGCGAATATGTAATAGGACGCCATGAGCACTGGAGAACAGCCGATCCCGATCAGGACCATCGCAAGGCTGATATGTGAGGGCTGAGCCGCCAGCGCAAAGACCAGCGTTCCGCCGCCACCGCCAAGCAGCAGCAGTGCCGCAGCGGTCCGGCTTGGTCCGACACGATCCAGCGCCCAGCCGACCGGCAGTTGCATCGCCGCAAAGGTCAGGAACCAGAGCCCTGAGGCAAAGGCGAGATCCTCGGGCGTGGCTCCCAGATCGTTTTGCAAGGCGGAGCTGAGCACCGCCAGGAATGCGCGAAAAAACTGACTGAGCACATAGCCCAGACATAATATGACCAGCCCGGCCTGCATGTTGGTCCCCCCCGGAATGAGATGTCTGCCCCGGCAAGCAGCCAAGACCAGCAATCGTAATCCGTCCACAGTGGCGATTTCGCACCAATTCACAAGAGTGCGAAACCACTTAGCCGTGATTGGTCGTGTGCTGCTGTCGCGCTAGGCTATGGTGTCAACAGGATGAACGGATCGCAGATGACACAGGATGGTTTCTACCAAAGCCTAGCGCCCAGCCGCGACTTTGCCGGTCTGACCCGCTCTGGTGCCTTTACGCCGCTGCCGAGGGACTGGATGGTCGGCTGCTGCGATATCGTCAATTCCACTGATCTGATCGCGACCGGGCGCTACAAGACGGTAAACACCATCGGCGCCTCGGCGATTGCCGCGATGATCAACGCCCTAGGAGGCACGCCGTTTCCCTATGTCTTTGGCGGTGACGGCGCCTCCTTTGCAGTGGCCCCTGAACACGCCGATATCGCGCGCGACACGCTGGCGCGGCTGCGCAGCTGGACCAGCGCGGAATTCGACATCGAGCTGCGCGCGGCATTGCTGCCGGTGTCCTGGATCAGAGCCGAAGGCCTGGATGTCGCCGTTGCCCGCTATGCCGTCTCAGACGCGGCCGACTACGCAATGTTTGCCGGTGGTGGCCTCAACTGGGCGGAACGGCAGATGAAGCTGGGAGGTTTCGAAGTGCCCCCCGCACCGCTACCCGATCCGCCGGATCTGACAGGCCTGTCCTGCCGCTGGAATACGATACCGGCTCGCAACGGGATGATCCTCTCGGTCGTGGTGCAGCCCCATAGTCGGGCCTCAGCCAGGGATTTTGCCAAAATCGCCAGCGATGTTCTCGCAGTTGCAGACAAGTTGCAGCGCCATGGTCATCCGGTGCCGGAGGGCGGGCCAAGCTTCAGCTTCCCCCCGCCGGGTCTGACGCTGGAGGCAAAGATGTCACGCGGGAAAACCGCGTTGATTTTGCGAAAGCTGCAGTTGTTTGTTCAGACTGTCTTTGCGGCCTATGCGCTCACCCGCAAGCGTCCGATTGGTGGCTTTGATGCCCAGCATTACCGCAGAATGCTCGTCGCCAACGCGGATTTTCGAAAATTCGACGATGGCCTGAAACTGACACTCGACTGTCCGGCAGAGGTGCGCGACGAGATCACACATATCCTGGAGAAAGCCGCGGCCGCAGGGCAGGTGCGCTATGGCCTTCACGAACAGGACGAAGCGCTGGTAACCTGCATCGTACCGTCCGCGATGCGCGACGATCACGTCCATTTCATCGACGGGGCCGCGGGCGGCTATACGCAAGCAGCGCTGAGAATGGCCGCCGCTTCAAATCCGGCGGCGGCCTGAGGTCTGATTGGGACCGTTTTGCGTTGGCGAGATGCCCCCGATCAGACCGGCTGGAACTTGCCGCTGCGCGGCTCATAACACTCCAGACCACCCTCGCCGATATCGGTCCAAAGGCCATGCAGGCTCAATGTTCCATCCCGCACGGCGCTATCAATGAAGGGGAAGGTCATCAGGTTTTCGAGCGATGCAACCACCGCCTGCCGTTCAAACTGACGCGCCTGCGCGTCGGTATCCTCGATATCTTCGACCAGCGGAAACTTCGGCTTCAGGATATCCATCCAACGCCCGACAAAGCTCTCCTTGGCATCCAGCGCTGGTGCATGGCCTTTGCACATGTCGATACATCCCTGCACACCACCGCATTGTGAATGCCCCAACACAATCAGATGTGCCACCTTCAGAACGGTGACTGCGTATTCAACGGTCGCGCTGGTGCCATGGTGATCGCCGTCAGGCTGATAAGGCGGCACCAGATTCGCAATATTGCGGTGAATGAAGAACTCGCCCTGATCGGCACCGAAAATCGAGGTGACATGAACCCGACTGTCGCAGCAGGAAATAACCATCGCGCGCGGGCGCTGCCCTTCGCTGGCGAGCCGCCGGTACCAGCCTTGATTTTCGCTATAGGTCGTGGCTTTCCACCCATGATAGCGCGTCACCAGATAGCTCGGCAGGGGTTTGGCAAATTGCATGTGTCGTTCCTCGATTGACCTCTGGCAGGTCTGTTACCAAGGATTGTTAGCAAATTCGAGAGATTTGGTCATCCGGCTGGAAACCTTTTGACAACTTCTAAGGCGCAAGTTTGGCCCGTGCCGTGGGGGCATGAATAAATTGGGGTTTAATGTGGTGGCTCAAATACTCACTGTAGTACACAAAGAAAATGTGCGCCTAGACTCCGACAAACTGTCGGATCTCTATACGCAACTCGGCGAAGCCGGGGCCGAAGATGTGGTTTGTCGCGCGATCGAGGAACTCGCCGTGCGGCTGTCTCATTGCGAACGTCTCTGGCGCCAGAACGATTTGCCAAACCTACGCAAAAGTGCGCGTTCCCTGATCGCTATCGCCGATCAGATTGGCATGACAGCAATGGCACGGGTTGCCCGTGACGTGACCGGCGCGATCGACATAAACGATTTTGCAGCAGTTTCGGCGACCCTGTTCCGGCTGATGCGGATCGGCGAGCGATCCCTGACCGCTGTATGGGAGCAACAGGACCTTTCGGTCTGACAAGTGATCCTGGGGGGACACTTGCTCGGATATATCTGACAGCGGATCTGCCGCCGATGGAGCCGGTCTTCAACTGTCAGACCAAGGCCTGATGCCAACCAAATGGCAATTTCGTAGCGACGCAGGTTATGCGTCCGGGCTCTTCGCGGGGCCCTTATTGGCGTTGCGCCTGCGGCCGTGACGGATGCAACCTGTTGAAACCACGGGTTGACCGACAATCAGCAGGGCTTGCAGACGGCGCTGTGACAGATACTCTGACCATGAAATCGCCCCCCGGTTCCGGAGTATCCTGTCATGCCCTCTGCCAAGCCATCCGCCATCAGCCGCCTCTCGCGTCCGGCCTTCGCCGACCCGGCGACGGCCAGCCTCGATCTGCATGTGCTGGATCAGGACAAGTGCGAAGACTGGCTTGCCAATGCGCCGAGCGAGACCGGTAACTGGGCCCGCACCAATGGGTTTCGCGGCGCCATCGGGCAGGTGCTCGTCATTCCGGATCGCGACGGTGCGCCCAGACAGGTGTTGGTGGGATACGGCACCGCCAAGGACCGCGCGAGGGGCAGGTTCATTCTGGCCGGCGCCCTCTCTGCGCTGCCCGGAGCAACCTATCGCCTGGTTGAAGGGATCGCCGAGGAGGATCGCCCGGCTGAGTGCCTAGGTTGGCTGCTCGCCCAATATAGGTTTGATCGGTATAAATCCGGGCGCGTCTCCGAAACCCATCTGATCGCACCCGAGGGAGTCGATACAGCCCGGATCGAGGCCTGCGCGGCCGGGGAATATCTGACTCGCGACTTGATCAATACGCCCGCCTCTGACATGGGGCCGCAGGATTTGCAGGAGGCAACACAGGCGCTGGCGGATCGATATGGCGCCGCCCTCGACGTTGTCGCCGATGAAGATCTTCTGACGCAGAACTTTCCCATGATCCACACCGTTGGCCGCGCTTCGGATCGTCGCCCCCGCCTGCTGGATATGCGCTGGGGCAATACTGGCCCGAAGCTCACCCTTGTAGGCAAGGGCGTCTGTTTTGACACCGGCGGCCTCAATCTCAAACCCGGCAGCAGCATGGCCCTGATGAAAAAGGATATGGGAGGTGCCGCCAATGTCCTGGGGCTCGCAGAGATGATCATGGCGCTGCAATTGTCTTTGCAGCTCCGCGTCCTGATCCCAGCGGTTGAGAACAGCGTTTCGGCGAATGCCTTTCGCCCCGGTGATGTACTCACCGCGCGCAACGGTCTGACCGTCGAAATCAACAACACCGATGCCGAAGGTCGGCTGGTCCTGGCCGATGCCCTGTCCTACGCGGCGGAAGACGCCCCGGATCTGCTTATCTCCATGGCCACGCTGACGGGCGCGGCGCGTGTGGCGGTCGGTCCGGATCTGGCGCCGTTTTACACCGATAGCGATAGCGATGCCGATGCGCTCAGCGCGGCCGCCGCCGCCTCAGCCGACCCGGTCTGGAGGATGCCTTTTCACGCGCCCTATGAGACCATGATTGAACCGCTGATCGCTGATCTGGACAACGCGCCAAGCGGCGGCTTTGCCGGATCCATCACCGCAGCTCTGTTCCTGCGCCGCTTTGCCAACGGCAGCCGGTATATGCATTTCGACATCTATGGCTGGACGCCGACCGCCGCCCCGGCCCGACCAAAGGGCGGCGCATTGCAGGGCGCTCGGGCCCTGCTCGATGCGTTGCCAACCATGCTGAACCTCTGAGGCACCGGATGACCGATCCCCGCCGCACCCCGGCCAATGGCCGCGTGATCGCTGCACATCTGGCGCAGCAATCGCCCGACCGCACGGCAGTGACAGGACAACCCGCCTGTATTCGTTTGCCCGTGGTAAACCTGTTACGGCGCCCGGACGGGCCGCGTGACCGTCAACTGTTGCTTGGCGCCGAGATCACGATCTACGAAGAGCGCGATGGATGGGCGTTCGTGCAGGCTGTGGCTGATGACTATGTCGGCTATGTTCCGGCCACAGCCCTCGCAACCGATGCCGCCCCCGCAACCCATCGGGTCTGCACACCGGCAACACATGCCTATAGCGCCGCAGATATGAAATCCTCCGACCTCTGCAGTCTCAGCCACGGCAGCAGGGTGAGCGTCCTAGCTTTCACAGATCGATTTGCGGAAACCAATCTGGGGTTCATCCCCGCGTCTCATCTGCGGCCGGTTTCAGTGCCCGAAACCGATCCGGTCGCGGTTGCACAGCTCTTTCTCGGTACGCCTTATCTGTGGGGCGGAAACAGCCGCTGGGGGATCGACTGCTCGGGTCTGGTCCAGGCGGCGATGCTGGCCTGCGGGGTCACCTGCCCCGGTGACAGCGACCAGCAGGAAAATGAAATGGGCCAGAACATATTGCTCGGCAACACAGCGGTTCCCAGTGATCTCAGACGTGGCGATCTCCTGTTCTGGAAGGGCCATGTCGCCCTGATGCAGGACCACGAAACCATGATCCATGCAAACGCCCATCATATGGCGGTTGCACTGGAGCCGGTGGCGGATGCGGTGGAGCGGATCATGGTGCAGGGCGATGGACCGATCACTCGTCACCGGCGCCCAGACCTCTAAAGCCGCTTCTTCGCGGCCCGGATCATCAGGCAGCGCCGCAATCGGCGGTCAGGTCACGGATCGGATGAGCTTGCGTTCGAGCACACGCAGCACGGATTTGAGATCATGGCCGCGCTTCAGAATCTGCCCATCCATACCGACAACCGCATATTGCCCCTGCCTATTACGCAGCTTGGGACGTTTCTCGATACGATAAAGAGGGTGCTCAGCGGTGCGCCGGAACACCGAGAAAACGGCCAGATCCCGAAGGGTCGAAATGCCGTAGTCCCGCCATTCCCCGGCTGCAACCATACGGCCATACAACGACAGGATCACCGAGAGTTCGGTCCGGTGAAAGGCAACCTGCTGCGGGCCGGAAAACGATGAGAAGGGCTGCACTTGGTCAAAGCTCATAATGACAGCGTTGCGCCAAACAGACAGCAAATCAAGCATTATTGCCACCTTGCGGCGCAGCTGGCGTCCTCAGGAAGGCGAAAGCTCGGGCAGAACAGAGCGTGTGTCCAGACCGATGGTCTGCTCAAAAGCCGCACGCCCAGGGGCGGTCAGCAGCAGCCCCCGTTTGACCGGCTGACGCTTGACCCAGCCCGAAGTCAGCGCGTGAGACAACAGCTGACGCCCCAATTCGCCCGAGATATGCAGGCGCCGCTCCGTCCAGTCCATGCAGGGCTTCGCAAAGGCTTGCCGTGAAGGCCGTGTCGGCAGGGTCACTCCCAGCCGGTCCCATTCTGCTGCCGGAATCACTTCGAACCCGCCGTTGCGCTCAACCAGAATTCCAAGATCGAGAAACCGTCGGGTCATCGCCACCGCCAATGGACCGGCAAAGTGGTCGTAGCAACTGCGCAATGGTGCCAGGACACCCGCCTTTCGCTGCTGCGCACGATGCAGATGATCCGACGGCGCAATCGCAGCCAGTTGCTCAAGGGTCTGTGCCACCTCGGCGCTGGCCAACCTGTGAAAAACGCAGCGCCCTCGCTTTTCAGCAACGACCAGGCCTGCGGATTGCAGCAGCTGCAGATGCGCTGTTGCTGTCGGCGCGGTGACACCTGCCGCCGCCGCCAGCTCCTTATTGGTGTAGGACCGACCGTCCAGCAGCTCGCATAACATACGGGTGCGGCTGGCATCGGAAAGCGCCTGGCCCAGAATATCAAATCGAGGAGTGCTCATGGTCAGACGATAACCCGCCGCCCGCGATTGCGCCTAGTACAAACGCTTCGACCATCGCCGAAGGGTTCTAGCCAGCCCGTCTGTCCCATCATTAACCGGGATCTAACCTCAACCGCATAGTTTTTTCGCATCGCGCCTGATCAGGATCTGGAGCCAAGAGACCATGCAGCATGACCCCAAACAACGACGCCATCGACCTGACCGCGTTCAGACCCGAGCCGACGAGCACTGGCGTGGTCTGGGGGGCCTCTGCCTTCTCATGGGCAGCGCGTTGCTGATCGCCTCACTTCTACTGCTGGCCGGCAAGGTCGATGCCGATCCTCAACCGACCAACAAACACGTTGCCCAACGTATCGCTCTGATGGGTGGCCAAAAAACGGCCGTTCAGGATCTTGCAGCGATGACCCGCGACTACATCGCATTCGATCGCGGTGCCGCGCGCGCGGCCCGACGCGCTCTGATCCGGTCGACGCGCCGCATCCCGCGCGAATTCCGCCAGGATGTCACCGATCTGTCATCCCATGCACGCGGCGGTATCTGGGCAAACTGGGCTGATTTCAAACGCCATGCGGAGTCTGCCGAACGCGCGGCACGCGCACTGAATACCCGCTCGGCGGCCGGGTTGAAACGCAGCCTGCCGCGCCTGCTATCCGCCTGTCACAACTGCCACCAAATCTACCGTGAGACACCGCGCGAATTCACCACTCACTGAGCTGCCCTAGCCGGTTCGACCCGATGGCCGATCAGCCAGCACTGTTGCCTGCCGTACCAGCGACCCCGTAGCGGGCAAGAAACGTCTTAATCGCGGCCTCAACCACACGCTCACGCTCGTCATCGCCGATATCGGCGTCGATGTTGAAAAGCAGCCTAAGGAACATATCCGCGCGACACAGTTCCGCAAACTGATCAGCCGCTAGATCCAGATCCTCGATCCGCAGCTCGCCCCGTGCGGTCGCTTCTGTCAGATACTCGCGCAGCTGCGCCCGAATGGTTGCCGGTCCGCTTTCGTAGAAGCGGCGCCCCAGATCCGGAAACCTGTCCGCCTCGGCAACGCAGATGCGAAACATCTTCACGCCAAACTCCGACAGGATCACCGACAGAACGTGGTGCCCCGCCTCACGCAGCGCGGTCTCAGGGTCACAGCAACCCGCGCCAATGCTGACCGCTGTGTCAGCCTGACGCGCGCAACCGTGCCGAGCAACTTCCATGAACAACAGCCGCTTGTCCGGAAAGTAGCTGTAGAGCGTTGCCTTCGAGACCCCGGCTTCTCGGGCAATATCATCCACGCTGGCGCCCTCAAACCCATGGGCCATAAACACATCCCGCGCACCGAGGAGCACCTGATCATATTTGCGACCCTTGCGGGGAATAGCGGTTGGCTGGTTCATCAATACTCTCGGTCAGGGGGCGATACAGTGATCGGATATCGCGGGTTGCAGGCCCAATCTAGGCATTCTGCGGCAAGGTCAAGCGTGACCTCACAAACGGTTGCGGCGTCGTGATAGTCTATGAGCCAGAGCCCTGCGCGGCGAACAAAAAATCGCTTGCGCCGACGATCTGTCCAACTCATGACATCAGCTTAACGCGTTTGTCGGCATAGGCAAACGCGCGGATGGAAACACACCGGAACCGCTTATGGCGACGGCTCTGCGGCTGCGCCATGGGGGCCAACGGATAGGTGCCAGCGCGTCAGCGCTGCCCGGCCCAGCTGGAAGAGGACCTCATCCGAGGTCCGATGACAGGCGGGAGCCCTGCGCGGGGTGAGAAACGCTCTTCCCGAGTTGGTCAAATTAGGTTACCAATTCCCACGATGCTCGACATATTTCTGAGAACACTCCCGTTTTTTGCGATCATCGGTCTTGGATATTGGGCCGGTCGCAGCCGCTTTTTCTCGGAAGAGGCCACCGCCAGCCTCACAAAGTTCGTCTTCTATTTCCCACTTTCGGCAATGATCTTCCGATTTGCCGCCAATCTGTCTTTTTCGGAGATCTTCGATCCCCGGCTGGTGCTCGGGTATCTGTTGGGCACATCGGTAGTTTATGGGGTCACCACGCTGGTGGCTGCGCTGCGTCGCCTCGACATGCAAACCGCCGCAGTAGAGGCGCAATGCGCGGCCATCGGCAACGTTGGATTTCTCGGCCTGCCAATGATGATCATCTTGTTCGGCCCGGCCTCGGTAGGGCCGATGATGCTGGTTCTCAGCGTCGATCTGGTGGTGTTTTCCTCTCTGATCGTCGTCCTGATCAACCTGGGGCGCGGCAGCGGCCTTAGCGGCGCCACGCTGGGGCTGGTTGGTCGTGGGTTGCTGCGAAACCCGATGATCCTGTCGATCTGCGCAGGTCTGATCTGGTCGGCGCTCGCGCTGCCGATACCGACCCCTGCGAATGCGTTTCTTGCCTTGCTGGGCGATGCCGCAACGCCCGGCGCGCTCTTTGCGATCGGCGCGTCTCTGGCCTCGAAATCTGCCGAACGGGTGCAGATTGCCAGCTGGCTCAGCTTCGCCAAGCTGGTATTGCACCCGGCCGCAGTGGCGCTCTGCGTGCTGGTGCTGGTGCCTGTGGATCCCTATGCCGCCGGTGTCGCCATCGCCGCCGCAGCGCTGCCGGTGGCCGGAAACGTCTACATGCTGGCGCAACACTATGGGATCGCCCCACACCGGGCCTCAGCCGCCATCCTGCTGTCGACGACACTCTCGATCCTGACACTGCCCTTGGTGATCGCCGGGGTCTCGGTATTGACGCAGCCCTGAGCCGATCCGGCCACTGACCGGGCGATATTGGCATCAATCGCGGCCATTGGCGTCCGCAGTCTTCAGGTTTTTGCAATGATATGTCGCAAAAACAGGGACCACAGACGCGCAGTCACTGGACCCTATGGCTGACCACAGGTAGCGATAGAGCAACATAGAACAAAGGAGTCGCCCCATGGAAACCGTCTCGGAAAATGCCGCCTTCGGAGGCGTGCAAGGCGTCTATCGCCATGCCAGCAGCAGCACCAATTGCGACATGACCTTTGGGCTGTTCCTGCCGGAGGAAGTCGCCGATGGGCCGGTTCCGCTGCTGTGGTATCTGTCCGGGCTGACCTGCACCCACGAAAACGCCATGACCAAGGCAGGCGCGCAGGCCTGGTGCGCGGAACAGGGGATCGCCATCGTGTTTCCGGACACTTCCCCGCGCGGCGACGGGGTTGCGGATGACGAGGCCTATGATCTGGGACAGGGGGCTGGTTTCTACGTGAACGCCACCCAGGATCCCTGGGCGCCGCATTTCCGGATGTGGGATTACGTCACCGAGGAGCTGCCTGCCCTGCTGGCCGAGCAGTTTGCACTGGATATGGATCGCCAGTCGATCACCGGCCATTCCATGGGCGGACATGGCGCGCTGACGATGGCGATGAACCTGCCGGGCCGGTTCCGGTCGGTGTCGGCCTTCGCGCCGATCTGCAACCCCTCGGCCAGTGACTGGGGCCGCAAGCAGCTGACGGCCTATCTGGGCACTGACGAAGCCGCATGGGCGCGCCACGACGCCACCCTGATGATGCAGGAGAGCGGCTTTGACGGGCCAATCCTGATCGACACCGGCACATCCGATCAATTCCTCGACCTGTTGAAACCGGAGGCTCTGGCCGAGGCTGCGGCGGCCCGCCGCCAGCAGGCCGTCCTGCGGATGCAGCCGGGATATGACCACAGCTATTTCTTTGTCTCTACCTTCATGGAGGACCATGTGTCCTTCCATGCCGAAGCGCTCTACCGGGGCTGATACATGGCAGATTTCAACTACGACCTCATCATTATCGGATCCGGCCCCTCCGGGCGCACCGCAGCGATTCAGGCAGGCAAACTGCACCGCCGCGTATTGGTCATCGACCGCAAGGATCGTCTGGGCGGTGTCTCGGTGCATACCGGCACTGTCCCGTCCAAAACCCTGCGAGAGACCGTGCTGAACCTCTCTGGCTGGCGCGAGCGCAGTTTCTATGGCCGCGCCTATCGGGTGAAGGATCAGATCCAGGCCGAGGATCTCAAGGCCCGCCTGCACATGACCCTCGACCATGAGGTCGACGTGCTGGAACATCAGTTCAACCGAAACCACGTCGAGGTCCTGGCCGGCTTTGCGCGTTTTGTCGGCCCGAACGAGGTCGAAGTCGCTACCGAGGCAGGCGATACCACCCGTGTCACCGGCGAGAAATTCCTGATTGCCACCGGCACGCGCACCTATCGCCCGGAGTATGTACCATTCAACGGCAAAACCGTCGTCGACGGCGATGAGTTCCTCGAAATGGAGGAAATCCCGCGTTCGCTGGTCGTGGTCGGAGCCGGGGTGATCGGCGTCGAATATGCCACCATGTTCTCTGCCCTTGATGTCCGTGTGACCCTGATCGAGCCGCGCGACACCTTCCTCGACTTCATCGACAGCACATTGATTCAGGATTTCACTCACCAGATCCGCGAGAACGGCGTCGATTTGCGTCTCGGCTCTGCCATCACCAAGATCGAGGACGAAGGCAGCCATATCGAGGTGAGCCTGGAGAACGGACGTCATGTACGCGGCGACATGCTGCTGTTCGCCGCTGGTCGCATGGGCAATACCGAGGCGCTGAACCTTGAGGCTGTTGGTCTGGAAACGGATCACCGCGGCCGTCTCAGTGTTGATCGCAAATCCTATCAGACCGCTGTGCCGCATATCTATGCCACCGGCGATGTGATCGGCCACCCCTCCCTGGCGTCGACCTCATTGCAGCAGGGGCGGGTTGCAGCCTGTCACGCGCTGGAAACACCGACCCTGCCCGAAAGCCCATGGTTCCCCTATGGCATCTATTCGGTGCCTGAGATGTCAACCTGCGGCATGTCGGAGGAAGAACTCCAGGAACGTGGCATCCACTACGAAATCGGCATCGCGCGCTTCCGCGAAACCTCTCGCGGTCATATCATGGGGCTGGAACACGGCATGCTGAAGATGCTGTTCTCTCTCAAGACGCGCCGAGTGCTCGGTGTTCAGATTGTCGGCGAAGGCGCAACCGAACTGATCCATATCGCCCAGGCGGTGCTCAACCTCAAAGGCACGGTGGATTACTTCGTCCAGAACACCTTCAACTATCCGACCCTGGCCGAGGCCTATAAGATTGCGGGCCTTGACGCGTTCAACCGAATGCCGATCCCGGAGGAGTTCAAGGTGAAGAAGACCGGCCCCGAGACCTCCAAGACCGCCGCCAAGGCGAAACCGGCCGCCAAGGTAAAACCCACCAAGGCCGCTGAGTGATGGCGCTCTATATCGACGCCGATGCCTGCCCCGTCAAAGCCGAGGCAGAGCGCGTGGCAACCCGCCACAAGGTCACGATGTATGTTGTCTCAAACGGTGGGCTGCGCCCCTCGCAGAACCCGCTGGTAGAGACCGTGATCGTATCTGAAGGCGCCGATGTAGCCGACATGTGGATCGCCGAGCGTTGCGGAAACGGCGATGTCGTGGTCACCGGAGATATTCCGCTGGCCGCAAAATGTATCGAGGCCGGCGCCCGGGTGTTGCGGCACAATGGGGAACGCTTCACAGAGGCCAATATCGGCCAGCAACTGGCGATGCGCGATCTGATGGCAGATCTGCGCGCCGCCAATCCGCTTGGTGCCGGGGGCAGCGGCAAAGGCTTTACCAAAGCCGACCGATCCCGCTTTCTCGACGCGCTCGAGCGTGAGATCCGCGCCGCAAGCGCCACCTGAACCGGTCCGGTCGCCCCCTGCTCTTGCCCTTTGCACATCGTTGCGTCACTGATTGCACCAATCACCGAGGCGGAGAGCAGATGTGACGCAGCAACAGGCAGGCCTCCCCATTCTTGGCGTCCTTGCGGCAGTCGGGGCCGCGATCTGTTTCTCCATCATCGACGTCATCTTCAAATTCCTGTCCGGCGATTACCCGCTATATCAGGTGGTGATGTTCCGCTCCGTCGTGGCCATGTTCGTCTTGCTGGCGCTGATCATCCCTCTGGAAGGCGGCTATGGCATTCTGCGCACGCGGCAACCCCGTCTGCATCTGCTGCGCAGCCTCGCGGTGCTATTTGCCAATCTCTGTTTCTTTACCGGTCTCGCGATCATGCCCATCGCCGAAGCGGTGGCGATTGCCTTTGCCACGCCGCTGGTTGTCACCAGCCTGTCAGTCCTGTTTCTGAAAGAGCGGGTTGGCCCTTGGCGCTGGATGGCGGTTGCCATCGGTTTTGTCGGTATTCTGATGATCATGCGCCCGGGTCCCGGCACCTTTCAGCCTGCTGCAATCCTGCCGTTTCTCGGTGCCTGCGGCTATGCCACGCTGCATGTCCTGACCCGCCGGGCTGGCGGTTCGGACAAGGCGGCGACACTGTCCTTCTACCCGACGCTTGGGTTTCTGCTGGTCAGCTCCCTTGTCGGGCTGCTAGCCGGTGACGGGCGCTTCGCCACCTCCGACAGCGCTGGTCTGCAGTTCATCCTGCGCGCCTGGATCTGGCCTGCCTCTCAGGATTGGCTCCTGTTTCTGACCGTGGGGCTAGCCGGCTCCGTCGGCGGTTATCTGGTCAGCCAGGCCTATCGCCAGTGCGAGGCTGGTCTGGTTGCTCCGTTTGAATATATCGCCATGCCGATGGCCGTGGTTTGGGGCGTATTGGTCTTTGACGAATGGCCAGACGGCCCGGTCTGGATCGGATCGACCTTGATCATTGGCGCCGGTCTTGTTTCAGTCTGGCGCGAAACCCGCCGCAGTCGCCCTGCCCCTCGCCCACGACCGCGTTCGACCGGATAGGAGAGCCTGAAGATGACCATCCAAGCCGTCGTTTTTGACATCGGCCGCGTGCTGATCGAATGGGAGCCTGAACGCTTCTACGATGCCAAGATCGGCAAGGAGCGACGCGAAGCGCTGTTTCGCGAGGTCGACCTGCATGAAATGAACCTGGGCATAGACCGGGGCGACGATTTCAAGGGCGCCGTCTATGCGCTGGCCGATCAGCATCCCGAATGGGCCGACGAGATTCGCCATTGGCACGACAGCTGGCTCCAGATGGCCAGCCCTGCGATTCCTCACTCCGTTCGCCTGATGCGCGCTCTGCGCCGACGCGCTGTGCCGGTCTTTGCGCTCACGAATTTTGGGATTGGCACCTTTGAACTGGCCAGAACCACCTACCCGTTCTTCGACGAGTTCGACAAAGCATTTGTCTCCGGCCATCTACGCACGATCAAACCTGAGGCAGAGATCTACGCCCAGCTTGAACAGGATACCGGCGTACCGTCTGAGCGTCTCCTGTTCACCGACGACCGCCCCGAAAACATCGAGGCTGCCGCCGAACGCGGCTGGCAGACGCATCTCTTTACCCATCCCCAGACCTGGGCTGATCGCCTGGTAACAGAGGGACTGCTGTCGCCGGAGGAGGCCCAATGAGCGCGATCCTGCAAATCCCATTCGACCAGGGCGAAGCCAATCTGGACTGGCGATCGTTCTGTGATGCCCTCGCCGCAGGACACCGGCTGCCAAAGGCTGAGGTCACCGATAGTTTCCTCTACCGGGGCAAGGACACGCTGCTGAACCGCGCTGCGTGGATTGATGGGCTTGGTCTTGCGGTGAAAAGCGCGACGATCTTTCCCGGCAACCCGGATCGCGGCCAGCCGATGGTCAATGGTGCGGTGTGCCTCTACGACGATCAACACGGGATGCTGGAGGCGCTGATCGACTTCCATCTGGTGACCAAATGGAAAACGGCTGGTGACAGCCTGCTGGGGGCGCTCCGCTTGGCCAATCCAGACAGCCGGGAGATCCTGATTGTTGGGGCCGGTACAGTCGGGGCCTCGCTGATAGAGGCCTTTGGCACCGCCTATCCCAAAGCTCAGATCCGCATCTGGAATCGTACGTTGGCAAAGGCAGAGGCGCTGGCACACCGCTACCCCCATACGAAAACAGCACCCGATCTGGAAACTGCTGTGCGGGCGGCGGATATCATCGTGACCTGCACCATGTCGTCGACGCCTATCATCCATGGGGACTGGTTGCACCCCGGCCAGCATCTCAATCTGATCGGCGCCTACCGCCCAGATATGCGCGAGGCGGACGATACCGCTCTGCAACGCGCCGAGATCTATTGTGACAGCTTTGACACCACCATCGATCACATTGGGGAGTTCAAGATTCCGCTGGCCGACGGCGTGATCCGCCGCAACGAAATCCTGGCGGACTTCTACGATCTGGAGCGCTTTCCCGAATTCGACCCTACCAAGATCACCCTGTTCAAAAACGGGGGCGGCGCACATATGGATCTGATCACCAGCCGCCACATTCTGGACTGCTGGCGAGGAGGGAGCTAACCCCCAGGTCGCAGCTCTCAGGCAGCGGCCATCCGGGCCCGCGGGTGTTCGCGAATGGGCAGGTGCACAATGGCGCTGAACGCGCCGATCCCGACACCGATCCACCAGACCAGCGTGTAATCTCCGTAGATGTCATACATCCGCCCCCCCAGCCACACGCCCAGAAAACTACCCAGTTGGTGACTGAAGAACACGATCCCATAAAGCGTGCCCATGTAACGCAGCCCGTAGAGATGCGCGACAAGACCGGAGGTCAGCGGCACCGTCGCCAGCCACAGCGACCCCATCACGATGGAAAAAATGATGACCGAAACCGGCGTGATCGGCACCAGAATAAAGGCCGCCGCCGCAATCGTGCGGCCGGTATAGATCGCCGCCAGCAGGTATTTCTTGGAATACCGGTTGCCTAGCCAACCGGCGAGCAGGGTTCCCCCGACATTGGCCGCGCCGATCAGCGATATCGCAACCGCCCCCAATGTCGAGGTTGAGGTGATACCCATCGAATAAAGCGCACCTCCCGGCAGGATCGGGCCGCACATCTCTGTCACAAACGCAGGGAAATGCGCCGTGACAAAGGCCAGCTGATAGCCGCAGCTGAAAAAGCCGAGGAAAATCAGCGTATAGGACGGATCCTTGAACGCCTTTACCAGGATTGCCCCCATGCTCTCTTCCAGCTCCGCCTTGGAGGCCGCTTCCGGTGCGCGCATCAGGGGCAGGGTCGCGATCAGCGCCAGAACAACGCCCGCAAACACCAGAAAAACGCTCTGCCAGCTCAAAAACGTCAGCATCCATTCGGCAGTCGGCGCGCCGAAAATCTGCCCGGCAGAGCCAGCGGCAGTGACAATTGCGAGAGACATTGACCGGTTCTCATCCGAACTGGCCCGGCCAACCACGGCCAGCACGACACCAAACCCGGTTCCGGCTATGCCGAAACCCACCAGCCATTCATAAGCCTGCATCTCAAACGGCGTGGTTGCGAAGGCGCTGAGCACCAGACCGGCTGCATAGATCAGCGCGCCGATGATGATCGCCTTGCGGTCGCCGATCTTCTCTGCGATGGCGCCGAAAATCGGCTGCCCGATGCCCCAGGCCAGATTCTGGATGGCAATCGCCAGCGAAAATTCGGACCGCAACCAGCCGAATTCCTCGGCAATCGGGATCTGAAAGACGCCAAAAGACGCACGCACCGCAAAGCTTGCCATAATAATGATGCAGCCGACAATCAGGACAGGGGTAAACAGCGGTGCGGGGCGGGTCATGATCACTCTCCTTGCCGGAGGGGCTCCGGTCAGGCGACGGTACGGAAAAAACAGGGTCGGTCAAATCAGGATTTTTGCGCCTATAGGCAAGAATATTTGATGTATTACAGCCTGCCCTTTTCCACAGAGACTTCGCGACCGCCCGCATCTGTCCTTGCAGCTGCAAAACCGCGATAGGCTGAGATATCTTTCCATCCGAAGGCCCTCAGGCTATCCCTTCCGACATGACCCATCTGACCGCGCTTTATCAGCAGAAAATCGACGCAGGCATGTTGAAGCCCGACCCTGCGCAGGAGGCCGTGCTTCCCCATTTCGACCGCATCGCCGCGGGCCTGAAAGCCCCGCCGGTGAAACGCGGCCTCTTTCGCAAGGCCAGCTATCAGGCGGTGAAGGGCCTTTATCTCTGGGGTGGGGTTGGACGGGGCAAGTCGATGCTCATGGATCTGTTTGTCGACAGCCTTGATGACGTTCCATCGCGGCGCGTACACTTTCACGCCTTCATGCAGGAAATCCACGGCAAAATGCACGAAGCGCGCCAGCAGGGGGTCGAAGACGCGCTGGCACCCGTTGCGGCAGAGGTGGCGGAGTCGGTCCGGCTGCTGGCCTTCGACGAGATGCAGATCAGCGATATCACCGATGCAATGATTGTCGGCCGCCTGTTCGAGGCGCTGTTCGCCGCTGGTGTAACGGTGATCACAACGTCAAACAGGGTGCCGGATGATCTCTATAAGAACGGGTTGAACCGGCAGCTGTTCCTGCCCTTCATCGACCTGATCAAGCAGCAGATGCAGGTCCATGAAATGGTCAGCCCGGTCGATTATCGTCAGGATCGTCTGACTGGGGCACAGGTCTATTTCTCGCCAGTAAATGCCGAGGCAAACGCCAAGATTCGCGAAATCTGGGAGGATCTCTCCGGCGGCCCGGCCCTTCCCCTGACGCTGGAGGTCAAGGGGCGAGACGTAACGCTGCCTGCCTTCCGCAACGGTGTCGCTCGGGCCGGATTTTATGATCTCTGCGGCAAAATGCTGGGTCCCGGCGACTACCTGGCCATCGCCGAGGTAGTCAAGGTTCTGGTGCTTGAGGATATTCCCCGTCTCAGCCGCAACAACTTCAATGAAGCCAAGCGTTTTGTGACACTGATTGATGCGCTTTACGAGGCAGGGGTGCGCCTCATCTGCTCAGCCGCTGCGGAGCCGGAAATGCTCTATGTCGAGGGGGAAGGCACATTTGAATTCGAGCGCACAGCCTCCCGGCTGCGTGAGATGCAGGACCGGGACTGGGGACGCGAGGGCTGAGAGCAACAAGGGGGCGCTGCCCCCTCGAAAGCACGGCTTTCTCACCCCCGGAGTATTTTTGGAAAGATGACGGGAAGCACTGGCACCGATCACCGGCGCCGTCAGTCATCAGTCGTCAGCCGTTTTCGCGCAGAATGTGACCGGCCAGATAGAGCGAGCCGCAGATCAGCACTCGTGCCTGCGGGTCCTTGGCGACAATCGCCTCCAGCGCTGCCATAGTGCTGTCTGCCGTGCCGGCCTCGATACCCACGGATTTGGCCGCGACTTCGGTCTCCCCGGCGCTCAGCGTGTTCACCTCATCGGGGATCGAAATCGCCGTCAGGCTTGCAACATGCGGGGCCAGCGGGGCCATGTAGCCGCGCACGTCCTTAGTGTTCAGCATGCCGCAGATCAGATGCGTTGGGCGCTCCGGCAGTTTGGCCAGCACATCCGCAAGCGCCACGCCCGCCGCGGCGTTATGACCGCCGTCCAGCCAGAGTTCGACCTCCGGCGCGGCCTCGATCAGCGGGCCGGTTTTGAGCCGTTGCATCCGGGCGGGCCATTCGGCGTTCGCCATCGCCGCCTCGCAAGCCGCCTCATCGGCGCCCAGATGGCGCAGCGCCGCCAGTGCGGCGCCGGCGTTCTGGACCTGATGCGCGCCAAGCAGGACCGGAAGCGGCAAATCCAGCAGGCCGTTCTCGTCCTGAAACACCAGCCGCCTGCGCTCCTCCCAGACATGCCAGTGCTGGCCATAGGCGATCAGCGGCGCGCCAAGACGGGCGGCGGTGGCCTCGATCACCTCCATGGCCTCCTCGGGCTGCGGGCCAACCACAACCGGTACCCCGCGCTTGATGATGCCGGCTTTCTCGCCCGCGATCTTGGCCAGCGTGTTGCCCAGGAACTGCTCATGGTCAATCGAAACCGGGGTGATCACGCTGAGCGCCGGGGTGATCACATTGGTCGCATCCAGACGCCCGCCCAGGCCCACTTCCAGCAGCGTGTAGTCGGCAGGCCTGCGGGAAAAGGCGAGAATCCCCGCCACCGTTGTTATCTCGAAATAGGTAATGTTCTCGCCGCCGTTCCTGGCATAGCACTCGTCCAGCACCTCGGTCAGATGCTGTTCCGAGATCAGCTCTCCGGCCAGCCGGATCCGCTCATGAAAGCGCGCAAGATGCGGCGAGGTATAGGCATGAACGCTCTTTCCCATCCCCTCAAGCCCGGCCCGGATCATCGCCTGGGTCGAGCCCTTGCCGTTGGTGCCCGCCAGATGGATCACCGGCGGCAGCTTGTCCTGCGGATTGTCCAGCGCTTCCAGCAGCCGCCAGACCCGGTCCAGCGTCAGGTCGATGATCTTGGGGTGCAGCGCCATCATACGGGCAAGGATCGCGTCGGAGGTCTGGGTCATTCTACAGCTCACTGGCGTTGGTACAGGCGGTAAGATATGCAAACGGCCCACCCGAAGAACGAGCGGGCCGCAACATCAGAGATTATCAGGATCAGCCGCCTGAGGCCGGTGCATCTGCGGCACCCTTGGTGTCGTTCCCGGCCTGTTCGCTCGCATCCGGGGCGGGCAGGTCGCCGACAATCTGCGGCGGCAGGCCCAGCAGCATGCGGGTGATGGTGATCAGCTCGTCACGCATCTCCGTGCGCGGGGTCACCCGGTCCAACATGCCGTGATCCAGAAGGTATTCGGCGCGCTGAAAGCCCTCAGGCAGTTTCTCGCGAATGGTCTGTTCGATCACCCGGGGGCCAGCAAAACAGATCAGCGCATTGGGTTCGGAGATATGGACATCCCCCAGCATCGCGTAAGAGGCTGTCACACCACCGGTCGTCGGATGGGTCAGCACGACGATATAGGGCAGGCCCGCCTCTTTCAGCATCTGCACCGCAACGGTGGTCCGCGGCATCTGCATCAGCGACAGGATGCCCTCCTGCATGCGTGCGCCTCCGGCGGCGGAGAATAGCACCAGCGGGCGTTTCAGCTTCACGGCTTCCTGAGCGGCCGCGATGATCGCATTGCCTACGAACATGCCCATGGAGCCGCCCATGAAGGAGAAATCCTGTGCCGCAGCGATGATCGGCGTCCGGCCGATTTCACCGGCAGCCACCAGCATCGCCTCTTTCTCCGCGGTCTTCTTCTGCGCCGCTTTCATCCGGTCGGGATAACGTTTCTGATCACGGAACTTGAGCGGGTCGGCCAGAGGTTCAGGCACTTTGACTTCGGTGAAGACACCGCCATCAAACAGCGCCAGAAACCGGTCGCGTGGCGTGATGTGCATGTGGTGTCCGCAATTGTTGCAGACATTCAGATTGTCGCTCAGCTCGCGGTGAAACAGCATGGTGCCGCATTCGTCGCATTTGCGCCAGAGGTTCTCGGGAACTTCGCGGCGCGAGAAGATCGAATTGATCCGCGGCCGGACGTAGTTGGTGATCCAGTTCATAAGCCATGCCTTTGTAGGGGCGGTTTGGACCTTCAAATAAGGCCCCGCGCGTCTAAATGCAATCAGCGCCGGATGGCAAGCCGCGCAACCAACCAGCAGAAGCCCACAACCGCGAGATCCAGCCAGAGCATTTGCCGCATGACAACGGGATCCGACAGCTCAAACGGGACCAGATATAGCGCCAATCCCGACAGGCTGGTGGGCGATCCGAACAAGAGGATAGCAATGATATTATTGGCAAAATGTACTGCGATTGCGGGGCCCAACGTGCCCGCCCGGGCCGTCAGATCCGCCATCAGCAGTCCAAACGCCCCCGCCCAGAGCGCAATGAAGGGCGCATTCACCCCGGCATCGGCCGGCACATAGTGACCAGCAGCAAAGAGGATCGACGGCACCAGAAGCCAGACCAGCGGATGAGAAAACCGCGCCGCAAGCGCCTGCTGGAGATACCCCCGGAACAGGATTTCCTCGGCGCTGACCTGCACGAATATCGCCATCAGCGCGAATGGTAGCAACAGCAGCCATTGCGCTGGTGGCAGGTTCGGCACCAGATCCGACATCACACCGCCGTCCAGCCCGCCCGGCAGGACCAACCACAGAACGGCAAGCCCCATCATCAGGACCATCAGTCGAACGCCGGTCCTGCAGAACTGTCGCAAGGTCTGCGGTATCGGGCCGATCAGGCTGGTCAGGCCGCGTCGGTGCAACAGGCGCAGCACGCAGGCAACAGCCACGGTCACGGGTAAGAAGCTGCCCAGCAGCACCAGCATGGCTACAGGCGAGCCCCCGGTCGGCAAATCACTCACCCAATCACCCGGCGCGACAGCAATCAGCAGCTGGACAGCGACATTGGTCATCGCGTAGCTGAGTACTGCCACGAGCAGCATACCAAGCAGCAGCCGCCAGATCTGCGGGCTGCGCCGGGCCGGATCGACCAGTTGCGCATGGGCAGCATAGGCCGCCATTGTGGGATCAATGGACATTGCCGCTATGCTCCTCCGCAAGTGTACTGGTCGCAGCCACCGCCGGTGCTTGGCTGCCTGCAACATTCTGATCCGCCGCGCGGACAACACCCGCAACCTGCACCAGATGCCGTGAGACCGTTTCGAGCAGCTGCACGGCCACGCCCGCATCCGCCTCGATCACGGCACGGTACTCTTCGGCGCCAATCCTGAGAAAACGGCAATCTTCCACCGCAATCAGGTCCAATTGCCGTGTGTCGCGCAGGATAACAGCCAGATCACCGATCAACCGCCCCGGCTCAACCCGGGAAATCGGCGTGGTCTCCGGCGTTCGATCGGGCCAGTACAGTTCCGCTGTACCGGTCAGACAGAGAAACACCGCATCGCCGCTCTCTCCAAATCGGAACACGTAATCGCCCTTGGCCACATCATGCCAGCGCGCCGAGAAGGCCAACAGACGCTGGTTCCGCGCATCCAGTTTCGAGAACAGATCTGTGCTTTGAATAAGCTCCAGCCGTTTGCCAAGGTCGTTTCGCGCGGCATTCTCCATCGGGTCGGTCAATCCGCCTTCCACCCCGTCGATGCGCCCGTTCTGAATTTTAACAAAAATATCATAGCGTTCGGGGTGATTGAATTGATCTTCCAGAAACAGCATCGTGGTATTTGGCATCAGCTCAGCAAGGCGCTCGCGTGATTTCAGCCGACTGGCGCTGTCATGACTCGCCAGCGCGCGATCCAGGATCAGGACATCCGGCCGTTTGATCGCTGCACGGGTAAAGGCCGCGCGCTCCTGAAACACCGGCTCCAGCGCCGCGCCGCCCAGACCTGCCGGCAGATCATAGAGAATAAGCGCCAGCCGCTTGCGCAGACCGTGTTCCTCCAGCACGTCGGCGACCAGATCCTCAACCTGTTTCGCCTTTGCTCCCGCGCCCAGCGACAGCCGCCCGTATAGAAGATTCTCCAACACGGTGAGACGCGGAAGATAGGCGTCGGGCGAGATCGAAATAAAGAGATCGCCCAATTGCGCCTGCAGGGTCTGCGCCATATCACGCCGCATCGTCAGGATCTGCTGCTTGAAGCGTTCCGGGAACGCGGTGCCGATCTGCTCTTCGGAAATCAGAAACGGAACCGATGCAAGCAGACCCCGCTCATCCTCCCGCAATCCCGGCACACCCAGTGTCTTCTGCCGGTCGGCAACCTCAGCGATACGCTGATAGAGCGCCTCGTCCAGCCCCAGCCGCTTGAACAGCGGATGGTCGGTATCAGCCAGACCAAAGGTCTGCCGCAGTGTTTCCATAACCCCGAGGCCAAAAGCGATCACATCCTGCTGCAAGCCATTGTCACGCAGCGCACTGATAATCGGCCCATCTTCGGCAATCAACTCTTCCGGGGCGATGGCGCGCGTGGGCGCGGCAAACAGGATATTGCCGCCCAACGGCACCGCCGGGTTGAAACTGTCGGGGTCGAAACGGTGCACGACGTCAGACAGCCCGGCACGCTCCAGCCGTTCAGCAACCAGAGCTCGCAGCCCGATGATCTGCTGGACCAGCCCCAGATGCGGTCCGATCTGAAAACGCGTGTGCAGGGTGCGTCGAAACAGCTGCTCATCAATGCCCATCGCCTCAACCAGCTGGAACCACCAATCGCGCAGCTCGCTTTCCGATCCGAGCCCGGCCAGCGCCGGATTGATCCAATCCGCCGTCAGCGGGTCGGGGCTGTTACCCGCACGGCAGGCTTCGGTCAGCGCCCGGTTTTTGCCGCGCGCCTCGGTGTGGGCTGGCATGTGAGGTTGATCACGCAGCGGCATCAGCACATTGTCCCCGAGCGATCCGTCAAATAGGTAGGGCCGCGAATAGGCATAGCCGACGCGCGTCGCGATCACGCCTTGGTGCAGCTGATCCAGCCGATGGCCTGCAATGGTCACCGTACCTCGAAACGGCATCACCTCACGCGTCAGCAATGCGGCAAAAGCTGCGCGTTCGGCCTCGCTGCCGCTCTGGATCGCGACACGTCCCCCGGCGGGAATGGTCAGCGACAGATCTTCAAGCACCATATTGCCATCGGCGTCCTTCACCGAAACATTGCGCAGCTCAATCTCCCCGCGCAGATGGGGAATATCGGCGGGCACACCGTCGATCAGTGTCTCCGGGATCATCCCCTTGGGCGAGAAACGATCGGTCATGATCGACCAGCGCAGGCTCATGTCCTGCACCTGATTATAATAGGTCAGCAACTCCCGCCACGGCGCGGAAAGGTCCTTGTAAGCTGCCAGCGCCGCCACCAGAGCGCCCACTGTGATATCGCCGCGGATCGCCAGCACCCCTCCGGCGGAATAGAACACAAAAGGCGTCAGATGGCCGATCATGTTGTTGAGGAACTTCATGAAGTATTTCTTGCTGTAGATGCGTCGCCGAATATCGAACAGTCGCCCCAAACGCGTCGAAATCTGCGCCAGCCGGTAGCGTCGTCCGCCATTGATCCGCAGATCGCTGATCCCGGCCGCCGTTTCACCGATCTCGGCCGAGAAAGCCCGCACCTCCTGGATACGATCCTTGTTCAGCAGGTTGATCTGCCGTTGCAGCATCGGGATGAGCCAGGCCTGTAGCGGGATCAATGCGATGGACGCGAGACCGAACCACAGACTCTGCATGAACAGGAACACGACGATCGTCAGCATCTGCCCGGCCTGGAACACCGGCTGGGCGACGGCATCCCCCATCAGCCCGCCCATCGGCTCCGACTCCGAGGTGATCATCGACACAAGTTCACCCTGGCTCGTGGTGCGGAAATAGGGCGTGGGAAAGCGCATCATCCGGTTGATCAGCGTATAGCGCAGACGTCGCAGCAGTCGCTCCGCCACAACCCCCTTCATGGTATTGAGACGCATCTTCAGCAGCCCGCTGATCAGAACCGCAGCAAGGAACCCAAAACAGAGCAGCAGCAGGTAATCGACCTGGCCAATCTCCTGGCCCAGTACCTCAACCTGATCCATCGGTGCGCCGATGGCGTCATTGATGATCCGCTTGGGCAGTTCCAACGCAGCGTAGAGAAAGGGGAATGTGACCATGGTCAGCGCCAACAGACCTATCTGCTGGCGCCGTGAATAGGTCCAGATGAATGAAAACAGGGTGGATTGCATCCCCTGCTCCTCTTACGTGTCGGAAGGTGTCAGCGCGAAATCGCCTGCTGGCTCTGCAGCGGTCAGACCCTAATCACTGCCCCCTGACATTACAAGGCAACACCCGGCCGACTTTTGCGTGGGCTGCTTGCGACAGAGGCGCCCCCGGACTATTCCGGAATCGAGCAAGACAACGACAGGCAGAGACCACCGTGACCATCATAAGCGACGGAAAAATAGTATCTATTTCTGATGGAGCGCAGTCAGAGGCACAAACGGAAAACGGGTATCGGTCCGCTCAACCCCGGCTATCCGGTTGTTGCTTTTCTACCGCGATTGCACAGTGGCTTTGCGATGGCGCACGCACGACGTTGCAGGTGACCGGCTGCCACCGACTGTATCGGCGTGCTCTGACCCTGCTTGCCGCCGCCGCTCTGGCCGCCTGCACCGCCGATTCAGGTCTCTCGCTGGTGGGGGCCACGACTGAGCCGCAGCCCGGGGATATCACCCGGATGAGCTTTGCCAGTGACACCATTCATCTGGTGCCACCAGCCGGCTTCTGCATCGATCCCCGCATGACGGGCCATCGCGCCGAAGGTGGGTTTGCCATCGTCGTTCCCTGTTCCAGTCTGCGTCCAGGCCCCGCCAGTCGCAACCGCGCCTTGATCACCGTCGCTGTCGGACCCGCTGGCCCAGCGGATGCGGCATTGACCAGCGCTGATCTGTTAAAGACAGCACCCGGCGCCCGGCTGGTGGCTGAGCGCAACGACATGATGCTGCCGCTGGTCAAGCTGAACATGCCGGACCACCGCGCTCGTGGCGCCAGCCCCGTGCACTGGCGCGGCGCCTTCGTGCTGAACGACCAACTGGTGGCCGTTGCGCTCTACGCGCCCAGCGGCAGCCGCAACCTTGGTCGACGCGGCGCACAATTGCTGAACGAACTGACCGCAAAAACGCTCGAAGCCTCGGTGACTGCCGATCTTGATCCCGCTACCGATGGTATCACCCGGTGATATCCACGCCAGACCGGCGGGCGCGATGACACGGCGACGGGAGCTGCCAAGCACCAACCATCCAAACGGATTTCCGCTTCCGAGTTTGTCAGCGGTCACCGCTTTGGCTAGGGTCGAAGAAAACAATGAAACGCTGCTGCTTTGCCGCATCGCCGAAAAGCATGACTCGCAGGACAGGATATTGAGCCAATGGGCAGGACAATAGAAAAACTGCTGTTCGCGCGCGTTCTCAGGCGTTGGCGTCGGCTGGCACAGCAGGCGTCGAAAATGCCCCTCAGCCGTCTGAGGGAACAACGCAATCGCGCCCGAACCCTGCGCTTGCATCTGGACCGGCTCATTCACATCGCCGAAGGTCGGCTGGCGCTGCCGCAGGTGGGCTCGAACGCTTTTCCCCGCCCTCACGGCACCGACTGGGGCTGGCGGCCCGAACTGTGGCGTGGCCCGCTGCCGGTTCCAGGTGCCTCGGCCGTCGCCAGCAAAACACGGCTCGGCGGAGAGGTGGAGCTGTTTCACGACTGCACCGTTTCCGAACTCACCCTGCGCCAGCTGCGCAACAACCGCGAGGAAGACCTCGCCCCTTATGGTGTGCGTCTGGATGTGTTCGGGTTTGACGGCTCGTTCCTGTCACTGGTCATCGAGTTGCCGCAAGACGTCACCGCAGGGCTGAACCGTGACCATCTGCTGCGGGTGGACTGCACGCTTGAGACGGAAAAACCGATCGAGATCTTTGCCCGGCTCAATATCAAACACGGCCCGAATACCGAACAGATGGTGCGGGAACTGCCGATGGGCGACAAACGCACCCATGTGGAATACGACCTAGCCTATGCTGAGTTGAACGAAAAACGGGTCGAGCGGCTTTGGCTGGAGCTGATCTTTGAAGCCCCGGAAATGAACCAGGTGACCCTGCGCGATGTCACTCTGTCGCGTAGTCGCCGCGCCAGCCTGTAACCCACATTCGAAAGGCCGGACATGAGCCAACTGACATTGACCAAAATTCGTTTTCGCGAGGGGCTCTGGGAAGGCCGGATCACGGGGTCCGGTCACAGCACCTCCGCCCCGCTGATTGAGGTCCGGCACCTGGATCGCCCGGTTCGCGATGTTGCCCTGACCGAAAGCGACACCGCAGGCGAATGGTCGCTGACAATCCCGATCCCAACCGAAGCGATCGCCGACGGGGTGCAGAGTTTTGTGATCTACGACCTCAAGAGCGATGTCAAACTCGGCGATTTCACCCTGATCTGCGGTGAACTCACGGGCGATGACCTGCGAGTCGAGGTCGAGCTTTTGCGCGCCGAACTGGACATGCTGAAACGCGCCTTTCGCCGCCACTGCGTCGAAACCCAATAACCGCGTCACGCCGGGCTGGGCTAACCTATCGTCTCTAACACGGGTCCCGATGCTTGTAGCCAACAGCGCGACTGCTTTAATACGCGTCTCAGCTGCGCGACGTCGTCAGCGCCAGGAACACGTCTTCCAGATCCGCCTCCTCGGTCTTCACATCGCGGATGGAGATCCCTGCGGCGCGCACCGCTGAGAGCACCTCCTCGGCGCTGGTTGCGTTGCCATGATAGCGCAGGATCACTGCCCCATCGCCGCGCAACTCCGATGTGATCCCCTTACCGGCTGGCAGTTCCGTCACCGCCGCCGCCGGATGCACCACCATCGCCTTGGCGTCCAGACGCCCCAGCAGATTTGCGGTGGTGTCGCGGGCAACCAGCTCGCCCTGGTTGATGATTGCGATCTCATCACACATTTCCTCGGCCTCTTCGAGGTAATGGGTCGTCAGGATGATTGTCATGCCTTGCGCGTTCAGCTTGCGGATGTTCTCCCACAGCATCTGGCGCAATTCGATATCCACGCCTGCTGTCGGCTCATCCAGCACCAGAATATTCGGATGATGCACCAGCGCCTTGCCCAGCAACAGCCGCCGCTGCATTCCACCGGACAGGGTTCGCGCATAGGCATGTGCCTTGTCCTCAAGCCCGACCATACGCAGGATCTCATCGCTGCGCCGCTCGGATTTTGGCACACCATACAGCCCGGCCTGCACTTCCAAGGCGCCACGTGGACTGAAAAACGGATCAAGATTCAGCTCCTGCGGCATCACCCCGATAGCCGCCCGCGACTGACGCGGATTTTCATCCTGGTCAAAGCCCCAGATCGTGACCTTGCCTGCGGTTTTCAGAACCAACCCGGCCAGGATGTTGATCATCGTGGATTTGCCGGCACCGTTGGGACCAAGAAGACCAAACACAGAGCCACGCGGAATGCTCAGATCCACACCTTTCAGCGCGGCTTTCGCGGGTTGCCCCCTGCGGCCCTTGTAGGTTTTTTGCAAACCTTCAATACGGATTGCGTCCTCTGTCATCGCGGCTCTTGCCCCCGGTTTTCCCTTGGCTCATAAAAGCCCCTAAACGATAACCAAGAGGACCGCCAGAGATGACCATCGAAGCGCCGGAAACCAAGATCGTGGACAGCTACCGCGTCGCCTGCGACGGCAGCGAAGGTGCGCTGGGACATCCGCGGGTCTACCTGCAAATCCCCGAAGCCGAAGGCTTTGTCGAATGCCCCTATTGCGACTGCAAGTTTGTCCATAAGGATGCAGCACAGAACCAGGCATAACCGCCTGAAAAAAGTCACAAGATTGGAAACGCCGCCGGAACGGGCGGCGTTTTGCGTTTAAGCCAACACCTGCGCCAGCTCGTGAAAAGTGCGACGAGGTTGAGGCGAATTTTAGTGATCAAGACAGCGTCGATCCGGTCGCGGTAGCGGATTCTTTACGATGATGATGCACAGGATAGAAGGTATATCTGCTGCTACCGGAGACTGTGATGTACAGCGTCGTTCAATGCATTACGCAAGAACACAGCCTCGGCCTTGTGACCGTGGCTGCGCTTGTCTGCGTCATCGGATCCTGTCTTTCCGTCCTGATGACACAGCGGCTCGGTCAGACCGTCGGTAATCGCAAAATCGTCCAGCTGGTGCTGACCAGCCTGATCAGCGGCGGCACCGTCTGGACCACCCATTTCATCGCCATGCTTGCTTTTGATCCCGGATATGTCCACGGATATGATCCGCTGATCACGGCACTGTCCCTGGGTGCAGCCGTTGTCGGTATGCTGATGTCAAACGGTGTCTACGCCATTGCACATTCGACCAATCACCGCGTTGCGGCCAGCGGTGCGATGTTTGGCCTCAGCGTCTCGACCATGCATTATCTCGGGATGAGCGGCTATCTACTGCCAGGAGAGATCGTCTGGCAGACCACACCGCTCATATCCTCCATTCTGCTGGGCACGGTGTTCGGAATGGCGACCTATCAGTATCTCACCCGGTTCAACACCGGACGGCATTGGCTTGTTGCCGTCGCCCTGATGACGCTGACGATCTGTACGATGCACTTCACCGGCATGTCGGCCATCACCGTACAGCTCAGCCCACTGTATTCCGTCCCGCCCGAGGTGATCTCGGATGCGACACTTGGCCTGTTTGTTCTGGGTACGATGACGATCATCCTGGTGATCGGCTTTGCGGCGCTCAGCATCGAAACAAACGTCGAAAGCGAGGCCCGCGACCAGCTGCAGCACGCCGCCCTGCACGATCCCCTGACCGGACTGCCCAACCGGATGTCCCTGACGCGCAAGATGGCCAGTCTGACCGACTTGCTGGCGCGCGACGAGACCGAACGCGTTGCCGTGCTGACCCTTGATCTCAATCTGTTTAAGGAAATCAACGATCTTTATGGTCACGCAGCCGGGGATGCTGTTCTGATGACCGTGGCCGACCGGCTGAATAGCGTTCTGGAGAAAGATGAATATATCGCGCGCGTCGGCGGCGACGAATTTGTCGCTCTAAAGCAAGGGTTTCGCCGGGTCGATCAGGTCATGGCCTTTGCCGAGCGGCTGCACGCCTTGACCGTCGAGCCGGTGGATTTTGACAACACATCGGCGATCGTCGGTGTCGCCATCGGTGTTGCCACCAGCCTGGAAGACGGCCGCGACCTGCGCGATCTGCTGCACAAGTCGGATGTGGCCATGTATCGTGCCAAATCGGACGCAGACCGGCACATATGCCTGTTCAATGCGCAGATGGAAAAACACAACCGCGACCGTCTGGAACTGGTCAACGATCTGCGGCAGGCCTGCATCGCGGGCAATCAGTTCGAACTGGCCTATCAGCTGCAGAACGATCTGCGCTCTCTCGCTCCCATCGGGTTCGAGGTTCTCCTGCGCTGGAACCACCCGGAAAAAGGCCGCATTCCCCCCGACACCTTCATTCCCATCGCCGAGGAAACCGGGCTGATCCGCGAAATCGGCCTTTGGGTTCTGCGCACGGCCTGCCGTGAGGCAAGTGGTTGGCCCGAGCATTTCAACATCGCGGTCAACGTGGCGCCACAGCAGCTGATGCAGCCCTCTTTCGTCGAACATGTCTCCGACATCCTGCTGGAAACCGGCCTTGCTGCTGAACGTCTGGAACTGGAAATCACCGAGGCCAGCATTATCGACGATCAGGTCCATACCCTGAAGGTCATGCAACAGCTGAAAAACATGGGCCTGCGGATCGCCATGGATGATTTTGGCACCGGCTACTCGTCGCTCGCGATGCTGCAAACCTTCCCCTTTGACAAGATCAAGATCGACCGCAGCTTCGTACAGGACGTCCACAAAAACGATCAACGGGCGGCAATTGTCCGATCCACCCTGCTCCTGGGCGCTGCGCTCAATATCCCGGTCCTGGCCGAGGGTGTCGAGGTAGAGGATGAATTGCAGTTCCTGCGCACCGAGAAATGCGCCTCCGTACAGGGGTTTTACTTTGGCCGACCAATGGCACGGGACGAAATGCGCCTGATCGTCGAGGCGAACAAACAGGCAAAAACAGCCTGACGCCAGCCGACATCACAAAGGCCGAGAATGGGCAATTGCTCTCCCTCCGCTGATCACCGATAACGGGGGCCAACGCGCAACACCCGGAGCATCGGCCATGACCACCGCATCTTTTGGCAAGGGCTGCCATCTGCACCTGATCGACGGATCGGCATTCATTTTCCGCGCATACCACGCGCTGCCGCCCCTCACCCGCAAGTCCGACGGCCTGCCAATCGGGGCGGTTGCCGGTTTCTGCAACATGCTTCAGCGCTATGTTGAGGGCAATGGTGGTCCCGATGCACCAACCCATGTTGCGGTGATCTTTGACAAGGGGTCGCATACCTTCCGCAACGATCTCTATGATCAATACAAAGCCAACCGCGAGGCCATGCCCGAGGATCTGCGGCCGCAGATTCCATTGACCCGCATCGCGACCGAAGCCTTCAACATCGCCTGCAAGGAACAGGAGGGGTTCGAGGCCGATGACATCATCGCCACCCTCGCCTGCCAGGCCCGCGACGCCGGTGGCCGCGTGACCATCATCTCCTCCGACAAGGATCTGATGCAGCTCGTCGGTGGCGGTGTTGAAATGCTGGATGCGATGAAAAACAGGCGGATCGACAGCGATGGCGTTGTCGAGAAATTCGGGGTTGGCCCGGACCGTGTAGTGGACGTGCAGGCGCTGGCGGGCGACTCGGTCGACAATGTGCCCGGCGCACCCGGGATCGGGATCAAGACCGCCGCACTCCTGATCAACGAATACGGCTCCCTGGAAGAGCTGCTGGACCGCGCCGAAGAGATCAAACAACCCAAGCGCCGACAGACCCTGATCGAAAATCGCGAGCAGATCGAACTGTCCAAGAGACTGGTTCAGCTGGACAGCAACATGACGCTGGATTTCACTCTGGATGACCTAGAGGTGCGCGATCCGGACGCCGATCACCTGCTGGCCTTCCTCGCCGAAATGGAATTCCGCACCCTGTCCAAACGCATCGCGGACCAGCTTGGTAAGGAACCACCCACAATCACGGACGCCCCGGCCAAAGATACCGCGGCAACGGACGCTCCGACCGTAACCGACCTGCCGTTTGACAGCGCGTCATATGAATGCGTCCGCGATGCCGAGGCGTTAAAGAAGTGGATTGCCCGGATCCGCGAACGCGGCTGGGTCGCTGTTGATACGGAAACCACCGGCTTTGATGAAATGGTGGTGGATCTGGTTGGCATTTCACTCTGCGTGGAGCCGGGGACCGCCTGCTATATCCCGCTCACCCATAAATCCGGCAATAGCGACGATCTGTTTGGCTCGGACGAGCTGGCGGAGGGGCAGATGCCTTTGCAGGAGGCGCTCGATCTGCTGAAACCGGTGCTTGAGGACGACAGCATCCTCAAGATCGGCCAGAACATGAAATATGACGCCAAGATCTTTGCCCGCCGTGGCATTGATGTGGCGCCGATCGACGATACAATGCTGATGTCTTATGCCATGCACGCAGGTCAGCACGGGCACGGTATGGACACGCTGTCAGAGCGTTACCTGAACCACACGCCGATCCCGATCAAACCGCTGCTGGGCAGTGGAAAATCCGCGATCACCTTCGACCGTGTGCCCATTGCCGATGCGGTCGCCTATGCCGCGGAAGACGCCGATATCACCCTGCGCCTCTGGCAGCTGTTCAAACCGCAATTGCACCGGTCAGCGGTCACCACGGTCTATGAAACGCTGGAACGCCCGCTGGTGCCGGTGCTCGCCCGGATGGAGCGCGAAGGCATCAAGGTCGATCGTGATACGCTGTCCCGCATGTCGAACGCCTTCGCGCAGAAAATGGCCGGGCTGGAGGCGGAAATTCACCAGTTGGCAGGCCAGGAATTCAACGTCGGATCCCCCAAGCAGCTGGGGGAAATCCTGTTTGACAAACTCGGCCTGGAAGGCGGCAAAAAGGGCAAGACCGGCGCCTATGCCACCGGAGCCGATATCCTGGAGGATCTCGCGACGGAACACGCCTTGCCTGGTCTGGTGCTGGATTGGCGCCAGCTGAGCAAGCTCAAATCGACCTATACCGACGCGCTTCAGGATCACATAAATGCGGAAACCGGGCGCGTGCACACCTCCTATGTGCAGACCGGTGCCAACACTGGCCGCCTGGCCTCAACCGATCCCAACCTCCAGAATATCCCGGTCCGGTCCGAGGAAGGGCGCCGCATCCGCGAAGCCTTCGTGCCCGAGGATGGCAATGTCCTGCTGTCGCTTGACTACAGCCAGATCGAATTGCGCATCCTGGCCCATGTCGCCGGGATCGATACGCTGAAGCAGGCCTTTGCTGAAGGTCAGGACATCCATGCGCTCACCGCGTCCGAGATGTTCAACGTGCCGCTGAATGAAATGACCCCCGAAATCCGCCGTCAGGCCAAAGCTATCAACTTTGGCGTGATTTACGGGATCTCCGGCTTTGGTCTGGCCCGCAATCTGCGCATCCCGCGCGCCGAGGCGCAGGGCTTCATCGATCGCTATTTCGAGCGGTTCCCCGGCATTCGCCGCTACATGGATGACACCGTCGCCTTTGCCAAGGAACACGGCCATGTCCAGACCCTGTTCGGGCGCAAGATCCATACTCCGGAAATCTCCGCCAAGGGACCACGTGCAGGTTTTGCCAAACGCGCGGCGATCAATGCACCGATACAGGGCACGGCTGCGGATGTGATCCGCCGCGCCATGATCCGTATGCCCGCCGCAATCGCCCATCTGCCCGCGCGGATGCTGCTACAGGTGCATGACGAATTGCTGTTCGAAGTGCCCGAGGCCGCTGTCGACGACACCATCGAAACCGCGCGCAGGGTGATGGAAACCGCCGCAGATCCGGCCGTGCATCTCGACGTGAAGCTGGTAGTGGACGCAGGCAAAGGGCGGAACTGGGCCGAAGCTCACTAGCTTTGGCCGAGGCTTGATGCCAAAGATCCGGGCCGCTTTCAAAACCTGACCGAAGCGGATCGGATCGGACGCCCGCCTCGCATTTCAGCGGCACGCCATGCCTTAGGCATGGCGCCCGGCCCAACGGGAAGAATAGCATCCATGATGCTGTGATGACGGGCGGGGGCGCTTGCTCGGTCAGGACATTGTCGGAGGGGCTTCGCTCAGCGATCCTGCCGGGGAGAGGAAACCGTACCCTTGCTGGCTTCCTGCGGCGGCTTCACCATCCATGCCACCATGCGGCGCACGGCGGGTGCAACAACCAGCACCACGCCAAAGGCCACCGGCCAGCCAAAACTCCAGGCAGCCATCCAAAGTCCCGGCGCTTCGGAACTCAGGCCCACCGCCTTCAGCGTGGCCACCCCGGTGACGATACACGACATGATACCCGACAGAATCAGACCAAATAGGATGGGGGCAAAACGCGCAGGCAGCATGGAGGTCTCCAGATCACGACTTACTGCCTTATGCCCAGCGCTCAGTCATATTTCAATTCACGAATATGTATTTCTGTCCCGCTGGACGTTTGGCCGCAGCCCTCCCCAAGCCTCAGGGTCCGCCAGCCCCCCTCACAGGGTTCGGCCCGCTCTCACCCCATCCAGGCCAGACTGTCCTCTGTCCGCTTGGTACTGGGGGTGTATTCCGCGCTGACCCAACCACCATAGCCGCTCTCGTCGATGGCCGCGAACAGCTGCTCAAAATCGACTGGCCCGGTTCCCGGTTCGCAACGCCCCGGCGCCGCACCGATCTGTACATGGACAGCCCGGTTACCAAAGGCCTCCCAGACCTTCACCGCATCGCCGTGGATCAACTGCGCATGGTAGGCGTCGTATTGCAGTCCCACGTTCTTGCGATCCACCGCCTCCAGCACCTCTACGGCGAGATTGTAGTCATCCAGAAAATACCCCGGCTGATCACCGCTGTTCAGCGGCTCGATGGTGAACTGCTGGCCCGGCGCATAGTCGGCCGCCCATTGCAGATTGCGGATCAGCGTTTCCTTGGCGACATCCCCTTTTGCGTAGCCGGCCATGATGTGGATCATTCCGGGCCGCAACACCTCCGCATAGCGCAGCACCCGCCGAATATCGCGCTGAAAGCGATCCGACCCCATCGGCAGCGCGGCATAGCCCGGCATCCCGCCGGTATAATTTGGCGGCGGCGCATTGATCAGCAGCAGTTCCAGACCATTGGCCAGCAGGGCGCGCTGGGTTTCCTTCGCAGCCAGCTCATAGGGAAACAGGATTTCCACCGCCTCAAATCCGGCCCGCGCCGCCGCCGGAAAACGATCCAGATAGGGCAATTCGGCAAACAGCAATGAAATATTGGCCGCAAACTTCGGCATCGAAAACCTCCTTTGGAGCCACCCCCGATTGGCGGCCAAACAGACATGCTCCGGGCAAAAGTCACCAAAGGCTCGTCCCGGCCCCCGCCGGTTGCGCCATTGATCGGCCCGTTTTTGCACGCCCCCAATCTGCCCCATATCTCCGCCGATTTTGAGCGGGTTTTCACAAGAATTTTCGGTAATTTAACAATATACTCAAGCGGGTCAGCGACTTCCTGCCGCTGCCCTTTGCCACCGGCAAACCCCTGCCGACGAGCGCCGGGTCGGATGCGGCGTGGTCAGCCCTCCGGCAAATCAGCCGACGGGATCATCCCAAAAAACTCGCCGCCCGACCACAGCCCGAACCAGCCGTCTCGGTGGCATCCCAGCTCGACCAGCCGATAAAAGCTCTTGCGATCAATCAAGGCCTCCAGCCCGGCACGCACCATCACATAGGGCGAGGGCTCGCCGGTTGCATCGTCTCTTACCACACGGATCTTATGCGCAGGCCCGGCTTCGACCCTGTCGCCGACATGTGTCTCGAACCGCAGAATCTGCGCGGCGCCGTCGCCCTCGACCTCGAAATCCACCGCAACGAAAGGCGCATCCTCGACCGTGATGCCCACTTTCTCGACCGGGGTCACCAGAAAGTATTTGCCGTCTTCCAGCTTCAGAATGGAGGAAAACAGCTTCACCAGTTCAAACCGGCCAATCGGCGTGCCAAGGTAGAACCAGGTGCCATCACGGGCGATCCGCATGTCCAGATCGCCGCAAAACGGCGGATTCCACAGATGTACCGGCGGCAACCCGCCTTTGCTCGCCGTCTTGGCAGCGGCCGCCAGCCCCTCGGCACTGGGCGGTTCTGATCCTGTTTCAGGGGATTTGCTGCCGGAACTCACGGGATTTTGTCCGCTCATTGCTTTTGCCATTTTCTCTCAACGCGATACAGTAACACTATATATTCGCCGTGAAGGGAAAGTCATGTCCGAACCCGACGATCTGCTGGCCGAGATTGAAGCGCTTGAAGAAAAGCTGACACAGGCCAGATCCTCTATCACCCGGCGCTTTATCGGTCAGGAAAGAGTGGTTGATCTCACTCTGAGCACGCTGCTGTGCGGTGGCCATGGGCTGTTAATCGGCCTGCCCGGGCTGGGCAAGACCCGGCTGGTCGAAACCCTGTCCACCGTTATGGGGCTGGCCGGCAACCGGGTGCAGTTCACCCCGGACCTGATGCCTGCCGATATTCTGGGCTCCGAGGTCCTGGACACCGCCAGCGACGGCAGCCGCGCCTTTCGCTTTGTGCCGGGGCCGGTGTTCTGCCAGCTGCTGATGGCCGATGAGATCAACCGCGCCAGCCCACGAACACAATCGGCACTGTTGCAGGCGATGCAGGAGCGTATGGTGACCGTGGCGGGCGCCGACCGACCGCTGGGGATGCCCTTCCACGTGCTGGCCACCCAGAACCCCATCGAACAGGAGGGCACCTATCCGCTGCCCGAAGCCCAGCTGGACCGTTTCCTGTTCCAGATTGATGTCCCCTATCCGACGCGGCAGACCGAACGCGATATCCTGCTGGCCACAACCGGGGTTGAGGAAGGCAGCGCCTATCAGGTCTTCACCGCCGATGAACTTATGGCCGCGCAGACCCTGCTGCGCCGGATGCCCGTCGGTGACGGCGTGGTCGAACTGATTCTCGATCTCGTGCGCGCCTTCCGCCCGGATGATCCGGCGGCCTCCGAACAGGTGCAGCAAACCGTTGCCTGGGGGCCCGGACCACGGGCTGCTCAGGCGCTGATGCTGGCGGTGCGCGCCCGCGCCCTGCTCGAGGGGCGCCTCGCTCCCAATGCCGACGACGTGCTGGATATGGCCCAGCCCGTACTCAGCCACCGGATGGCGCTGAACTTCGCCGCGCGTGCCCGTGGCGAGAACCTGAGCGCTCTTATCACAAGCACAGCCGAGGCGATGGCCCGGCCCGGTGTCGCCGCGTGACACAGCCGCGCGCCCTTCAGCCAGCCCGGCCGACCGGCAGCGCGCTCCAGCCGGCAGCGGCGGATCTGCGCCACCGCGCCGAAAGTGCCGCCAGCCGATTTCCGCCGCTCCTGGTGCAGGCGCAACAACTGGCCGGATCTGTGCTGATTGGCGAACACGGTCGCCGCCGTGCCGGGCTGGGCGATGATTTCTGGCAATATCGCCCGGTTCAGGCCGGTGACAGCCGCCGCATGATCGACCACCGGCGCTCGGCCAAGGGCGATCAGCAATTCGTACGCGAGCGGGAATGGCAGATTGCGCAGACGGTGCATCTCTGGGTCGATCAGGGGGCGTCGATGCGCTTTGCCTCCGGCAGTGCCCTGCCGCAGAAAACTGACCGGGCGCGGCTATTGGGGCTGGCGACGTCGGTGATGATGCTACGTGGCGGCGAACGGGTCGGTCTGACCGGTGGGCATCTGCCACCCCGGCGCGGCAATGCCCAGATCCTGCGACTGGCCGAGTATCTGAGCAGGGACGACGCCACAGATTATGCCCCGCCGGAAGATCGCGCCATGCAACCCAACGCGCGGGTTCTGTTCCTGTCGGATTTTCTGGGCCCCTTCGCGCCACTGGAACAGGCGCTGGCCAAGGCCGCCGATCGCGGCGTGCACGGCGTGCTGATGCAGGTGCTTGATCCGGCAGAGGAGGAGTTCCCCTTTGACGGGCGCACGATATTCGAAAGCATCGGCGGCGGTCTGCGGCACGAAACCCTGAAGGCAGGCGCGCTTAGGCAACGCTACCTTGATCGCCTGGCCGAACGGCGCGACGCGTTGGAACACCTCTGCCGCGTGGCAGGCTGGCGCCTCGGCACCCATCACACCGGCGACAGCGCACAGGCGGCCCTGATGTGGCTGTACCATGCCATGGAAAGATCCGGCACATGACAACGATTGCGGGCATCGGCTTCACGGCCCCCTGGTTGCTTCTGGCACTCCTGGCACTGCCGTTGCTCTGGCTGCTTCTGCGGGCAGTCCCGCCTGCCCCGCGCAAGCGCCTGTTTCCGGCGGTCACACTGCTGCTGGGGTTGCGCGACGATGACAGTCTTTCGGATCGGACCCCCTGGTGGCTGCTCTTACTGCGGCTGATGGCGGTGGCAGCGGCCATCGTTGGTCTGGCCGGGCCTGTGCTCAACCCAAGCACCGCACCCTCGGGCCGCGGCCCGCTGCTGGTGGTGCTTGATGGCAGCTGGGCCGGCGCCCCGGAATGGGAGCGCACCCGCGAGGAGATCGACCGCCTCCTGGCCGAGGCTGGACGCGCCAATCGACCCGTAGCCGTACTGCGGCTCACCGCACCGCAGCCCCCGCAATTCCAAAGCGCAGTCAGCTGGCGCCGACAGCTGATCGGCGAAACGCCACAGGCCTGGCAACCCTCGCAAGACCAGCTCACGACGGCACAGGCGCAGATAGCAGCAGTTGACGGGGGCTTTGACAGCCTGTGGTTCAGTGACGGCTTGGACTATCCGGGTCGCGATGCGTTGATGGCGACGCTGCGCCAGCGCGGCGAGTTGACCGTCTATCAACATCCCACCCCAAGGCTGGCCCTGCGTCCGGTGGTCTATGTCGACGGCGCTATGGAAATCACGGTCACTCGCAACCACACCCAGATCACCCCCGGCAGTGACCAGACCGTCACCGTGCTTGCCCGTGGGCCGGATCCGGGCGGCACCATGCGGACTCTGGGCGCGGCGACGGTGGATTTTGCCGATACAGATACCGCTGCCGCCAACGGGCTTGAGGCCACCGCCCGCCTGTCCCTGCCCGCTGAGCTGCGCGCACGTATCCGGCTCTTCGAACTGCAGGGTCACCGCAGCGCAGGGGCTATATCGCTTACCGATGACGGTCTGCGCCGCCGCGAGGTGGCGCTGATCTCCAGCCAGAGCGGCAACGAAGGCCTCGCCCTGCTGTCGCCCCTGCACTATCTGCGCAAGGCGCTGGCGCCAAACGCAGACCTGCTGGAAGGCGGGCTGAACGATCTCTTGCCTGCCAACCCGGATGTGATCGTCCTGGCCGATACCGCACGTCTGCCCCCCGATCAGGAGGCAGCGGTGGTGGACTGGGTCAACGAAGGCGGATTGCTCCTGCGGTTTGCCGGTCCCCGGCTGGCCGCCAGCGATACCGCCCGCACCGACGAAGAGCCGCTGCTGCCGGTGCGCCTGCGGATCGGAGGCCGCAGCATTGGCGGCGCCATGAGCTGGGGCGAGCCCAAGACGCTGGCCACCTTTGCCGAAGGCTCTCCTTTCTTCGGGCTGACCATCCCCGAGGACGTCACCGTCAGTTCACAGGTGGTCGCACAACCCGATCCCAGCCTTGCGGAGCGGGTGATTGCGGAACTCTCCGATGGGACGCCGCTGGTGACACGCAAACCGCTCGGCAATGGTCAGATCGTGCTCTTCCATGTCACCGCCAATGCGGAATGGAGCACCTTGCCGCTCTCGGGCCTATTTGTGCAGATGATGGAGCGGCTGGCGGTTTCCTCCGGTGCCAAACCGGCCGAGGCTACGGATCTGGAGGGCACCACATGGGCGCCGCTTCAGGTGCTCGATGGCTTTGGTGACCTTTCGGATGCCGATGCCCTGCCCGGTGTCGCAGGGCCTGATCTGATTGCCGCCCTGACCGGCCCCGGCCTGCAACCCGGCCTGTACCAGAACGGGGATCGGCGGATTGCCCGCAATGTCATGCGGGCCGAGGATCAGCTGACGCCAATTGGCTGGCCCGTCGGGCTGCCAATCCTTGGCTATGGTGGCACGCCGGAGCGCCCGCTTGGCGGCATCCTGATCAGCCTCTCCCTGCTGTTGCTGGCGCTCGACGTAATCGCCGCGCTGCTGCTGTCGGGATTACTGATGCGTCGGACACGACCGACCGCACCCAAGGCGCAAAACCTCGCATCGGCCCTGGTCCTCGCCACCTGTATCTGGGCCACCGGCTCCGGCAGCGACCTGCGCAGCCACGCCCAGGGCAACGCCTTGGTGATCGAGCAAACCGACAGCGCGGCCCGGTCCGACGCATCCGATCCCGCAGCAGACGCCCTCGCCGCAGACCGCGCGGCCGAGCTGACGCTGGCCCATGTGCTGACCGGCAACCCGCAGATTGACCAGCTGGCGCGCGACGGCTTGCAAGGGCTGTCCAACACATTGCGGTTCCGCACATCGGTTGAACCCTCTCCCCCCGCCGGCGTTGATCTGGAGCGCGACGAGCTGGCGTTCTACCCGCTGCTCTACTGGCCGGTGACCGCCAATCAGCCGCTGCCCTCGGGTGCGGCCTACGACCGGCTCAACACCTATCTGCGCACCGGCGGGATGATCCTCTTTGACACCCGCGACGCCGACCTGACCCGCGCCGGAGCCAGCAGCCCGGCAGGGCGGCGCCTGCAACAACTGGCCCTGCGGCTGGACGTGCCGCCACTCGAACCGCTGCCCGCAGACCATGTGCTGACCCGCGCCTTCTATCTGCTACAGGATTTCCCCGGACGCCACAGCCGCGGCACGCTCTGGGTCGAAGCCGCGCCCGCCGATGCCCAGCAGGTGGAAGGCATCCCCTTCCGCAACCTAAATGATGGTGTCACACCGGTTGTCATCGGCGGCAACGACTGGGCCTCCGCCTGGGCCGTGGATGACAACGGCCGCCCTCTGCTGCCAGTGGGGCGCGGCTATACCGGCGAGCGTCAGCGCGAATTGGCCTACCGCTTTGGGGTCAATCTGGTCATGCATGTACTCACTGGCAACTACAAATCCGATCAGGTGCATGTCCCCGCCCTGCTCGATCGGCTGGGGCAATGACATGAGGCTGGACAGATGACACAGACCATCCTCTTTGACCCACTGGTCCCCTGGCCGCTGATCGGCCTGCTTGCGGCGCTGTCGGTTGCGGTGCTGGCTCTGGCGGCCTGGAAACGCCTTGCGGGATGGCCGATGCGTGCGCTCGCCGCTCTGGTGCTGATCGCGGCCCTCAGCGGCCCGGTGTACCAGATCGAAGACCGCGCCGCGCTCAGTGACATCGTTCTGGTGCTTGAGGATAAGACCGCCAGCCAGGCCCTGTCCGACCGCCCCGACCAGACAGGGGCCGCCCGTGCCGCATTGGAGACCGCCCTCAGTCAGCGCCCGAACACCGAGGTTCGCTGGATTGCCGTCGACAGCGTCCCGCCGCGTGATGGCAGCAGCGACAACAGTGGCACCCTGCTGATGGGCGCACTGGCCGAGGCGCTTGCCAATGTGCCGCGCGGTCGGGTTGCCGGGATGATCGCGCTCAGCGATGGCCAGGTCCATGACATTGCGCAGACCCCGGCCCTGCCTGCCCCGCTGCATCTGCTGCTGACCGGTCGCCCCAGCGATTGGGACCGGCGGCTGATCGTCAAGAACGCCCCCAGCTTTGCCATTATCGGTGAACCCGTGACCCTGACCCTCAGGATCGAGGATCAGGGCGAGGCCCCCGCAACCGGCAATCTGGCAGAGCTGGCGATTTCCATCGGCGGCGCCGAACCGCAGCGCTTCAACCTGCCTGTCGGTGTCGATTTTGACCTGCCACTGACCCTGCCACATGGGGGGCGCAACGTGATCCAGTTCACCGTCCCCACCGCCGAGGGCGAGCTGACCGATCGCAACAACGCCGCGCTGGTCCAGATCAACGGGGTGCGCGATCGGTTGCGCGTGCTGCTGGTCTCGGGCGAGCCGCATCCGGGCGGGCGCACCTGGCGCAATCTGCTGAAATCCGACAGCGCGGTGGATCTGGTGCATTTCACCATTCTGCGCCCACCGGAAAAACAGGACGGGGTACCGGTCGATGAGCTGTCGCTGATTGCCTTTCCAACGCGGGAGCTGTTTCTGGAAAAGATCAATGATTTCGATCTGATCATCTTTGATCGCTACAAACGGCGCGGCATCCTGCCGGCGATCTACCTCGACAATGTGGCCGATTATGTTGAACGCGGAGGCGCGGTTCTGGTGGCGGCGGGGCCGGATTTTGCCAGCGCCGACAGCATCTATCGTTCTCCGCTGGCCAGCATCCTGCCTGCCAGCCCCTCGGCGCGGGTGCTGGAGCGCGCCTATCGCCCGGAAATCACCGATCTGGGCCAGCGCCACCCTGTTACCGCCGATCTCACCGGCGCCTCCGACTGGGGTCGCTGGCTGCGGCAGATCGAAGTCGACGTCCCCCAGGGCAATGTCCTGATGAGCGGCCTGGATGACCGCCCGCTGCTGGTTCTGAACCGGGTCGGCGAGGGGCGCGTGGCGCTGCTGGCCTCCGATCATGCCTGGCTCTGGAGCCGGGGATACGAAGGCGGCGGCCCGCAGCTTGAGCTGCTGCGGCGCCTTGCCCATTGGATGATGAAAGAGCCCGAGCTGGAAGAGGACGTCCTGTCAGCCGAGGCAACCGGGCAGCGTATGCGCATCCAGCGCCGCAGCCTGGGCGAAGATGTCGGCGATGTCACGGTCACAAATCCCGATGGCAGCACAGTCACCGTCACGATGACCCAAACCGCGCCCGGCCGCTGGGAAGGCCGCTACGAGGGGCCGGAACCCGGTCTTTACCGACTGGAAGAAGGCAGCCAGTCCACCGTCATCGGCCTCGGCCCTGCGGCGCCGCGTGAATTTGAACAGACCATTGCCACCGGCGATATCATGGCCGCCGCCGTGGCCCAGACCCGTGGCGGCGTGCGCGCGCTGCACGACGGTATCCCGAGCCTGCGCGATGTGCGCGAGGGACGCGTTGCCGCTGGACGTGGCTGGATCGGACTGACCCCGCGCGACGCCTATCGCACCGTCTCGGTCAACCAGACGCCGCTGCTTCCCGCTTGGCTGGTGCTGCTGCTGGCCAGCGCGGCGATTCTCGCAGGCTGGCTGCGCGAAGGGCGGCGGTGACCATCAGCCTTTGCGGGGTGCCGGATCTGCGCTACTCACCTGGGCGGGTGATCCGCACGCGGGCCTGATCGGAGCGACCATTGCGATCAACCACCACCAGTGTTGAAAATCCGCGCTCCATCCCCGGCAGATCAATGCTGCGGCGGCGGGCGCCGGTCACCACCGGCTTTTGATTGGCCAGCACCAGAAACGGCGCCTCGCCGCCTTTGATCCGCAGCGTGACCTGTCCATCCTCTGCCAGCATCAGCGCCGCACCGTCCGGTGGAAACGCCAGCTGCACCGCGTCAGCGGGCTGGCCACCCGCCCGACCGCCGTCAAAGCGCTGCAAGGGCAGCGGCAGCTCCGAAGTGGCCACCCGCAACGCCGAGCGAGGCGCCGGAGGGAGCGGTGCAAAACCGGTCCCGAGCCGCCCGAAGGCCTCAAACAACAGTGGGGCCGCCAGCTCCGCGCCAAAGGCGCCCGGCACCGGCGTGCCATCGGCCCGGCCAAGCCAGACGCCAACCACATGGCGACCATCCCAGCCAATCGCCCAGGTATCGCGGTGCCCGTAGGACGTCCCTGTCTTATAGGCCAGCACGCCAGCAGGCGCACCTGCTGGCGGCGGCACATCGCGCAGAACATCGGTGAGATGCCAGGCTGAGACCTCGCTCAACAGGCGTGGCATCCGTTCAAACGACGCCTCCATACGCACCCGCAACCGAGGCCCCTGCCCGCCCGCCGCCAGCCCGGCATAGACCTGCATCAGATCATGCAGCGACAGGCCCACCCCGCCCAGCGCCACCGCCAGTCCCGGCTTGCCGCCGGGCAGTTGCGGTCGCGCGCCTCCGCGCCGCAGGGCTGACATCAACCGCGCCGGACCCAGCGCCTGCATCACGCGTATTACCGGCGTATTCAGCGATAATTGCAGCGCACGCCGCATCCGCAGGTCGCCGCGATAACCTCCGTCAAAATTCTGTGGCGCATACCCGTCGATATCAATAGGCCCGTCGTGGATCATGGTTTCCGGGTGCGCCAGCCCCTGATCAAAGGCAAGACCATAGACCAGCGGTTTCAGCGTGGACCCCGGCGAACGCGCCGCGCGCGTCATATCCACAAACCCCTGTCGCAGATCATCCTGATATCCGGCTGAGCCGACCGAGGCGAGGATCTCGCCGCTCTGGTGATCGGCCACCAGCACCGCCGCCGACAGCCGGGCGTCCTGCCGCGCGACGGTCTGCGCCACCAGCCGCGCCAGCCGGTGCTGTAATCCGGCCTCCACCGTCAGATCAATCCGCGCAAGCTCCGGCGTCTCGGCTATCACGCGATCCGCCAGATGCGCGGCCATCTGCGGGAAGGGGCGCATTTGCCGGGGGATCCGCGCCCGCTGCGCAGCCTCGGCCGCCTCCACCGGCAAGACGCCTGCGGCTGCCATCCGCGCCAATACCCGGTTGCGGGCCATCTCTGCAGGTTTCGGAGCGCGATCCGGGCGGCGCGCCTCCGGTGCCTGCGGCAAGGCGACCAGCAGCGCCGCCTCCGCCGGAGACAACCGCGACGGCTCCTTGCCGAACCAGGCATAGCTCGCCGCCCGCACGCCTTCCAGATTGCCACCAAAGGGCGCGTGAACCAGATACAACTCAAGGATCTGCGCCTTGGTCAGGCGCCGCTCCAGCGCCAGCGCCAGCCGAATCTGGCGCAGTTTTCCTGCCCAGCGCCCGGTGCTGCCATCCTCCAGCAGCCGCGCCACCTGCATCGTCAGTGTCGAGCCACCCGAGACCACACGCCGCTGCCACACCGCCTGCGCCGCCGCCCGCAGCAGAGCAAGCGCATCAACGCCGCCATGGTCGTAGAACCGCTTGTCCTCATAGCGCAGCAGCATCGCGCGATAGCCCGCGTCGACCTGATCCGGCCGCACCGCCATCCGCCAGATCCCATCGGCAACCGGATAGGCCCGCAGCAACTGGCTGTTTCGGTCGCGCACCTCGGTGGCTGTCTCCGCCAGTGTTGCGGGCATCGGCGTTCGGGCGATCCAGGTCTCGACCCCCAATCCCAGCGCAGCAATGGTCACGCATAGGGCAGCCGCCCCTCCCAGCAGCCGCCAGGAGGAGCGCGCCCGTAGCCGCATCTTTGGCGCGCGGATCACCGGACCTGCACGCGCCCGGTGGCGGTGCGGGCCCGGCTGGCGGGCCGGTACATATCCTCAACCGACGCCGCCGGGTGGTGGAACAGTCCGGGCGTCACCGCCCGCGCCACATAGGCCAGCGTCACCGGCGCCCCGGCCTCGTCGCCGCGGCCCCTCCGCAGATCGACAGCCGCCAGAAACCGGTCCGCACGGAATTCTGCATGTCGCGCGTCGCTCAGCGTCAGCCAGTCTAGCCCGCTCAGATCACCGGATCGCAGCAGGCTGGGATTATCAATCTCCAGCCCCGCAGGCAGCGGATCATTGATCATCAACCGCGCGCCACCCGGCTCAAACGCGACCACCCGCAGCACGGTGACAAAGCGGTCGCCAACCGTGAACTGATCCGGAGCCAGCGCCTCGCCCTCCAGTGTGTAATAGCTCCGCTCGATGCTGTAGCCAGTTCCCCCTGCCGGCGCTGCCACCAGCGGAACGCCAAGGGTGGTGAGGGTGATATCGACCTCCTTGCCCGAGGCGGCCGTCAGCGCCAGCGGATCGCGATCCTGATCCCCATCCAAGACCTCAACAAATGGCCCGTCCGTCGCCTGCCCATTGACCAGCAGACCGGAGCCACCACCGCCCTCGATCAGCGCATGAGCCGCCATCAGCGTCCAGGCGCTTTCCTGCGTGGACAGCAGCCGGCCATCGGCTGTCAGGCCCGCGCTCAGACGACGGCTGTCCACCGCCTGCGAACCGGCCTCGCTGGCCAAGGCCAGAACACCGGCCTGATCGCGGCGCTGGCTGCCATAGTCGGCGCGCCACAGGGTCGGATCGGGATCATCCCCCTGCAACATAGAGGCCGCCCGGGCAAACATCTGATCGGCCCGGCGCTGATCGCCATAGGCCGCCAGCGCCGCCCCGATCTGGGCAACGGCCAGGGGTGTGGCGAAATCCGCAGCCTTAACGTCGGCGTAATAGCGCAGATCGCCCATCGCCGCCTCCCCCTCGCGCGCCAGCACCAGCAGCGCATAGGCGATGTCCTCACCTCCATTCTCGAAATCGGGGGCATAATTCACCCGGTTGCGCAGGTTGTCCAAGGCCTGCCGGAACCGGGTGTCAGCGACCTGATAGCCCTGCACACGCGCGCGGCTCAGAAAATCGCTGGCATAAGCATCCAGCCAGAAATCACCGCTTTCGGCGCGCCACAGACCAAAACCGCCATTGCTGGCCTGCCGCGACAGCACCTGCTGAATGGCGCTGTCAATCCGGGCGTCAACCTGCGGCCCGTCACCCAACCCGGCAGCCCGTGCCACCGACGACAGATACAGCAACGGCAGCGCCCGGGATGTGATCTGCTCGGTACAGCCATAGGGGTAGAGGTCGAGGCCCGTCAGCAGACCCGGCACGTCGAACCGCGCCAGCGGCCCCGCAGACATCACTGCCCGCGCGCCGCCCGGTCGCAGCCCGGTAAAGACGTCAGATGAGAACAGAAAACTATCCCCCGCCGCCAGCCTGAACCGTCTGGTTGTGGCAACCATCGGATCATTGGCCCGCACCGGCAGGCGCAGCGTCTGGATCAGCGTTTCGCCCTCTGGTGTCGTCACGGCGAGCTCAATCTCCGGATCTCCGACAGCCAGCGCTTCGACCGGCAGCATCAGGGTGGTATCTGCGCCATCGGCCAGCTCCAGGACTTGCGGCAATGTCCCGATCTCAAGCCCGCCGCCAAGGACCCGCGCCGCAAGGCTCAGTTGGCCTGCGGGCCCATCTGCATGAGTGAGCTCCACAAGAACCCGGCTGCTGTCTCCGGGCGCCAGAAAACGCGGGGCATTGGCGCTCACCACGATCGGATCGCGCACCACCATGTCCCGCTCCGCCTGTCCAACCGCATCTTGCGACCAGGCGACAGCCATCACCCGCACCGTGCCGTTAAACGCTGGCAGCGCGATCGGCACCTCGGCCGTTCCATCGGCCTTGACCTTCACCGGACCGGAAAACACCGCCATCAGATCCTGCGTCGGTGGCGGCGACTGCAGTCGCATCCCCGCCCCAGCATCGCCGCCGGAGCGCACCCGGCCCAAGGCGCCGTTGCCACTCTCGATCAGGCGACCGTAAAGATCCCGCAGCTCCATCCCGAGCCGCCGCTGGCCATAGTAATGCGCTAGGGGGTCCGGGCTCTGAAACCCGGTGAGGTTCAAAATCCCAAGATCAACCGCCGCCAGCGTCAGCCAGACCTCTTCACCGGGAGCGGCCCCCGCGACCTCGACGCGGGCCAGCTGTGTCCGGCGGGGTCGGGCCACCTCCGGCAGGTCCAAGGTTACTTCCAGCGCCTGGCCAGGGCGAATGACGCGAGCATGGGCAAGCCCCAATGCGCGGGTCGGGGTCTGATCCGCCTTGCCAGCAAGCGGCTGCACCACCATCGCCGAGACATATGCCCCGCTGCCCCAGTCGGCACCAACTGCCAGTGGAATCACCGTCTCCCCGGCGGGAACCTCGACCATCTGGCGGCTGATCAACCGGTTCGACATCACCGAAACCAGAGCCGTGCCAGCCGCGCGGGTGACCAGCCGCAACCGCGCTGTATCGCCGGGCTGATAACTGTCGCGATCAAGAAAGACGTCCAGCTGGTCGGGCGTATCCGCCCCCTCGTCAGGCACATACCACCCTGCATAGAAATCGGTCGAAGCCGCCACATAGGGCGTGCCCCGATGTTCGATCACCAGCTCATACCGGCCCCAGTCCACCGGCTGCTCCAGCACCAGAGGCGTCGCCGCGCTCAGGGTTGCCTCACCCGTCGCGATCCGGCTGCGCCGGGTGGTCGGCTCCCAGTTCCAGTTGCCGTAGAGCTGATACCACTGGTAGCGGGTTTCCACCCGGTTCAAACTCCATGTGACCGGCATATCCCGCGTGCTACCGTCCGGGGCCAGCGCAATCACCGAAAACCGCGCTGCATCGCCCTCTGCGACGACCTCTTCAAAAAGCGGCTTGATACCAATCACCGGCCCGTCAGGCTGCATGGGCACAGTCATCTGCCGTTCGACGGGTCGCGCGCCCCCATCGGCCAGCCGGGTGGTCACCTCCGCAATCAGAGGCTGACCCGGCGCGTCAATCTCCGGCAGTGTCACGGTAACCACGCCCAGACCCGAGGCATCGGTGCTCATCCCGCCGAAATAGCGGCTCTGCGGCGCGACGACCTCGTCATGGCGACCAAAGCGATAGCCCGTCCAACCGCTCACCTGTTCCGCCGGACGCAGGGTCACCTCGCCCTCGATAGTCAGGTCGCGGCCCGGGGCACCAAACAGATACCGCGCTTCGATCCGCAATGGGGCGCTTGTGCCCGGACGCAGACCTTGGTCGGCTCCTGCCGCCAGCTCTTGCGTGAAATCAATGCGTTCAGGCAGAAAATCCTCGACCAGAATTTGCCTGCTGGCCAGCGCCGGGGCTTCGGGGTCCGACAGGATCGACAACCGCCAGGTTCCGCGCGGTGCCGTATCGCCAATCGGCAGGCGGAACACATGGCCGCCCAGCACCCCCTGATCGGAAACCACCCGGGCGTATTCGACCCCGTCCGGGCGGTTCAGAACCGCGATCAAGGGCACGCCCGGAAGCGCCTCGGCCCTCGGATCACGGGCAAGGGCGGTCGCATGAATCACCTCACCCGCACGATAAGCCCCCCGATCAGTGGTCAGGAACACGTCAATCGGACCCGGCGCCAAACGCCCCTCCACCCCCCGGTCCGACAGATCAAAGGCGGCGTCCCGCAATGAGAGAAAGGCAAAATCGACCTCCGCCGCGTCCTCCTCGCCGGTCAGCGCCATGATGACAGCCGGAGCCGATGCCCCCTCTCCACGGGTCAACCCCGCGTCGAAACGGGCATAGCCGTCAGCGTCGCTGACTGCCGTCCCCAGCACCGCGTTGGCATTGGAGACCAGCTGCAAACGAACGCCCGCGCGCGGCGCGGCATCTGCCAGTCCCTGTACCTGCACATGCAGCCCATCACTGCCCAGCATGGTGCTCAAACCCAGATCCGTCAGCACGAACCATTGGGTTGCCGCAGGCGCCTCATAGGGATCGGCCCCCGGAACCTGCGCGCTCAGCGCATAAAGACCTACCGGCTGATCCGCCAGCGCCTCATCAAGCGGCAGCCGTGTGGTCACCGATTGGTTCAGATCCTGCTGGACCTCCGCGGTGCCGGTCCAGATTTCCTCGGCAATATCGCTGGCGAAATGTTCATCCTGCCACTGCGAAAGCGGCCGGGCAAAATAATCCTCCTGTAGGGTTCGCAGCAGGTTGCGATCGCTCACACCGCGCAGGCGCAGATCGAGCGTGGTCGCGTTTACCGTCTCAACCGGCACCGCCACCTGATCCCCCTTGGGCAGCACATAGGACCGCCCGGAGAATCGCACGTTGGGGGCGCGATCCCGCACGTAGTGGGTCAGCGTTACATCCTTGGCCAATCTCTCGCCGGTTGCCGCCGGCAGCCCGCGCCGCAGCATCACCCGGTAGCGGGTGCCATGCTCCACACCGTCGATACACAGCTCGCGCGCGGTCGACTCGGCAACCAGACGCGGATCGGCCAGTTTTACAAAGTCGCTGTAGTCGATCCCGCTGCGTACCAAATCTTCAGAAAATTCGACACAAATGCGGGGCGATGCACTGTCGCTCTCAACCCGGCTCCCGGTGACACGAAATCCATATTTGGCAATTGCCTCATCCAGACGTAGCGACAGTTTCGCGCTGGTGTCACGATCTGCCGCCAGCCGCAGAACCGCCAGCGCGGCACGTCCCCGCCCCAGCTGTTCCAACGCCTCTGCGGCGGTGATCAATCCGGCCGCCTGCGCCGCCGGCTGCGAACTGCGCAGATAGGCATTGAGCGCTGCCGCAAAGGCCTCTTCATGGGCGCGGCGTTGGGCGGATCCGTTGAGTTCCTGACGCAGCAGCCTGCGGGAATAGTCAAGCCACAGATCGCCGCGATCACTCAGCACCACAGCCTCGGCAACCCACCGCAGCGCCGCTGCCGACGGTGCCCCCTGCGCCGCAGCAATCAGATCCTCAACGCTGGATCCACCCGTTGGAAAGCGCAGGCCAAGGTTTTCTGCCTGTTTGGACACCGCAGCCAGATCCGCAACCTCCAGCCCCTGCAAGGCCGCGGCGCGCTGTTTGGCCGCCTGCTTCTCTGCCGCACCGGCGAGAAGCTTATGCGCTGAAAACGCCCCGTCATAGGGCGACGGCTGATCCATCGCCGATTTTGGGAAACAGGCGTTTGATCGGCTGTTGAAGGCAAACCCGACACAATCGGTCTGTGCCGAACAAGCCCGCGCGCAACTGCGCATATCGGTGTCAAAAAGCGGCCCAAGATCGGCCCCGAAATGATCGGTGTCGCGCTGAATGACATAGCGCGTTTCCGGAAAAATTGAATCAGCGAAAACAACTAATGGTTGAACAAGCCAACCGCACAAAAGTACAACAAATGAAACAGGCACACGCACAATAGAACCCTCCAGACCTGCCAAGAGGCTGGCACGGGGTTAACGCCATAGCAAGATATCGCAACGTAACAGATGAACTAATCTCAATTTAATCTCTGCCCGCCAAAGTAGGGCAGACAGGTCGTGTTGGTTTTATGTGGAGTTCGCAGGGATGAACCTTGCTGACAGATTGACGGAAGAACGACGCGCGCGTCTCGCGGCGGAGCGCCTGCTTGAATTGAAGCAGGCGGAACTTTCGGCAGCCAACCGCAAACTCGGGCGCCATGCGCTGGCACTGACCCGCCAGATCGGCGTCACCCAGGCCGAAGTCGCGACGGTGCGCGACGAAAACGCCAAGGTGAAATCGGACCTGTCCACCGCCAACGAAAAGGTTGAGCGCGCCGAGCGACGGCTTTGGCATTCGATCCAGGCCTTTCAGGACGGCTTTGCCTTCTTTGATGCCGACAGCAAACTGATCGGCGCCAATGGCGCCTATCTCGACCTGTTCGACGGGCTGGAGGAAGTGGCGCCTGGCGTCTCCTACGTACGGATCCTGCAGATTCTCACCGATGAGGGGCTGGTGAACACCGGAGAACAGGATCCCGATCACTGGCGCGCCCAGATGTCGGAGCGCTGGCTGTCGCCCTCCCCCGAACCTGTGGTCGTACGGATGTGGGACGACCGCTACCTGCGGCTGCTGGATCAGCGCGGCCATGGCGGCGATATGGTCAGCCTGGCGCTCGATATCACCTCCACCGTCCAATACGAGGAGGAGCTTGAGGCCGCCCGCGAGCGGGCCGAGGCCGCAAATCGTGCCAAATCCGCCTTCCTGGCCAATATGTCCCATGAGATTCGCACCCCGATGAACGGTGTTGTCGGCATGGCCGAGCTGCTCAGCGACACCAATCTGAACGAGGAACAACAGCTCTACGCCAACACGATCAAAAACTCCGGCGAGGCGCTTTTGGTCATCATCAATGACGTGCTCGACTATTCCAAGATCGAGGCGCAGAAACTGCAGCTGCACCCTGAACCCTTTGACCTGGAGCGCAGTGTGCATGAGGTGCTGATGCTGCTTCAGCCCACGGCACGGGACAAGGGTCTGACACTGCTGCTGGACTACGATCTGTTCCTGCCAACCAGCTTCGTCGGGGATCCCGGACGCATTCGCCAGGTGCTCACCAATCTTGTCGGCAACGCGGTGAAATTCACCTCAGAAGGTCATGTTGCCCTGCAAATCACCGGCATCTCCAATGCTGACGACAAGATCTGTTCGATCCATGTCACCATCGAAGACACCGGCATCGGTATCCCCGCAGAGAAGGTGCAGGACATCTTTGGCGAATTCAATCAGGTCGAGGATGAGCGCAATCGCCAGTTTGAGGGCACCGGCCTTGGCCTTGCGATCTCAAAGCGGCTGATTGAACTGATGGGCGGCGAAATCTGGGTCGAAAGCGAGGAGGGCAAGGGGTCCTGTTTCGGTTTCCGCATGGAGCTGCCACTGGCAGAGGGCGCTTCAACCAGCATCCCGACGCTGCCCAAGGGGCTGTGTCAGGTCGTGGTTATCGAGTCCCAATCGGTCATGCGCGACGTGCTCAGCAAACAGCTGGCGACGCTGGGGCTGGATGTGACGGTCTTTGACAATGGCACCACCGCAATTGCCCAGATGCCTGAGGACGTCGATCTGGTCATCTGCGATGAACAACTGCCCGATCAGGATGGGGTCGAACTGGCCCGCAAACTGCGCTCCGGCTCCTTTGCCAGTGTGCCGATCCTCATGCTCAGCAGCGACCCCACAGCAGCCAGCAACGCGGTTGTACAATCCGTGACAGACAGCGTGCTGCTGAAACCGATCCAGCGGGACGAGCTGTTCCAGCGGCTTGTCGACCTGCCCAAGCGTGGATCAGCGGCGCGTGCCGCAGATATGGTTGAGCCGGTTGCAGCCACACCGCAGGTGCTCGACACGGTGGCCACACCGCTGCCGTCAGCGCAGCCAACGGCCCCGGCGCCCTCCCCGACCGTGGCGCCGACCCTGGCGCCGGCCCCGATCGCCGCGGCGGTCGATGCCACCCCGACGCCCCGGCTGATGCGGATTCTGGCAGCAGAAGACAACCGGACCAATCAGCTTGTGTTCCGCAAAATGGTGAAAGATCTGAACATAGATCTGCAATTTGCCAGCAACGGGATTGAGGCGGTGGAGGCCTATCAGTCCTTCCAGCCTGACCTGATTTTCATGGATATCTCGATGCCGGTGATGGACGGCAAGGAGGCAACGCAGAAAATCCGCGCGCTGGAACACGGCACCGGCATCTACACGCCGGTTGTCGCCCTCACGGCCCATGCCATGGCCGGCGATTCAGACGGGATTCTCGCCGCAGGTCTGGATCACTACCTGACCAAACCCCTGCGCAAGGCGCTGATCCACGAACGTATTCACGCCTATCTGCCTGCCGAGGCGGCGCCGCTGGCGGATGACGACCTCACCCAGACCGGCGCCGCCTGATCTGCACCGGCCCCGCTCAGCCCGCGCGCAGGAACACCGGCTGATCCGGCTCCGACATCTCCGGCATGTAGCGATAGCCGCCGCTGTCAAAATCCCGCAACGCCGCAGGATCGCTTAGCCGGTTCTGAATGATGTAGCGCGCCATCGCGCCCCGCGCCCGCTTGGCGTAAAAGCTCACCACCTTGGGCGTGCCGTTCTTGTCTTCCATGAAGACAGGCGTCACGACCCGCAGCGCCAGCGCTTCGCGATCAACCGCGCCGAAATACTCCTGGCTGGCGCAGTTCACCAGCACATCGCTGCCCATGGCCTCACCTTGGGCATTCAGCGCATCAGAGATGTCCCGCCCCCAGTAGTCATAGAGATTCTTGCCCTTTGCCGTCTTCAGCCGCGATCCCATCTCCAGCCGGTAGGCCTGCATCGCATCCAGCGGCCGCAGCAGCCCGTAAAGGCCCGACAGAATGCGGAAGTGGTCCTGCGCCCAGGCCATTTCCTCCGCATCCAGAGATCCTGCCTCCAGCCCCTGATAGGTGTCACCCGCAAAGGCCAGCGCGGCCGGGCGCGTGGCATCGCTGCCCGGATCGGCGGCAAAGCTCTGAAATCTCTCGTAGTTCAGCTTTCCCAGATCCTCGCTGATATGCATCAGCTTCATCAGCTCGGCGACCGACAGATCGCGCGCCACGGATGCCAAATCCACCGCCGCGTCGTGCATGGCGGGCCATGTCATCTCAACGTCGCGTTCGCTCCAGTCCAGCTTTTTGGCCGGAGAAGTCACTACCAGCATATTCTGCCCCCATCTGTTCTGGACAAGACCTAGCCCGCGCCGCGCAAGACGTCCAGAAACGCCGCTGCAAAACGTTCCGCGCGGCGCTCGCCTAACAGCCTTGTGATGGCGATTTCAGTCTGCGGACGGACCTTCGCCAGCTTCGCCAGCTGCGCCGCAGAACAGCTCAGCGGTTTCTCGGTTCCGTCGCTGCCCCGCGCCAGCTCCGCCTGCACAGCCATCAACGCATCATAAACCGATCCGGCATCGCGCCCGGCCAGCTTGCGCCGCATCGGGTGCAGCGCCGCGCTCTCGCCGGTGATCACCGACAGGAAATCGCTGCCATACCGCTCCAGTTTCTTCGCCCCGACACCGCCGATCCGCGCCATTTTATCCAGCGTATCGGGCCGGGTTTCGGCCATCTCGATCAGCGTGCGATCCGCAAAGATAACATAAGCCGGCACTTTCTGCGCCTCGGCCAGCGCGCGCCGCTTGGCTTTCAGTGCCGACAACAGCGGCGCGTCCTCATCCGACACCAGCGCCTTTACCGCAGGGCTGCGCTTGGCAGAGCTGATGGTGTCGCGGCGCAGCGCAATGTCCTGTTCACCGCGCAGAACCGGCAGCGCCGCCTCGGTCATCCGCAGCGCGCCATGGCGTTCGGGATCGGGGCGCACCAGATCATGCCCCATCATCTGCCGGAACACCGCCTGCCACTGTCGCTTGCCATATTCCTTGCCACAGCCAAAGACCGACAGATCGTCATGCCGCTTGTCACGCACCCGGTCGGTCGCATTGCCCACCAGAATGTCGATCAGATGTCCCGATCCATAGGTCTCGTTCGTTCGCAGGATCGCCGACAGCGCCTTGCGCACCGCCGTGGTGCCGTCGAACACATCCACCGGCTGGTCGCAGAGATCACAGTTGCCGCAGGGCTCAGCCGCCTCGCCGAAATAGGCCAGCAGGGTCTGGCGGCGGCATTTCAGCGCTTCGGCCAGTCCGAGCAGCGCATTCAGCCGGGCATGGTCTGCACTGCGGCGGTCCGGCGGCGCCAGACCCTCGTCGATCTGACTGCGACGCAATCGAATATCTTCCGGCCCGAACAGCGTCAGCGTCTCGGCAGGCGCGCCGTCGCGGCCACCGCGTCCGATTTCCTGATAATAGGCCTCGATGGATTTGGGCAGATCCGCATGGGCGACCCAGCGAATATCGGGCTTGTCGATACCCATGCCGAAGGCCACCGTGGCCACAACGATCAGACCGTCCTCGCGGGCAAAGCGCGTCTCCACCCCGCGCCGGTCCTCGGCGTCCATGCCACCGTGATAATAACAGGCGGCGTGGCCCGCCTCGCGCAGCCCCGCCGCCAGCGCTTCGGTCTTGGCACGTGTCCCACAATAGACGATGCCGGATTGACCTTTTCGGGCGGCCGCAAACTCGAGTATCTGACGGCGCGGGCTGTCTTTGGTGGCAAAGGCGAGATGGATATTGGGCCGGTCAAAGCCGCGCAGGAAACTGCGCGGTGCGACACCATCAAACAGCTTCTCGACAATCTCTTCGCGGGTTTCCTGATCTGCGGTCGCGGTAAAGGCCGCCAGCGGCACGTCCAGCGCCCGCCGCAATTCACCAATCCGCAGGTAATCGGGGCGGAAATCATGGCCCCACTGGCTGACGCAATGCGCCTCATCCACCGCGATGAGGCTGACACCGATCCGCCGCAGCATCCCCATCGCCGCCCCGGAGGCCAGCCGTTCCGGTGCCATATAAAGAAGCTTCAGCCGCCCCTCCTCGATGGACTGCCAGACCGCCTCGGTTTCTTCGTCGGTATTGCCCGAGGTGAGCGCCCCGGCGGTCACGCCAACCTCCTGCAACGCCCGCACCTGATCGCGCATCAATGCAATCAGCGGCGAGATCACCACCGTGACCCCCTCACGCAGCAGAGCAGGCAGTTGAAAGCATAGGGATTTGCCGCCGCCGGTTGGCATGATCGCCAGCACATTTTCACCGGCGGTCACGGCGTCGACGATCTCCTCCTGCCCCGGGCGAAACCCGTCAAAGCCAAAGATTTCCCGCAACAGCGGCGTCGCGCCAGTAGCACAGGCAGCGGTGACGGATGTGCCAGTGGAGGTCGCCCCGGTCGGAGCGGTCATTTCCGGCTGCAATGCGGACATGGGGGCTGGGGGCCTCGTTTTGTGTTCTGCTCGTCTTGGCAGCTACAATCCCACAACGGGATTCGACCCACAAGGGTGCGCACCCCCGACCGTCAGACAAGTGGCACCGAAAAGACCGCCGCAGGCCGATGCCTGGGCGGTCCATCCGCATCAATCGCCGCGCCGCGATCAGAGCGATCGCCGCGCCTCGGCCCATTGGGTCAATAGAACATGGCGATATTGTTGGTCAGAATAATCCGCAGCGCATAAACGGCGATCAGCACCACCAGCGGCGCCAGATCAAGGCCCTGCATATTGGGCAAAATGCGGCGCACTGGCGCATAAAGCGGCTCTAACAAGCGGTTCAGACCATACCAGACCTGCGCCACAAATTGCTGATTGAGGTTCAGAACCTGAAAATTGATCAGCCAGCTCATGATCACATGGGCGATGATGAAGAACCAGACGATGTCCAGGATCAGCATCAGAATTTGAAACAGCGACAGCATCTCTTTGATTTCCCTTTTTGGAGCCTGTCCACAGGTAAGCGCGCCCGCGCAAAATCGCAAGACTGCCGCGAGGTTGCGGTTGACGCGCTGTAAACAGATGGCAACACGGGCACATCACACAGGAGAGCGCGCCCATGTTTCCCATCGTCCGCCTGATCAAGGATCTGCTGGTTGCCCGCCGGATGCCGCCGCTGGATCTGACCGACACCCATGTTTCCCGCCACATCTGCTGGCCCTGGGATCTGGATATCTGGATGGAGCTCAACAACGGCCGTGCGATGACGCTCTATGATCTGGGCCGTACCATGCTGGCCCAGCGTGTCGGCCTGATCGGTGCCCTGCGCAGCCGTCGCTGGGGCATGACGGTTGCGGGCACCACGGTGCGGTTTCGCCGCCGCATCCGCGGCTTTGAACGGTTCGAGATGCGCAGCCGGGCAGTGGCCTGGGACGATCGCTTCATCTATCTGGAACAATCCATGTGGAAATCCAACGGCGACTGCGCCAGCCACGTGATGCTGCGCACCGCCATCACAGATGCCAAGGGGATCGTCGCACCGCAGGAGGTGCTCAAAACGATCGGTCGCACCGACAGCCTCGCCCCCGAGATGCCCGCCTGGATCAAGGCCTGGTGCGAGGCGGACGCAGGCCGCCCCTGGCCACCGATGATGGCGGATCCTGCCCCTGCGGCGCCCGAAACCCTCCAAAACGGCTAGGGTCGGCCCGCCGCAGCATCCGGCCGCACAGCATATGGCTGTACGAAGGACCAGCGCGATCTACCACAGGTCAACGCAGGACACGCTTGCCTAACCCCATACCGGCCTGTCATACCAAAAGGTAACGACAAAAGACCACGACAGGCATCGGGCAAGGGACGACGAGGCATGACGCAGATATCCATGCGCAAGCGCATCTGGGGCTGGTGGGCCTTTGACTGGGCCAGTCAGCCCTATCACACGCTGCTGGTCACCTTTGTCTTTGCGCCCTTCTTCGCAGCCGTTGCCGCCGAGTATTACCTGACCCAGGGCCTCGCGGATGAGGCGGCAAAGGCGCAGGCGCAGACGGTTTGGTCGATGTGCCTCACCATCACCGGCCTGATGATCGGCCTTGGCGGGCCGTTTCTGGGCGCGCTTGCGGATATCTCCGGGCGCAAAATGCCCTGGATCATGATGTTTTCGCTGATGTATGTGACCGGCGCCTGGGGCCTGTGGTTCATGGACCCGGACGGATCAAACCTCTGGTGGATGCTCATCAGCTTTGGCTTCGGCTTTATCGGCGCCGAATTTGCGCTGATCTTTGTCAATGCGCAGCTGCCCTCTCTCGGCAACAAGGAAGACGTCGGCACCATCTCAGGCACCGGCTTTGCCATCGGATACCTTGGTGGGGTGATCGCGCTTTTCCTGATGCTCACATTGTTCGTCGAACAGGGGAATGGCAAAACCCTGATCGGGATTGATCCCATTCTGGGGCTGGATGCGGAGACCCGCGAAGGCACCCGCGCCGCAGGTCCGCTGACAGCGATCTGGTTTGCGCTCTTTATCATCCCCTATTTCCGCTGGGTGCGCGACGATGCCATCACCGGCGCGCGCGGGCGGTTTGGCGATGCCATCCGTTCCGTTGGTCGCGCCGTCCGCAGTCTGCGCCATCGCGCCAGCCTGACCGGCTATCTGATCTCCTCGATGCTCTACCGGGATGCGCTGAACGGGCTTTATGCCTTTGGCGGAATTTACGCGCGGCTGGTGCTGGGCTGGGAAATCACCCTGATCGGCGTCTTCGGCATCATCGCCGTGATTTCCTCGGCGCTGTTCAGCTGGCTCGGCGGGCTGGCAGATCGCCGCTTTGGCCCGAAACCGGTCATCACCACCGCAATTCTGATCCTGACAACCGTCTGTTTCCTGGTCGTCAACATGTCCCGCGACCAGTTCTTTGGCCTCTCTCTCGCCGAAGGCTCCGGCCTGCCTGACGCCGTCTTCTTTGCCTGCGGTGTGCTGATCGGTGGCTTTGGTGGTATCCTTCAGGCCGCCAGCCGCAGCCTCATGGTCCGCCACACCACGCCCGAGAACGCGACCGAGGCCTTCGGTCTTTATGGCCTTTCGGGTCGCGCCACAGCCTTTCTGGCACCGGCCCTGATCGGAATAGCCACCACGCTCACCGGCAGTGCCCGCCTCGGCATTGCACCGGTTATTCTATTGTTCATTATCGGGCTCATCGTTCTGCGCTGGGTCAATGCAGAAGGAGACCAGAGTTGAAGTTCAGTCGATACATCACCCTCACCGCCCTCCTGTTGACAGCCTGCGCCCCCGCCGGGGACAGCCGATCACCCTCCGCCAATCCGGTGGTCAGCCGCTCTGCAAACTCGGACGTACCCGCAAAGCAGCTGTTCGGTGCCAAACGCGCAGGCTCCGCGCAGAAACCCGCACCGCATGGCTCCTACGCCAAGGGCTGCGTGGCCGGGGCAGAACAGCTGCCCCAGACCGGCCCGACCTGGCAGGCGATGCGCCTGTCGCGCAACCGCAACTGGGGCCATCCCGAAACCATCGACTTTATCAAGGATCTGAGCCGCGTTGCCGCCCGCCAGAGCGGCTGGAACGGGCTCTATGTCGGCGATATCAGCCAGCCGCGCGGCGGCCCGATGCTGTCCGGGCACCGCAGTCATCAGGTGGGTCTGGACGCCGATATCTGGATGCTGCCGGCCAAGCGCCTCGACCTCTCCGTCGCCGAACGCGAGAAAATCTCCTCGATCTCCCTGCGCCGGGCCAATGGTGCCTACACCAATTCCAGCTGGTCACCCCAGCACCACGCCATCCTGCGCGCCGCCGCCAAGGATGACCGCGTGGCGCGGATCTTTGTTTTCCCCGGCGCCAAGGTCCAGATGTGCAACGACGAGAAGGGCAACCGCGACTGGCTGCGCAAGGTCCGGCCCTGGTATGGCCATCACTACCACTTCCACGTCCGGCTGAAATGCCCGGCCGGCGCGCGCGGCTGTGTCGATCAGGATCCGCCCCCGCGCGGCGATGGCTGCGATGACGCGCGCCAGTGGGTGAAGAACATCCTGAATCCGCCGCCGCCAAAACCGCGCGACCCCAATGCGCCGCCGCCCAAACCCCGGCGTGAATACACTCTTTCGGACCTGCCTCAGCAATGCGCCGCCGTTCTGCAATCAAACTGAGCCTCGGGCTGGCAGCGGCGCTGACCATCTCTCTGACGGCGCTGCTGGCCTATCGGCCCGTCGCCTCGGCCGCACAGCCGGGCGGGGCGCAGTTCATCGCGGCCTATCGCTGGACCCACCCGGCCAAATGGTTCGGGGGGTTCTCCGCCCTGTCGCTGTCGCCGGACGGGGCGCAGATGACCGTGGTCAGCGATCGGGCCACCATCGTCACCGCCCGCATTCAGCGCGGAACCGCGGAACTGCACCCCATCGAGGCCATTACCCCGACCGAGGCCCATAAGCTGCGCGCATCAGACGGCGCGATCCTGCGCGGGCGGATCGTCGACGCAGAAGGCCTCGCCATCGCGCGTGACGGCACCCTCTTCATCTCCTTTGAAGGCGTCTCGCGCGTGGCCCGGCACCGCCGGGGTGACAGTCGCGCCGAGGTGCTGCCCCGCCCAAAGGCCTTTCGCCGCCTGCCCCTGAACAAGGCGCTGGAGGCCCTCGCCATCGACGGCAAGGGCCATCTCTACACGCTGCCGGAACGCGCCCTGACCGAGGCGGGAGATATCCCCGTCTGGCGGTGGAATGGCAGCCGATGGGACCGTCCCTTTGATCTGCCGAGCCGGGGAAAATTCCTCCCTGTGGGCGCCGATTTCGGCCCTGACGGCCGCTTCTACCTCCTGGAACGCGACTTTGGCTTCATCGGATTTCGCAGCCGCCTGCGGCGCTGGGACATCACCGCCGATGGCATCAGCGGCGAGGTCACATTGCTGCAAACCGGTCTCGGTCTGCACGACAATCTGGAGGGCGTCTCGATCTGGCGCGACAGCAGCGGCGCGCTGCGCGCCACTATGGTCTCCGACGACAACTTCAAATCGCTGCAACGCACCGAACTGGTGGAATACCGGCTGCCCGATTAGGCCACCACCGGTGCGACAGCAGGCAATACCTGACAAATCTCTTGCCCAAACAGGGGCTTTTCCGCTATTGGGCCTGATCTTTCGCATCGGCGAAACAAGTCTCCGCGACCTTGTCTAAAAAACGGACTGCAAAATGACACGCTCTTACCTTCCTGGCATTCTTGCCATGGCCGCTGTTGTTGTGGCCTCCAACATCCTGGTGCAATTCCTGTTCGGCCAATGGCTGACCTGGGGCGCCTTCACCTATCCCATCGCCTTCCTCGTGACCGATGTGACCAACCGCGTCTATGGCACCGGACCCGCTCGCAAGGTGGTGCTGGCCGGTTTTGTCGTTGGCGTCATCTGCTCGCTGATCGGCACCCAGATCATGGGCGAATTCGGCCCCCTCGTGACCCTGCGCATCGCCATCGCCTCCGGCCTTGCCTTCCTCACAGCACAGCTGCTGGACGTCTCGATCTTTGCCGCCCTGCGCAATGGCGCCTGGTGGCGGGCACCGCTGGCCTCGACCTTGATCGGCGCCACGGTCGACACCGCGCTGTTCTTCAGCATCGCCTTTTCCGGCGCTCTGGTCTGGCTGGAACCCGGCAATGATGTCAGCTGGGCCGGTGAAATGCTGCCGATCCTCGGCACTGGCCCCGTCGCCCCGCTCTGGGTCTCGCTTGCTGTTGCCGACTGGGGCGTGAAAGTGGCACTGGCGCTGCTGGCGCTCGTCCCCTTCCGCCTGATCGTGGCACGTCTTACACGGTCGCAGGCCAGCGTTAACTGACAGCCGTCTTTTTATTTGGAGATCTTCCGGTTCCGTGCCACCATCCAAGACAGCGGAAACAGAGAGAAAAGGAGGTGATCCAGTGTCAAGAAAGGTATTGGAGCAAGGCGTAGCAACAACCGGAGCGGCGGCCCTCTGAGGCAGCCCTCTCTGGCAGTCGCCATCCGGCTGGGTTTCAGACCCTAACCTGCCTTTGCTCTTACAGACTTTCGGAAAGGACCGCCTCCGTCGGGGCGGCCCTTTTTGCGTCACGCGATGCCCTCCGGTGACCTCCCAGCCACGGCTTTCGCTTGGACCTTGGCGATACGGCGGATTATGGTTCGCCCATGTTGCACATTACCGAAACCATCGCCCTGCAGGACTGGGAACTGACCGAAAGCTTTATGCGCGCCTCCGGTCCCGGCGGACAGAACGTGAACAAGGTCTCCTCCGCCGTCGAACTGCGGTTCGAGGCCGCACGCTCCCCGGCGCTCAGCCCGGCGGTGAAATCGCGCCTGAAACGGCTGGCCGGCCGCCGCTGGACCAAGGATGGCGCGATCATCCTGCAATGCGACGAAACCCGCTCGCAGCAGCGCAACCGTGATCTGGTGCGCGAACGCCTGGCCGAACTGATCCGCCAGGCCCTGATTGTCCCCAAACGCCGCATTGCCACCAAACCCACCCGCGGCTCGGTACGCCGCCGTCTGGAGGCCAAACGCCAGCGCGGCGACATCAAGGCGACGCGCGGTAAGATCGATCCGGACTGAGACAGGCGATTGCGCTGATCCCCGGTCTCCGCCAAGCTGCCGCCGAGTCAATTCGGGGAGAGAGCATATGCGGCTGGCAGGGAAATGCGCCATTGTAACCGGCGGGGCGTCAGGCTTTGGCGTCGGCATCGTCACCAAATTCCTGCGGGAGGGCGCGCGGGTGATGATTGCCGATATCAACGCCGACGCCGCCGCACAGGCCGCAGAACAGGCCCGCAACAGCCATGGCACAGATCGGGCATTTGCCCAGACCGTCGATGTCTCCGACCGCGCCTCGGTCGATCAGATGGCGGCCACGGCGCTGGATCAATTCGGACAGGTCGATATTCTGGTCAACAACGCTGGTGTCAGCCACCTGCCGACGCCGCTTGAAAACGTCAGCGAAGAGGATTTCGACCGCGTCTTTACCGTCAATATGAAATCCGTCTACCTGACCGCCCGCGCATTGGTGCCGCATATGAAGGCGCGCCACTCCGGCGCCATCCTGAATGTCGCCTCCACCGCCGGCATCTCACCCCGTCCCAATCTCAACTGGTACAACGCCTCCAAGGGCTGGATGATCACCGCAACCCGCACCATGGCGGTTGAGCTTGCCGCCGCCGGGGTGCGGGTCAATGCGATCAACCCGGTCGCGGGCGAAACCCCGCTGCTGAAAACCTTCATGGGAGAGGACACGCCGGAAATCCGCGCCAAATTCCTCTCCACCATTCCAATCGGCCGCTTTTCCACCCCGGAGGATATGGGCAATGCCGCCTGCTACCTCTGCTCGGATGAGGCCAGCATGGTGACCGGCGTCGCGCTGGAGGTCGACGGCGGGCGCTGTATCTGACCGCCCAAGCCCGACCAAATATCCGACCCGCCTGTCATCTTTCCAGAAATACTCCCGCCGGAGGCCGCGCGCGCCAGCGCGCCCCTGCCATAAGCTGCCCCAGATGCCCGCCCCAACAGGAGACACCCGATGAAACCCGGCCCGCGCAACCTGATCACCGATGTTCCCGGCCTCAAGGTTGGCAATGCCCAAGACCAGCGGCTGAAATCCGGCACCACCGTGCTGACCGCCGATCGGCCCTTTACGGCCGGGGTGCATGTGATGGGCGGCGCGCCGGGCACCCGCGAAACCGATCTGCTGGCACCGGACAAATCCGTCGCTCAGATTGATGCGCTGGTGCTCTCCGGCGGCTCCGCCTTCGGGCTGGATGCCTGCTCCGGCGTGGTCGCAGGGCTGCGCGCCGCCGGACGGGGCTTTGCCGTGGGGCCTGCGCGCGTGCCGATCGTGCCGGGTGCGATCCTCTTTGACCTCCTGAACGGCGGCGATAAGGACTGGTCGGAGAACCCCTATGTCGCCCTCGGTCGCGCCGCCTATGAAGCGGCTGATCACGGCTTTGCCCTTGGCACCGTCGGGGCGGGCACCGGAGCTCTTGCGGCACGCCTCAAGGGTGGGCTCGGATCAGCCTCCTTTGTCCTGCCGGACGGCACCACCGTCGGCGCGCTGGTCGCGGCCAATCCGCTCGGTTCGGTCACCACACCGGGAGACCGCCATTTCTGGGCCGCTCCTTATGAAATTGACGGCGAGTTCGGCGGTGCAGGCGTCGATCTCGCCACCGGCTTCACCACCCCCGCCCCGAGCCTCAAGATCGCCGCCATGCAGGCGCTGGCGCAGGGCACCGAACTGCCGACCGAGGGCAGCAATACCACCATTGCCATTGTCGCGACCGACGCGGCGCTGAGCAAATCACAATGCCAGCGGCTCGCCATTGCCGCCCATGATGGCATCGGACGCGCCATCGTACCGGCACATTCCCCCGGCGACGGCGATCTGGTTTTTGCGGTCAGCGCCGCAGATCCGGCAAAGACCATCAGCGACGGTGATCTGGGCGCTGATCTGGGCGCCATCGGACATGCCGCCGCCCTCTGCCTCAGTCGCGCCATCGCCCGCGCTGCCGCGCTCGCGCATGCCGAACCCGGCGATCTGCTGCCCTCTTGGCAGGATATGTGACGCCACGGCCTCCCCTTGACCTCGGCCTCCCCTTGACCTCGGCGCGATCTGACACAGGTGAACTGTCGCAGCGCCCGACCGAGAGCCAACGCGGCAATACGCCCGTTTGACTTTCCTGCAGATCCGGCGCGTATTGATCGAGCCAACTCAATTTTGGAGCAAGCGACATGAAACTTCTGACTGCTGTAGCGGCCCTTGGCCTGATTGCAGCCCCTGCCTTTGCCGAAGGCGACGCCGACAAGGGCGAAACGGGCTTCAACAAGTGCAAATCCTGCCACATGGTTGTCTCGGACAGCGGTGACGTGATCATCAAGGGCGGCAAAACCGGCCCGAACCTCTGGGGCGTTGTCGGCCGCACCGCCGGCACCGCGGACGGCTACAAATACGGCGACGACATGGTGGCCGCAGGCGAACAGGGGCTGGTATGGGACGAAGAGAGCTTCGCCGCCTATACCGCCGATCCCAAGGCGTTCCTGCGCGATTATCTGGATGATTCCAAAGCGAAATCCAAAATGTCCTTCCGCCTGAAGAAAGGCGCCGAAGACATCTATGCCTTCCTCGCGATGCACGGCCCCGCTGATGCCGCCGAAGGCGACGCAGACGCCACCACAGATGAGACCGCGACCAACTGATCCCGGTCCCCTGACACGACAGCAAAAGCCGCGCGCCCCTGGCCGCGGCTTTTCGCACAATTGCCTTTCGTTTTCTGCTGGGATATTGACCGTTCCGCGTCGGCACCCGCAACCACGCACCCGCAACTCTGGCCAGCCTTGGTTGCGGGATTGACCTCCACCCGATGACAACCATATCTGCCCGATGGCCGCACAGCCCAGCCCCTTGCACAATCCTTGCGAGCTCCTGCAATGACCCACCTGATCCCCGCCTGGGTGAATGGCACCCTGACGCCGGTTGATAAGCTGGCCGCCCATGAACAGGGGCTGAAGCACAAGGCCGTTTCGGTCTTTGTGGTCAAGGGCGGCGAAATCCTGATGCAGCGCCGCGCTCTGGGCAAATACCATACCCCCGGTCTGTGGGCGAACACCTGCTGCACCCATCCGCAATGGGATGAATCCTCCTCCGCCTGCGCGGTCCGCCGGATGCAGGAGGAGCTGGGCATCACCGGTCTCTACCCCGAGTTTCGCCATCACCTCGAATACCGCGCCGATGTCGGCAACGGGCTGATCGAACATGAGGTGGTTGATGTCTTTCTCGCCCATGCCCACCGCGCGCCGCAGCTCACCCCCAACCCGGATGAGGTGATGGAGACCCGCTGGGTCGATTACCACGACCTTCTGGCCGAGGTGAAGCGCCACCCGGATCGCTTCACACCCTGGCTCAAGATCTACCTCAACAGCTATTCCGACGTGATCTTCGGCCCCGACCTCAGCCTCGGCAGCAGCGAGGACAGCTGACGCATCCGCGGCTATCAGGCTCTAGCAAAGGCATCTGCCCCCCTTGCCCCGATGCGGGTGCCGTGATTCTAATATCGGCATTTCGACAGCGCACAAAAGGACAGGCCAGATGACAGTGATGATTGCGGGGGCCGGGATCGCGGGGCTCACACTTGGCCTCACCCTGCACGAGCTGGGTGTGCCCTTCCACATCTACGAGGCCACCGAAACGCTGAAACCGATGGGCGTCGGCATCAATCTGCAACCCAATGCGGTGCGCGAGCTCTTCGATCTGGGGTTGGAGGCCGAGCTCTCCGCCATCGGCGTCCGCACACGGCAGCTGGGATTTTATTCCAAACTGGGCAACACCATCTGGGAGGAGCCGCGCGGCCAGGCGGCGGGCTACAGCTGGCCGCAGTTTTCCGTCCATCGCGGCGCCTTGCAGATGATGCTCTATCACGCGCTCCTCGCCCGCGCGGGCGACAGCGTCCTCACCACCGGCGCGCGGGCGGCGGGATATGAGCTCACAGATCACGGCGTCACCCTGCTTCTGGACGGCGGGCGCGGCGCGCAGGGCAATCTCCTGATCGGCGCCGACGGCATCCATTCCGCCATCCGCGCGCAGATGTATCCGGGTGAGGGCGCACCGATCTGGAACGGTCGCATCCTGTGGCGCGCCACCACACAGGCCCCGGCCTTCCACGGCGGCGCGGCCATGGCAATGATCGGCCATGACCACCTGCGGCTGGTGGCCTATCCGATCAGCGCGCCCGACGCCGACGGCAAGGCGGTAATCAACTGGATCGCAGAGAAACAATTCGATCCCGGTGTGCCCCGGAACAAGGAAAGCTGGAACCGCGCTGCCGACATAGATGACATTCTGCCGGATTTTGCCGATTGGCGCTTTGACTGGATCGACGTGCCCGCGCTGATCACCGGAGCCGAAACCGTCTATGAATATCCAATGGTGGACCGCGACCCGCTACCATGCTGGCAGGATGGCCCGGTCAGCCTGATGGGCGACGCCGCACATCCGACCTATCCGGTCGGGTCTAACGGCGCCAGCCAGGCCATTGTCGACGCCCGCGTGATTGGCGCCCAGATGCTGACCCATGGCGCAACACCTGAGGCCCTCACCCGCTACGAAAACGCCCTGCGTCCCGTCACCACCGCCGTTGGCATGGCCAACCGCGCAGGGGGAGGCCCCGACGGCGTGTTGCAACAGGTCGAGGATCTCTGCGGCGGGGAGTTCACCGACATCAACGACGTGATCCCGCAGGATCAGCTCGCCGCCCATGCCGCGAAATACAAATCCATCGCCGGGTTTTCGATCGAAGAGCTGAACGCCCGCCCCCGCACCATACCCGCAGGCACCCGCATCAACTGAGGCGACCGGGCGCCGCGCATCGCGCGGCGCCACCCCAACTGCGCAGACACAGTCCACGACTGTGAAGGAACAGGCGGGAGCGCCCGCCTGCGGCAATGTCAGACGCCGATCACTGCCTCAACCGCGCGTTTCCAGCGCCCATAGGCGGCGCTGCGCCGGTCTTCATCCATCGCCGGGGTGAATTGCTGATCCAGCGCCCAGGTCTCGGCAAACCCGGCCTGATCGGGATAGACACCGGCCCGCATCCCCGCCAGCCAGGCGGCCCCAAGCGCGGTGGTTTCCTGCATCACCGGCCGATCCACAGCCGCCCCCAACAGATCCGCCAGGCTCTGCATGGTCCAGTTGCTGGCACTCATGCCGCCATCCACGCGCAGGGTGACCAGACTCTCGCCTTGCCAATCCGCCCGCATCGCCTCCCAGAGGTCACGGGTCTGATAGGCCACGCTCTGCAACGCCGCGCGGGCAAATTCCGCAGGCCCCGAGCTGCGGGTCAGACCGAACATCCCGCCCCGGCAATCGGGTTTCCAATAAGGTGCACCAAGCCCGGTAAAGGCCGGCACCAGAATGACGTCCTGACCGGGATCGGCATTGCGCGCCAGCGCACCGCTCTCCTGGGCCGAGCCGATAATGCCCAGACCGTCGCGCAGCCATTGCACCGCCGCACCGGCGATGAAAATGGACCCTTCCAGCGCATAGGTCGGCGCGCCGTCCAGCTGATAGGCGATGGTGGTCAGCATCCGGTTCTGCGACACAACCGGCGTATCACCGGTGTTCAGCAGCGCAAAACAGCCCGTGCCATAGGTCGATTTCATCATCCCCGGCTGGAAACAGGCCTGCCCGATGGTGGCCGCCTGCTGATCGCCGGCAACCCCCAGAATGGCGATCTCGCCGCCCAGGAACTCTGCCTTGGTGGTGCCGAAATCTGCGGCACAATCCTTGACCTCCGGCAACATCCCGCGCGGCACCCCGAGAAAGCCGCAGATCTCGCTGCTCCAGCGCCCCTTGCGGATATCATACATCAGCGTCCGCGCCGCATTGGTCGCATCGGTCACATGGGAGGCGCCACCGGTCAGCCGCCAGATCAGAAAGCTGTCGACAGTGCCAAACAGCAGATCTCCCGCCTCGGCCCGGGCGCGGGCATCTGGCACAGTGTCCAGAATCCACTTCAGCTTGGTGCCCGAGAAATAGGGATCCAGCAGCAGCCCGGTTTTCTGGCGCACGCTGTCCTCGTGGCCCGCGGCGCGCAGCTCTTCGCAGATGGCGCTGGTGCGGCGGTCCTGCCAGACAATGGCATTGTGGACCGCCTTGCCGCTGTGGCGATCCCAGACCACCGTGGTTTCGCGCTGGTTGGTGATACCGATGCCGGCAATATCCGCCGCCTTGACGTCCTGCGCCTGCATCACCTGCCGACAGACATCCAGCGTCGTGCTCCACAGATCCTCCGGGTCATGCTCGACCCAGCCGGCCTGCGGAAAATGCTGCGGGAATTCCTGCTGCGCGGATCCCACCGCCTGCATCTTATCATCGAACAGGATCGCTCTGGTCGAGGTCGTGCCCTGATCAATCGCCAGAATATACGTCATCTTGCCCCTCCCCTGGGTCGTTTGGAGCAGAGATTAGACGTAAAACTGCGACCGCTACCAGCCCCTACTAATCATTTAGTTGATCAACCGCGATATTGTCGATCAACCGGATGCCATCCAGCCAGGCAGCCGCCAGCAGCCGGGCCGGGCGGTCGGGGCGGACAAGTGGGGCCAGCGTTTCGGCACAGCGCAGGTCCAGATATTCGATCTCGCCAAAACCGGCCGCGGCCAGTCGCGCACGCGCGCTCTCGACAAGCGCACCAAACTCGGCCCTACCGCGCAGCTGCCCGGCCAGGTCGCTAAGCACCGGATAAAGCTGCCCCGCCTTGCCCAGCGCCTCGGCTGACAGGCGCATATTGCGCGAGGACATCGCCAGCCCGGAGGCTTCGCGCACCGTGGCACAGCCCTGCACGGTGATCGGAATATCCAGATCCCGCGCCATACGGGTGACCACCATCAGCTGCTGATAATCCTTCTCGCCGAAAAATGCCTGATCGGCGCCGCTTTGCAGGAACAGCTTCGCCACGACCGTCGCCACCCCGTCAAAATGACCCGGACGAAACTCGCCCTCCAGCACATCGGTCAGCCCCGCCACCGACACCGTGGTCGCATAGCCTTCGGGGTAGATCTGATCCGGGTCGGGCACATAGATGGCATCGACCCCGTAGGGCGCCAGTTTCTCCGCGTCGGTCAGTTCAGTGCGCGGATATTTGGCCAGATCCTCGGCATTGTTGAACTGTTTGGGGTTCACAAAAATCGTGACGATCACCCGGTCGCAGGCCGCCTTGGCCGCAGCAACCAGCGACAGATGCCCCTCGTGCAGCGCACCCATGGTGGGCACCAGGCCGATACGCGCGCCCTCGCGGCGCCAGTCGGAATGCAGCGCACGCAATTCGCTCAGGCGGCGCAGGATCGGAGCAGTCATGATGGGATCAGTCCTTTTGCGGGGCCTTGGCCGGTGCCGCCGTCGTCGGTGCCGGGGCCTGGTCTGCAAATACATGTTCAGCCGCCGGGAAGCTCCGCGCGCGCACCTCGGCTGCATACTCGGAAATCGCCGCCTCTGCCAAGGGGCCGAGATCGGCATAACGTTTCACGAATTTCGGCTTAAAGGTGGTAAAGAATCCCAGCATGTCATCGACAACCAGAATCTGACCGTCACAGTCGGCACTGGCCCCGATACCGATGGTCGGAATCGCCACCTCAGCGGTGATCCGATCGGCCAGCCCCTGCGGCACCTTTTCCAGCACCACGGAAAACGCGCCTGCATCCGCCACCGCATGAGCATCCGCCAGCACGGCATCGGCCTGCGCGTCGCGGCCCTGCACCTTGTAGCCCCCCAGCGTGTTGATCGACTGCGGCGTGAGACCGATATGCGCCATCACCGGGATGCCGCGTTTGACGAGAAAGCGGATGGTCTCGGCCATCTCGACACCGCCCTCCAGCTTGACCGCCCCGGCGCCGGTTTCAGCCATCAGCCTTGCGGCATTGCGAAACGCCTGCTGCGGACCTTCCTCATAGCTGGCAAAGGGCATGTCGATGACCATCATCGCCTGTTTCAATCCGCGCGCCACCGCCTGCCCGTGCAGGATCATCATCTCCATCGTGACGCCAAGCGTCGAGGGCAAGCCATGCAGCACCATGCCAACGCTGTCGCCGACCAGCACAAAATCGCAATGCGCGTCCATCAGCTGCGCCATCGGCGTGGTATAAGCCGTGAGGCTCACCAGCGGGGTGCCGCCTTTGCGGGCGCGGATATCCTCGGCATTGGGTGCCATTTTGCGGGCCGTTGCACTCATGATGCTGTCCTCTCCGTTCGCATTGCGCACCGCTAGCAATTTACGCTGCGCGCTTCTAGGGGGCGAAATGTCCCGCTAACCTTGATTACCTGACGGAAAACGCGGAACAGTTTTCCGAAAGGTCACAAAATGCGGCCACCACCCAGAGGGAGAGACCACCAATGACACGATTGCCATTCCTGTTTGCTGCCAGTTCCGCACTGTCCATTCTGGCGGGGGCGGCTGCGGCGCGAGAGACCGTCACCGTGGCCCTGCAGCTGGAACCGCCGCATCTGGACCCCACCAGCGCTGCCGCCGGGGCCATTGATCAGGTGCTCTATTCCAACGTCTTTGAAGGGCTCACCCGCTTCATGGGCGATGGCTCGGTTGTGCCCGGTCTCGCCGAGAGCTGGGAAATCTCCGAGGATGGGCTGACCTACACCTTCTCTCTGCACAAGGACGTCCGCTTTCACGATGGCTCCACGATGGACGCCGAGGATGTGAAATTCAGCCTTGATCGCGCCCGCGCCGAGGATAGCACAAATGCCCAGAAGGCGCTGTTTGCAGATATCGCCAGTGTTGATGTGGTCGATCCGCTCACCGTCAGGCTGACCCTGACGCAGCCCAACGGTATGATGCTGTTCAACCTTGCATGGGGCGATGCCGTCATCGTGGCCCCCGAAAGCATCGAGAGCATCAAGACCATGCCCGTCGGGACCGGGGCCTTTGCCTTTGATGGCTGGGTTCAGGGCGACCGGATAGATCTTGTGCGCAACCCGGATTACTGGGGCACGCCCGCCATGCTGGACGGAGCAACCTTCAAATTCATCTCCGACCCCACGGCGGCCTTTGCGGCGATGATGGCCGAAGATGTCGATGCCTTCTCCGGTTTCCCCGCGCCGGAAAACCTGCCCCAGTTTGAGGCCGACCCGCGGTTTCAGGTGCTTGTCGGCTCCACCGAGGGCGAGACAATCCTGTCGATCAACAACAAACAGGCGCCCTTCGACGACCCCAAGGTCCGCGCGGCAGTCGCCCATGCGATCGACCGTCAGGCCATCATTGATGGCGCGATGTTTGGCTACGGCACCCCGATCGGCACCCATTTTGCGCCCCACAACCCGGCCTATGTCGATCTGACCGGCACCAGCGCCCATGACCCGGAGAAATCCCGCGCCCTCCTGACCGAGGCGGGTCTGGCCGATGGCTTCACCACCACGCTGCACCTGCCGCCGCCCTCATATGCGCGCCGGGGCGGGGAAATCATCGCCGCCCAGCTGGCCGAGGTCGGCATCACCGCAGAGATCATCAATGTGGAATGGGCGCAGTGGCTGGAAACCGTGTTCCGGGGCAAAAGCTTTGGCCTCTCCATCGTCAGCCACACGGAGCCGATGGATATCGGCATCTATGCCCGCCCCGATTACTACTTCCAGTATGACAATGCCGCCTTCCAGCAGCTGATGACGGATCTCTCGGGCACGACCGATCCCGACACCCGGACAAAGATGCTGCAACAGGCGCAGGAGATCATCGCAAACGACTATGTGAATGGCTTCCTGTTCCAGCTGGCATCGCTGAGCGTGGCCAAGGCGGATCTGCAAGGTCTCTGGGCCAATGCGCCCACACAGGCCACCGACCTGACGGCGGTCAGCTGGGCAAGATAGACCATTCCCCCAGTGTTAGAGACTGAATAACAGCGCCCCAGACCGGGGCGCTGCTGCCGTTTGCTCAGACCTCAGCGCAGCCCCCGCCGCCTGCGCAGCAGCGTCACAGCCTCGCGGATCTGATCGCGCACGGGGCCGGGACGCGGTTCATCGCGCAACGTGGTGAACCAATGCTCCGGCGGGTTGCGCCCCAGACGATGCCCCTTGAACTCTAGCCCACGCAGCACCCCCTCGGCCGCCGGTGGCAGACGCTCGGGGATCTGATGCCCGTTCAGCACCGCCCAGACCCCGGTCCACAGCCGCCCGATGGACCATGGATTATAGCCACCGCCACCCAGCACCAGATAGCGCGGCGCAAGCGGGCGCAGCGCCGCCACCACCGACCAATGCGCGTTGTTGGACAGATCCAGATGCGCCAAAGGATCCTCGGTGACCGCATCCGCCCCGCATTGCAGGACCACCGCATCAGGCGCGAAATCCGCCACCGCCGGCAGGATCAGCTCTTCCAGCACATAGCCCATCTCGCTGTCATTGAACCCGCGCGGCACCGGCAGATTCAGCGCGTTTCCGCCTGCGTCATCGTCCAGCAGACCAGTCTTCGGCCAGAGGTTCTCCTCATGGGTGGAGATCATCAACACATCGGGATCCCCCGCAAACCCATGCTCGACCCCATCGGCATGATGGGCATCAATATCGACATAGGCGATCCGCTCTGCACCGTGATGGCGAAGTGACAGCATCGCCAGCACCGGGTCGTTCAGATAACAGAACCCATTCGCCCGATCCGGCATCCCGTGATGGGTGCCACCGGCCGGATTGTAGATCACCCCACCATGTGCGAGCTGCTCACCGGCCAGAATAGATCCGCCGGCAGCCGTGGCCGGCCTGCGAAAAATCTCGGGGAACACCGGGTTGGAAATGGTGCCGATGTGATGGCGTGCCTTGACCTCATCGCTGACAGCCTGCGCCTGCTCGGCAGCCTGAAGCGCCGCGATATACTCAGCGCTGTGCCAGCGCCGAAGGGCGGCCGGCTTTGCCCGGGGAGAGACCTGATACTGCGTCGCAGGCAGCCAGCCCAGCGCCCGTGTCAGATCCATCACCGTTGAGACCCTCGGCACCCGCAAAGGATGCGCACGCCCGTAGCTGGAACCACGGTAAATCTCCGAGCCGATAAAAACCGGCGCCTCCAGCGCCTTTGGAACGGATCTTGTCCGAGCAGGATCAGACAGTGAAATGGTGGCGGTTCTCGGTGTCATGCGACCAGAGATAGCCCGGAACCGCGCGCCGCCAAACCCCGTATCTGCAACCGACGCGACAGCTGCGCGATAGCCGCACGCCTTCGCCTAATGCGATCCTGCCAGACAACTGGAAAACAATGCCTTTGACGATTTATCAAGGTCGATGCCCGCCCGCTCTGGACCCCCGCCCAGCGCCCCCCTAACCTGCCGCCAATGGGACGCTATATCGCCAAACGCCTGCTGTCGCTGATCGTCAGCCTTGTCATCGCCTCTTGGGTGATCTTCTTCGTCATCGAGATTGCACCGGGCGATCCGGCCTCCTTCATGCTGGGAATCAACGCACAGCCCGACACGATCGCTGCCCTGCGCAGCGAACTGGGCTTGGACGAGGGGAAATTCGCCCGCTACATCAGCTGGTTCACCGGCATGTTGCAGGGCGATTTCGGCACCTCCTATACCTATCGCACACCGGTGGCCCAGATGGTTGCGGATCGGCTCTGGGTCTCGCTGCCGCTTGCGATCTATGCGCTGACACTCTCGACACTGATTGCCTTGCCCGCAGGCATCTATGCCGCCGCGCGCCGGGGCAAATCAGGGGATATTGCCGTGATGGGCGCAACCCAGCTGGGGGTCGCTGTCCCGAACTTCTGGTTTGCGATGATGCTGGTGCTGGTGTTTGCCATCAATCTGCGCTGGTTCAGCGCCGGCGGGTTTGTCGGCTGGGAGGCCGGCCCGCTGGCCGCGCTGCATTCCCTCACCCTGCCCGCCATTGCGCTGGCCCTGCCGCAGGCGGCTATTCTGGCCCGCGTCATGCGCTCGGCTCTGTTGGATATTCTGGGCGAGGATTTCATCCGCACCGCCCGCGCCAAGGGGTTGAGCCAGCGGCAGGCTCTGTGGCGTCACGGGCTGCGCAATGCGCTGATCCCGGTGCTGACCATCATCGGGTTGCAGTTTTCCTTCCTCCTTGCCGGCGCGATCATCATTGAACAGGTGTTCTACCTGCCGGGTCTGGGGCGGCTGGTGTTTCAGGCGATCTCTGCCCGCGATCTGATCGTGGTGGAAAGCGTCGTGATGCTTCTGGTCTTTGCGGTGATCCTGGTGAATTTTCTTGTCGATCTGACCTATGCGCTGGTCGACCCAAGACTGCGGGGGCGCGGATGACAAACCACATGTCCCGCACATGCCCGGCACAGCCGGGCAGCGCCCGACCCTCCCCCCGGAAGGGCGCTTTGCACCTACTCAGGGTCAGACGCAAGCCACTCCGCGACACGCGAGGCCCCCGATGACCCGTAGTCTCATCCTTGGTGGTGTCCTCTCCGCACTGGTTCTGCTGGCAGCACTGCTGTCGTTCATCTGGACGCCTTACGACCACACCGCGATGAACATCCCCGCCAAGCTGCAAGCCCCAAACGCCATACACTGGCTCGGCACCGATCACTTTGGCCGCGATATCCTGTCGATGATCATGGTTGGTGCGCGCACCTCGATTGCAGTGGCACTGGTGGCGGTGGGCATCGGCATGGGGCTTGGCGTGCCGCTTGGCCTCGCCGCGGCAGCCAAACGCGGGTCCTGGCTGGACGAAGGCATCATGCGGGCCAATGATCTGGTCTTTGCCTTCCCGTCGCTGGTGATCGCCATCCTGATCACCGCCATCCTTGGCGCCGGTGCGATCAATGCGATCATCGCCATCGGCATTTTCAACATCCCGGTCTTTGCCCGCGTCACCCGTGGCGCGGCACTGTCGCTCTGGCAGCGGGAGTTCATTTTGGCCGCCCGCGTCGCAGGCAAGGGCGCGACCAGAATTTCAGCCGAACATATCCTGCCCAATGTCGCCAACCTGCTGATCGTGCAGGGCACCATCCAGTTCTCGCTTGGCATTCTGGCCGAGGCGGGGCTCAGCTACGTCGGCCTTGGCGCACAACCGCCGGTGCCCAGCTGGGGCCGGATGCTGGCCGATGCGCAGACCATGGTCAGCCTCGCGCCCCATATGGCGCTGGTGCCGGGCTGCGCGATCATCCTCACCGTTCTGGGCCTCAACCTGATGGGGGACGGGCTGCGCGACTGGCTGGACCCGAAATTGCAGGGAGGTCGCGCGTGACCCTGCTTGAGATCACCAACCTCTCGCTCTCCATCGGGACCTTCCCGATCCTGCGTGATGTCTCCCTGTCGGTAGATCCGGGCGAGATCCTAGCCATCACCGGCGAAAGCGGGTCCGGCAAATCCCTGACCGCGCTGACCATTCTGCGCCTTTTGCCCAATTGCACCCGCCTTTCCGGGCATCTGAGCCTTGAGGGCCAGGACCTGCTGGCGCTGAGCGAGGAACAGATGTGCGATCTGCGCGGGCGCAAGATCGGCATGGTGTTTCAGGAGCCGATGACCGCGCTCAACCCGGTGCAGAGCATTGGCGATCAGGTGATGGAAACCCTCCTGCTACACAGCAGCGTGACCAAAGCCGAAGCCGAAGCAGAGGCGCGCAGCCTGCTGGACCGGGTGGGCCTGCCCGCCGAACGCTTCCCGCTCAGCCGCTATCCGCACGAGCTGTCCGGTGGCCAGCGCCAGCGCGTGGTCATCGCCATGGCCATCGCCATGCGGCCGGCGCTGCTGATCGCAGATGAGCCGACAACCGCGCTGGATGTGACAACACAGGCGCAGATCCTCGACCTGCTGCGCGATCTGGTGCGCGACTACGGTATGGGGATGATCATCATCACCCATGATCTCGCGGTGGTGGCTGATATGGCCGACCAGATCGTCGTCATGCGAAAAGGCGAAGTGGTCGAGACCGGCAGCACGACGCAGCTTCTTGCCAATCGTCGCCATCCCTATACGCAAAAACTCTTTGCCGCCTCGAACCATCAGGCCGCCCTGCCCCCGGTGGTGGATACCGACCCGCAGGACACCCCCCTTCTGGAGGTGCGCGACGCGGTGCGCGACTATCCCCTGCCACGCAAACGCCTGTTTGCGCCAGCAGACCATATGCGCGCGGTGGATCACGTCAGCTTTGCCCTGCATCGTGGCGAACGGCTGGGTCTGGTGGGCGAATCCGGCTGCGGGAAATCCACCCTGACCCGCGCCATTCTGGGGCTGGAACCGCTGCAAGGCGGCGAGATCCTGCTGGATGGCACCCCGCTGTCGCCCAGGGGGTTGAGCGCCGAGCAGCGGCGCAAGATGCAGGTGGTGTTCCAGGATCCCTTTGGCAGTTTCAACCCCCGCCACCGCGTCGCACGGCTGATCACCGAACCCTTCCACGGCGTTCCAGACGCCCCCAGTGGGCAAGACCGGGACGATCGCGTGGCTGAGGCACTAAGTGCCGTTGGCCTCAACCCCGAGGACGCAGGCCGCTATATCCACCAGTTTTCCGGCGGGCAGCGCCAGCGCATCGCCATTGCCCGCGCGCTCATCACCCGGCCGGAGCTGATCCTGTTTGACGAAGCGGTCTCGGCGCTGGATGTCTCCGTGCGGGCGCAGATCCTTGACCTTCTGGCAGAGCTCTGCACCTCCTATGGGCTCAGCTATCTGTTCATCAGCCATGACCTGCATGTGGTGCGCAGCATGACCGACCGCTGTCTGGTCATGCAAAAGGGTCAGATCGTCGAACACGGCAGGACAGAAGATCTGTTTGCCAATCCGCAACATCCATATACGACATCTCTGATCGCAGCCGCTCCGGTGCTACCCGATCTGAAAACGGGGGCTGCATGAGCTTTAGACTGACCTTGATCCTGCCGCGCGAACGGGCGCGGCTGGCAGCGGCGCTGACCCGCTACTACTCCGAAATTGCCCCGGACCTGCGGATCGACCCCAGTGAGCGCGCAGGCCAGATGCTGCACCGCAAGGATGTGACGGCGTTCTGGATCCGCCAAGAGCAGGACCGCATCGGGTTTGCCATCGTGCTCAACCTGCCCGATGATCGCCGTGAACTGTCGGAATTTGCCATTGATCCAGCCTATCGCAGGCAGGGGTACGGCCATGCCGCGGCCAGCCTGATCTTTGCCGAATTTCCGGGGTATTGGCGAATGGGCATTTCCGCAGGCTCGCCCAATGCAGTGGCGTTCTGGGGCACCTGTCTCAGCGCCGTGAAGGGGGTCGAGCAGCTGCGTGAAGGCGCGCCTTTTACCGAGAATCAGATCAAGAGTTACAGTTTCCACATCGCAGGAGCCCAGAATGACTGACGCAGCGCCGCTTTGGTTTGATCCCGCACTCTGCCTGATCGGTGGCAGCTGGCAGGCCCCTGCTGGGGGCGAAACGCTTCCCCTCACGAACCCGTCTGATGGCAATATCCTCTGCCAGATTGCCCGTGGTGACTCCCACGACATTGACGCCGCGGTTGCCGCTGCCCGCACCGCTCTGAATGGTGTTTGGGGAGAGATGACCGCCACCGAACGCGGGCGGCTTCTGACCCGGATGGGCCAGATGGTGCTGGAGCGCTGCGAGACCCTCGCCCAGCTGGAGGCACTGGACGTCGGCAAGCCGCTGACACAGGCGCGGGCGGATGCGGTGGCGCTGGCGCGGTATCTGGAATTCTACGGCGGCGCGGCGGACAAACTGCATGGCGAGACCATCCCCTATCAGGCCGGTTATACCGTCTACACCCTGCGCGAACCCCATGGGGTCACCGGTCATATCGTACCCTGGAACTACCCGATGCAGATCATCGGCCGTTCTGTCGGTGCCGCGCTGGCAATGGGCAATGCCTGCGTCCTGAAACCCGCCGAGGAAGCCTGCCTGACCGCGCTCGCCTTTGCCCATATCGCGGTGGAGGCCGGGCTGCCCGCAGGCGCGCTGAACGTGGTTCCGGGCATCGGCGCCGAGGCTGGCGCGGCGCTGGCGGGGCATCCGGGTGTTGATCATATCTCCTTTACCGGGTCGGTCAGAACCGGCGCGCTGGTGCAACAGGCGGCAGGGGCCAATGTGGTGCCGGTCACGCTGGAACTGGGCGGGAAGTCTCCGCAGCTGGTGTTTGACGATGCCGATCTGGAGGCCGCCCTGCCGTTTCTGGTAAACGCAGGGATCCAGAACGCAGGCCAGACCTGTTCCGCCGCTTCGCGCATTCTGGTGCAACGGGGCGTCTATGATCAGGTGCGCGCCGCCATGGCCGAGGCCTACAGCCGGCTGACCGTGGGGCCGGCCCTGTCCGACCTGCGTCTGGGACCGCTGATTTCCGCCCGGCAGAAAGAGATCGTCGAGGGTTATCTGGCGCAGGGCGCCGACCTCACGATTGCGGCGCAGGGTGTGCTGAGTGAGGCGGCCAGCGAAAAAGGCGCCTATGTGCGCCCAACCCTGTTTGCAGATGTTGCGGCGGATCATCCGCTGGCGCAGGACGAGGTATTCGGTCCGGTGCAGGTGCTGATCCCATTTGAGGATGAGGCAGAGGCGGTCCGGATTGCCAACAGCACCGACTACGGGCTGGTCGCGGGCATCTGGACCCGCGACGGCGCCCGCCAGATGCGGCTGGCCAAGCGCCTGCGCGCGGGTCAGGTCTTCCTCAACAACTATGGCGCCGGTGGCGGGGTTGAGCTGCCCTTTGGCGGGGTGGGCAAATCGGGCCATGGCCGCGAAAAAGGCTTTGAGGCGCTCTACGGGTTTTCGCAGCTGAAAACGGTTGCGGCCTATCACGGCTAGGCCGACGCCCGCGATCAAGGTCAGCAGGACTCACCCATTGTTTCGCGTGCGAAACATTGGGGCAGATCTATTGCCGCAACTTATTGGGAAATCCGCGCCCAACGCCCCCAGATGGGCGGAGTATTTCTAGACTATTACCGCCTGGCTTTGCTGTTCACCGACACCAAACACCCGCTTGTAACGGTCGATTTCAGCCTGCGGGCCCATCGCCTTTTCCGGGTTGTCGGAGAGTTTGACGGTGGGGCGGCCATTGGCCGACACCGCCTTGCACACCAGGGAGAACGGCGCGAGGCCGTCATCCGGCACCAGCCCGCGGAAGTCATTGGTCAGCAGCGTGCCCCAGCCAAAGGACACTTTGGTACGGCCTGAAAACTGCGCATGCAGTTCCTTGATCTTGGCAACATCCAACCCGTCGGAGAAGATCACCCGTTTGTCCTGCGGGTCCTCGCCCCGCTCCTGCCACCAGCGGATCGCGGTTTCGGCGCCGCTTGCGGGATCGCCGCTGTCGATACGGATGCCGGTCCAGCCCGCCAGCCAGTCCGGCGCGCGATCCAGGAAACCCCGGGTGCCATAGGTATCGGGCAGGATGATGCGCAGATTGCCTTCATGCTCGTCATGCCAGTCGGACAGCACATCATAGGGGGCCTGCGCAAGTGCGGCATCATCTTCGGCCAGCGCGGAATAGACCATCGGCAGCTCATGGGCGTTGGTGCCAATAGCCTCGACCTCGCGGCGCATGGCAATCAGGCAGTTCGAGGTACCGGTGAATTTATCGCCCAGCCCCTCCATCATCGCCTGCACGCACCAGTCCTGCCAGAGAAACCCATGACGGCGGCGGGTGCCGAAATCGGCGATGCTGAGGCCGTCTATGTCGCGCAGCTGTTCAATCTTTTCCCAGACCCGGGTCATGGCGCGGGCATAGAGCACCTGGAGTTCAAACCGGCCCATGCTGTTGATCACCGCGCGGCTGCGCAGTTCCATAAGGACCGACAGGGCCGGGATTTCCCAGAGCATGACCTCGGGCCATTTGCCTTCAAACGTCAGTTCGTATTGGTCGCCCTTGCGCTCCAGCTCATAGGGCGGCAGGCGCAACCCCTCGAACCACTCCATGAAATCGGAGCGGAACATCTGGCGCTTGCCGTAGAACGTATTGCCGCGCAGCCAGGTGCTTTCGCCACGCGACAGCGATAGCGAGCGGATGTGGTCGAGCTGTTCGCGCAGCTCGCCTTCGTCGATCAGATTGGCCAGCGGGATATGTTTGGATCGGTTGATCAGCGAGAAGCGGACATTGGTGTCGCGGCGATTGCGATACACCGACTGGCACATCAGCAGTTTGTAAAAATCGGTGTCGATCAGCGAGCGCACGATCGGATCGATCTTCCACTTGTGGTTATAGACGCGGGTTGCAATGTCCACAGGCGGCCTCATCCATCGTGTTTCAATGGTTGATAAAACAGGCCGCAGCCAGGAGCAAAGGAAATCAGACTGCTGCGCGACGACCCTGAGGAAGGCTGTGTTTGCACAGAACCGCAAGCAGGTCATCGCGGTTGATCGGCTTGCTGAGGAAATCATCCATGCCCGCGGACAGGCAGGCCTCGCGATCGGAATCAAAGGCATTGGCCGTCAGTGCCGCAATGACAGGCTGGCGGATCTCCATCTCGCGGATCATGCGGGTGGCCTCCAGCCCGTTCATCACCGGCATCGACATATCCATCAGAATGACATCGGGATCAAACTCCGGCGTTTTCTCGACCGCCTCGGCGCCATCCACGGCAAATTCCAGCATAACCGGTTCGTCCTGAAGGTATTTCTCAACCAGGAGGCGGTTGATCCTGTTGTCCTCAGCGACGAGGATACGCATCCCCTGCAAACAGCCTTCTTCCTGCGGGGTGATACCGTCGGTGTCGGACAGGGCGGAGCCGGTGGCAGGCTGCATGCGCAGGTGAACGGAAAAACAGGCCCCTTTGCCAAGGTCAGAGGTCACGTCGATCTCACCGCCCATCGCCTCGCACAGGAGGCGCGATATGGTGAGGCCAAGACCGGTGCCGCCAAACCGCCGCGTGATCGCCGCATCGGCCTGAGAGAAGCGTTCAAAGATCTGATCCTGCTTGTCCTTGGCGATGCCGATGCCTGTATCGGTGACCGAGAAGCGCAGGCGCAGCCGGTCGCCCGCCTGCGTGGTGGCCACCGCGACGCGAACGCCGCCGGTCTCGGTGAATTTCACCGCATTGCCGACCAGATTCAGCAAGACCTGGCGCAGGCGCCGATCGTCGCCATTGATCAGCCGGGGCACGTCCGGCGCGATATCGAGATCAAGGCTGATGCCCTTCTCCTGCGCCTGCGGTTCAAACAGCTTCAAGGTCTGCTGGAAACAGGCGCGCAGATCAAAATCAACCTCGCTCAGGATGACCTCGCCCGCGTCCATCTTCGAGAGATCAAGCACATCGTTGATCAGCGACAAAAGGGTGCGGGCCGAGCCGAGGATCGTATCGGCATAGAGCTTTTGCTCGTCATCCAGATTGGTCCGTTCCAGCATCTGCGCCATGCCGATAACCCCGTTCATCGGGGTGCGGATCTCATGGCTCATGGTGGCGAGGAATTCGGATTTCACCCGCGCGCCCTCCTCCGCGGCGATGCGGGCATCCTTCAGCTGCTGTTCGTATTGTTTGGAGGCGGTGATATCACGTTCGACGGCAATGATGGTCTCCACCGTCCCGTCGTCGCGCAGCATCGGCACCTGATTGGTCTCCAGCCACAGACGCTGACCATCCTTGCGACGATTGCAGATCTCAAGCCGAAACGGTTTGCCGGTGGCGCGCCCCTTCTCCAGTGCCTTGACCACCGCCATATCGGTGTCTTCATCGTTCAGCAGCTCACCCGGCATCCTGCCGATCGCCTCATCGTAGCGGTAGCCGGTGATCCGGGTGAACGCCTCATTGACCCATGTGATCCGCCCCTCCTGATCCATGAGGAAGACGCTGTCGTTGGCATTCTCGGCCACCAGAGCAAGCTGTTGGGATTGCAGCTGCTGGGCCTGTAGCTTGGCGTTGATCTTGGCCAGCTGCTTATGTTGCAGGGCCATCGCCAGCGTGTTTTTGCGGCTGCGGTGGTAGCGACCCGCGATAAAGCTGACGAAGAAGAAGACGCTGACATAGAGCACGCCCAGACCGGCGAATTGAAAGGACTGCACCTCGATCACGGCAGTGCTGTGATCGGCAAGGGTTTCAATCGCGATGCTGACCAGAGGTGTCAGCGCATAGACCACCAGCCGCACGATACCGGCAGAGATCTGATAGGGCAGGATCACCGTGGCATTGATGGCGGCCCCGACCAGGATACCGACGGTGAACAGCGGCGTGGCATGGGCCTGATGCAGGTGGTTTTCCGCGTGGATGAAATACGATGGTGAACAGGCCAGAAAGGAGAGGGAAACCGCCTGCACCCCAGCGGTGAGGCTGCTGATGGCCAGCACGCGCTTATAGGGGGCATTATCCGCAATCGGCGCTGCCCGCATAAGGTAGAGCGTATCAACCAGGTCGCCGAGAAACGCGACCACAAAGACCAAGAGACCAGCCATTGGCGATATCAGCAGACCGATCAGCGCCGACAGCCCTGCCATGATCAGCTGGCGGAACGCAAAATACCGGCACCGCCCATCCGCATAGCGGTTGAGCAGCCCGCGTTGGCTGTATCGCCTGCTATAGGTTTCTAGCGGCCCAGTGTCGGGCGCATCGGCCTGCGGCATCTCTTTGCAAGGTCCCTGATGACGACGAGTCTCTGAATATCGTCAATTCGTTAATAACTTACCCAAAGGCACCAACCAGCCGCACGCCTGCCGATTGCATATGCGTCACTGCGGTTGTCAGAGAGCCATCCAGATCAATCGCGCGGCAGGCTGTCAAATCCACTGTCACGTCGTAGCCCAAACGGGCGGCATCCAGTGCCGAAAATGCGACACAAAAATCGGTGGCAAGCCCGACCAGCGTCAGATCGCGGATGCCGCGGTCCTGCAGATAGCCGTGCAATCCGGTGGGCGTGCTCTGGTCGTTTTCAAAGAACGCCGAATAGCTGTCGATATGACGGCGGTAACCCTTGCGCAGAATCAGGTCGCCACGCAGGTCCAGATCCGGGTGGAACTGCGCCCCGGCGCTGTCGATCACGCAGTGATCGGGCCAGAGCACCTGCGGGCCATAGGGCATGTCGATGCTGTCATAGGCGGCAGCGTCGCGGTGTTGCGAAGCAAAGGAACTGTGGTTGGCCGGGTGCCAGTCCTGTGTCATCAGCACTGCGTCGTAGTCAGGCATCATCGCATTGATCGGCGCCACGACCTGATCCCCGTCCGGCACCGCCAGGGCACCGCCGGGGCAGAAATCCAGCTGAACATCAATCACGATCAGGGCTTTGGTCATCGGGTTCTCCACGTCTTGCCTGACAGGGGTACGCCCCCTGCGCCCACCCGTCAACAAAGCTGCGGCGATGCGGCATTCCACGACCTTGCAGCGCCTTGCCTGCTTGGTGTAGAGCGGCGCCATGTATACGATTGCCGCTCTCTACCACTTCACCCGTTTCGACGATCCCGCCGCTCTGAAACCGGCGCTTCTGGCCCTTTGCGAGGCGCAGGGGGTCAGGGGCTCATTGCTGCTGGCGCAGGAAGGCATCAACGGCACCATCGCTGGCCCGCGCGCCGGGATTGATGCGGTGCTGGCCCATATCAAGGCGCTGCCCGGTTGCAGCGATCTTGAATGGAAGGAAGCCACCAGCGACAAGCCCCCCTTTGGCAAGATGAAGGTGCGGCTGAAGAAAGAGATCGTCACTATGGGCCAGCCGGACATCGACCCGCGTGCCCGCGTCGGCCATTACGTGGAGCCGGAAGACTGGAACGATCTGATCCGCTCGGACGATGTGGTTGTGATCGACACCCGCAATGACTACGAGGTTGCCATCGGTACCTTCGAAGGCGCGATCGACCCCAAGACCGAGAGCTTCCGCGAATTTCCGGCCTGGTGGGAACAGAACAAGGACCGGTTCCACAACAAGCGTGTTGCGATGTTCTGCACCGGTGGCATCCGCTGCGAGAAATCCACCAACTTCCTGATTGGTCAGGGCGTGGAGGATGTCTATCACCTGAAAGGTGGTATCCTGCGCTATCTTGAGGAGATGCCGCAGGAAGACAGCAGCTGGACCGGCGAATGTTTCGTCTTTGACAGCCGGGTGTCCGTCGGACACGGGTTACAGGAAGGTCCGCATGAGTTGTGCAACGGCTGCCGCAGGCCCATTCTGCCAGAGGACAAATCCAATCCGGCCTTTGAACAGGGGGTGTCCTGCCATCTCTGTATCAATGAGACCTCTGAGGCCGACAAGGCCCGGTTCCGCGAGCGGCAGAAACAGATGAGACTGGCGCGGGAACGCGGCGACGACCACCTGGGCCATCTGCCGCTGCGCTGAGGCCAGCGCCGGCCGCCGCGATACCGATCACATCGCCACTGATCTGCGCATTTACGGGCCCCTTTTCGGCGGCGCTGCGTGGAGTCGCGCAAAAACTGTTTGGCGAAACGCCACACTCGCCTAAAGTAATTGGTAACCATGATTAAAGAGTGAGCCGGGTGAGTGATGGCGACGCGCAAGAACCAAGACTTCTGTTCAGATCTGAGAACACGCTGCGGCACAGAGGTGGACGCGGCGGAGCGGCAGTTGGCCGAGGCTGAGCTTGGCTCCGGGGCGATACGGTACAAGCTCAATCCCACAGGGCTGCGCCATCTGTTCAAATCGCTGTCGCAAGACGATAGCGGATCGCAGGGGCAGAGCTAGATGCCACAATATACTGTCACAGCCTTCAATTGGAGCGCGGCTGGCTACAACGCCCAGTACAATACATCCTATACCGCGACGCTGGATGACGATGACGGGGCCTATCAGGGCGGTGCCGACGGCAACGAGAGCATCAGCATCAACGGGGGCGCCTTCGGCGGATCTGTAGGGGAGCCTTACGCCATTGACGTCTCCTTCACCGACACCGGCGGCACCCCCCATGTCGAGACCTTCTATTTCTTCAACACCGGCGGCAGCTGGTATTTTGTCCCCGGCCCGGGTTCTGAATTCACCGTTGGTGCGACGCTTGGCAGTTACCAGAGCCACACCACGGGCTGGAATTATTCCGAGATCACCTGTTTTGTCCGCGGCACCCTGATCGAAACCGAACGGGGTCGGGTGGCTGTCGACTCCCTGACCGCCGGTGATCGCGTGCTGGTCGCTGATGGCAGCTACCGGCCGCTGCGTATGGTGATGAGCCGCGCGCTGACGGCGGATGCGCTGCGCGCCAACCCCAAGCTGCGCCCGGTCAGGATCACCGCCGGGGCGCTGGGGCATGGTCTGCCGATGCGCGATCTTCTGGTGTCTCGGCAGCATCGCATGTTGGTGTCGTCAAAGATCAGCGAACGGATGTTTGCCGACGCCGATGTGCTGGTCGCCGCCGTGCGGCTGACCGAGCTGCCAGGTATTGATATCGAGCAGACCTGCGAGCCGGTGGAGTATTTCCACCTGTTGTTCGACAGGCATGAGGTGATTTTTGCCGAGGGCGCCCCGACCGAGAGCCTGTTTACCGGTGCCGAAGCGCTGAAGGCGCTGACGCCGGAGGCCTATGAAGAGGTCACCCTGCTGTTTCCCGAGCTGCTTGCGCCGCAGGCCGCATGCCGCACGGCCTGCCATGTCCCCAGTGGCAGACAGCAACGCCGGTTGGTGGCGCGGCATCTGAAAAACAACAAGCCCATTCTCACAAGCGGCGCCGTCGCAGTGCCATAAGCATCGCACAGGTGAAGTTGTCTCAGGCGAAGGTGATCTCCACCGCGCCGAAGGGGCCGAAATCGGCCCTGATCGCAGTGCCGGAGGGGCATTCGACGGGGCGGATGAAGCTGCCGGAAAGGACGATCTGACCGGGTTCGATGCGCTGGCCATATTGTGCCATGCGGCGGGCCAGCCAGACCACGCTTTCGACCGGATCATCAAGCACGCCTGCACCAAGCCCCGTTTCCTCAACCTCGCCATTGCGCGAGGTGATTGCCCCGACCCAGCGCAGATCAAAGGCGTCGACCGCGTGGCGCTGCGGTCCCAGTACGACACCTGCATTAGCCGCATTGTCGCTGATGGTGTCGAATACGTTGCGGCTTTGGCCGGTTTCCCTGTCCTGGCGCGCGATGCGCGTGTCGAGGATCTCCAGCGCGGGTGCCACATAGTCGGTGGCGGCAAGCACCGCAGCCCGGGTAATATCGCCGCCACTGAGGGCGTGTTTCATGACAAAGGCGATCTCCGCCTCGATCCGCGGCTGGATGAAACGACCGGCGGGAACTGTCGTGCCATGTGAAAACACCATGTCGTCAAACAGGATACCGCTGTCGGGTATGTCGATGTTCAGCGCGTATTGCATCGCCTTGGAGGTGAGGCCGATTTTCCAGCCGACGACGTTGTGCCCCTGCGCCAGCTTGGCTTCGCAGATCGCCTTCTGGATCGCATAGGCATCGTCCATATCCATCTGCGGATAGCGTCTGCTGAGCAGGCCGATCTGCTGTCCCGTTGCCTCCGCCCGCAGGAGATCCTCTGCGGCCCTCGCGTGATCCTGCGGTGTCATGGGGCTTCGTCCTCGATCGTGTTGCGCAGCGTGCCGATGCCGGAAACCTCGATCTCAACCACATCGCCGGGTTTCAGGAACTGCGGCGGATCCAGCCGTGCGCCGGACCCGGTGGGGGTTCCGGTCACGATAATATCGCCCGGCTCAAGCGTCATGAAGGTGGAGATATATTCGATCTCCCGCCGGATCGGGTGCATCATGCGCGACAGGACATCGTCCTGCCTGACCTCTCCGTTCACACGGGTGATGATGCGCGCGTCATCCAGCTGCGCCGGGTCCCGGAACGGCACCAGGCAGGGGCCGATGGCACCGGAGTTGTCCCAGTTCTTGCCCTGGGTGACGTTGAATTTCGCGTGGCGCACCCAGTCGCGGATGGTGCCTTCGTTGCAGATGGTGAGCGCGGCGATATGGTCATAGGCGTCGGCCTGTGCGATGCGCCGCCCGCCTTTGCCGATGACAATCGCCACCTCGCCCTCATAATCAAGCATGTGGCTTTCGGGGGGGCGGATGAGCGGGCGATTGTGGCCAGTGAAGCCACTGGCAAAGCGGGGGAACAGCGACATGTATTTCGGCTGCTCGCTGCCGTCTTTGTATTCGGCATTGCGATCCGGGAAGTTGACGCCGACACAGAGGATCCGCCGCGCATTGGGCAGCACCATGTCGTACTGCACATCTGTGTGGGTGACGGATCTGCCCTCGGCCGCGACCATCAGCTGATCCAGCCCGCCCGCGCGCACCACATCCAGCAGGGTCGGCCATTGCGGGAAGTCCGGGCTAAGCGCGATCATCCCGTCATCGGTTGCGGCCCCGTAGAAAGCCTGCCCGGCTGCGCTGTAACTTGCAAACTTCATGGCGCGATGATCGGGCTGGCTTGCAGATCGGAGTCCTTTGGCGTGACGCCGACAAAACGGCTGCCATGTTTGAACCAGCTTTCCGGGGCCGGCGCCCCCCAGAGCGTCTGGCGCTGCGGATCCTTCAGATCCCATTTGATCGGTTCAAGGTCGGGATCGACGGTCTGATAATCGGAACAGTAGATTTCGATCCGGTGGCCATCGGGATCGAGGATATAGAGGAAGAAGGCGTTAGAAATGCCATGTCGACCGGGGCCGCGTTCGATATTGGTCACATAGCCGGTGGTCGCCATCAGATCGAGCAGGTCGATGATATTTAGCGGGTTCGGCACCCAGAAGGCCACATGGTGCATACGCGGGCCGGTGCCATTGGTGAAGGCCATGTCATGCACGCCACCTTTGCGATGCAACCAGGCCGCCCAGAGTTTCTTGCTGTCTTCGTCTTCGGTATATTCCGTCACCCGAAAGCCGAAATCGCTATAGAAGGCGACCGAGGCATCGACGTCATGGCTGAAGCAGTTGAAGTGGTCGATCCGCAAAGGTTTCACACCGCGATAGAGCGCGTATTGCTGGTGGATCGGCGCCAGCCGGTCCATCTTGTGGTAGAACTCCAGCGGGATCCCCATATTGTCCGATGTCAGCAGCGTACGCCCCTGATACGGGCGCTGCACCCATTCTGTTGGCCGTCCCTTCTTGCGGAAATAGGCGTCGGCGCGGTCCAGATCCTCCTCGTCAAAGGTCTTGAACCCCATCACCTCAACCGTGCCCGGCTGATCTGATTGTTGCAGGATCACGCAGTGGTGACCGCGCTCCTCCATCGCGCGCAGGTAGACGCGCGGTGTGTCCTCGTCGCTGACCTGAAGACCGAGGATCTCGGTGTAGAAACGCTTGGAGGCAGCCAGATCCTTGACGTTCAGGCAAACGTGGCTGAGCCGGATCGTGTTGAAATCGGGATAGAGATTTGGGGCGGGAACAGGCATCAGAGCGCTCCTAGCTTGGTGATCTTATGGGAGCCGGTGGCAAAGCCGATGTGTTTTTGCTCCATGTAGAACTCAAACGACCAGTCGCCGCCGTCGCGACCGATGCCGGAGGCTTTGACGCCACCAAAGGGCGTGGGCAGATGGCGCACATTCTCCGAGTTCACCCAGATCATGCCCGCTTCCAGCTTGTCGGTGAAGCGCAGCGCCCGCGTCAGATCGTTGGTCCAGAGATATCCGGTGAGCCCATAGGCGGTGTCATTGGCCAGCGCCAGCGCCTCCTCCTCGGTCGCAAAGGGGATTGAGGTCAGCACCGGGCCAAAGATCTCCTCCTGCGCGATCCGCATATCGTTGCGGGCACCGGTGAACAGCGTCGGGCGAACGAAATACCCCTCGTTGCCCAGCACCTCGCCGCCGGCGGCAATCGTCGCGCCGTCGTCTTTGGCAATGCCGAAATAGCTGGTGACCTTGTTGAAATGCTCCTCGCTGACAAGCGGGCCGATCTCGGTCGCGGGATCCAAGGGGTGGCCAACCCTGATATTGTTGATGCGCTCGATCAGCCGGGTTTCGAAGTCGGCGCGGATGCTGTCCTGGACCAGAAGCCGGGAGGAGGAGGTGCAGCGTTCGCCATTGATCGAATAGATCATGAAGATCACCGCATCGAGCGCGCGCTCAAGATCGGCATCCTCAAACACGATGACGGGGTTCTTGCCGCCCAGCTCAAGATGGTTGCGCTTCAGCGTATCGGCGCCCTGTTTGACGATCAGGCTGCCGGTGCGCGATTCCCCGACAAAGGCGATGGCCCGGATCGCCGGGTGTTCGCACAGCGCCTTGCCCACCTCATCGCCGAACCCGTTGACAGTGTTCAGCACACCCGGTGGCAGTCCGGCCTCCTCGGCGATCTCGACCAGCAGCCGAGCGGTCAGCGGTGAGGCTTCGGCGGGTTTGTGAACGACGGTACATCCCGCCGCTAGCGCCGGCGCAATTTTCCAGGTCGAGAGCATGAAGGGTGTGTTCCACGGCGTGATCACCCCAACCGGGCCGATAGGCACACGGGTGGTCACATTCATCAGGGTTGGGGATTTGAGATGCTGGCCATCGCGCGCCTGCACAACCTGATCGGCAAAATACCGGAAATTCTCGGCTCCGCGCAGCGCCGCTTTGGACATGAATTTATAGGCCTGGCCAGTGTCCCAGCATTCACAGAGCGCGATTTCTTCGGCGCGGGCTTCGATGCCTTCGGCGATCCGAACGAGGATCTTCCTGCGTTCAGAGGCCGACAGGTCGCGCCAATCTGCAAAGGCCTGCTGCGCCGCGCGGGCGGCGGCGTCGATATCTGCGGCTGAGCCCTGGGCAACATCGCAGATCACGCTTTTGTCCACCGGCGAGATGGTCTGAAACACCCCTGCTCCGCCGGCCACATCGGCGCCGGCAATCCGGTTCTGGATCCCGGAGGCACGGAACCGCTCCAGATAGCTGTCCAATTTGCGGATATGGCTGTCGAGCTGGCTCATGCCGGGTCCTCCAGATGATCACGGATATTTCCGAATTTCGGTGAAAGCGCTGCGTTGATGTCGCGCATCTCTGCTGACAGGGCGATGGAATGGCGATCCATCGCCGGGGCCACGAAGGTGCGCAGCACGGCAAAGATACGGGCGGTTGCGTCTTGCTTTACGGTGTCGCTGCGCCCCTCCCGCAGGCGGATGGACAGGTCGATGAAACCATGGTCCGGGTTGCCATCGGCAATTGCCACATGATCGACGCGCAGCGCCCGCACCCGGATCCCTGCAATGGGAAAGGTGTCGATCGCGGCCGCCTCTGCGCGGATCGCCTCGCACAGTGCAGAGATGTCCAGCACGTCCTCTAGATTGGCGGAGTATTCGATCTGGAAATGGGGCATCAGGGCACCTTGGCGATTTATTGCTTATCAAGTTAAGTAAAAAGCACACGGCGAGTCAAGCGCAGGATCCGGGCGGCAGGCGTTACGGCGAAACAATGCCGTCGGCGCACCAGCGGTCGAAAATCTCCAGCGCCTTATCGGCGAAGGCACGGTCGTTGATATGGCTGTCGAGGCGGTGCACGGAGACATGCGCGGGCAATGTCGCCTCAAGCTCCGCCAGAAACGCCGCCAGCCCCGCGCTGTCGTGCAGGTCGGCGCCTTCGCGGTCCCATTCGCCGAGTCCACGCTCCGGCAGGATCATTGCCACAGGACCGCCGGCGTCAGCCAGCTGTTTCGAATGGGCGCGGGCGACCTGGCGCCGTTCCTCGGTGTTGAGGACAATCGAGGTCAGCAGCCGGTTGTGCGCATGTTTCGGATGGTCCGACCATTTCTCGGCGATTGGCTGCCAGCCGACCACATCAACCAGATCATAGCAGCCGGGGGCGGCAATCTGCGGCGTCCCCCTGGCGCCGGCATTGGTAAGGCGATCCGCACCGGCGGAAATCGACGATCCGTGGATATGGTTGCCAAGCTCCTGGGTGCAGAAGTCAAACACGCAGGCAAAGGCGCCCTGCTCTGCGAGGCTTTCAAAGGCGCGCCCTCCCATTCCGGTGGCGTGAAAGACCGCAACCTCAAACCCACGTGCCTCAAGCGCCGGTTTCAGCGGAATGACGTATTTCAGCGCCGATGTGCCAAGGGACATGATACCGATCAGCGGTTTATCCGGGTCCGGAATCTGCGCGGCCCTCGCGGCGCCCAGAACGGCGCCTGCGGCCTGGCTGAGCGAGGCCTTGCAGACGGAATTCAGCCCGTAAAGCCCACCAGCCCAGAGGATCATCTGGGTGTCGGCCGCCAGTCTTTCGGCCGGGATCAGCGGCGAGAAGGAAACGGTTGAGACAATGTATTTCGGCACCCCAAGCGGCAAGGCCGAACAGACATCAAGCGCCAGATCGGTGCCCATCGTGCCGCCAAGGACGATCACCCCGTCAAAAGCCGCCATCCGGTGCAGCCGCGCCGTCAGCAAGCTGGCACCATGCGCCATGATCTGCATGGCGGTGTTTTCATCCCCGCTGTCGATGGCCGCCCGGATCGAGCTGCCACCGGCCTCGGCGACGTCGTGTTTGGAATAGTCGGTCGGCGTCGATGGGTCGCCCAGAACCGAGACATCCATGGTCAGGACCCTGCCCCCCTGATCGCCGATCACACTCGCCAGAAAACCAAGCTCATCGTCCTTGGTGTCATAGGTGCCAACCACCAGAATGGTTTTCTCGGTCATTGCCCCACCTTTCATAGTTTGATCCATGCGGTTTTCAGGTTGATGTATTTTTCGATGGCATGAAGCGATTTGTCAGACCCGTTCCCGGACTGCCCGACCCCGCCAAGCGGGACGGTGCCATCCGCGCCGCCATAGGTGTTGACATGCATCACCCCGGTTCGGACACGCTGCACCATGCGATGGGCGCGGCTGAGCCCGGATGTCCACACCGCACCGGCGAGACCGTAGACCGTGGAATTGGCGATCCGCACGGCGTCGTCCTCGGTCTTGAAGGGGGTCACGGCAAGCACTGGGCCAAACACCTCCTGCTGCGCCAATGTCGCCTCTGGCGTGACATCAGTGACGATGGTTGGCGCCATGTAATAGCCGCCGGTTTCCGACAAAATACGCTGCCCGCCGGTGACGATCTGCCCGCCTTCCTGCTGGGCCGTGGCCACGAAGGTCAGGTTCTGCTTCAGCTGTGCTTCGGAATTGATCGCTCCGATCTGGGTCTCCAGCCGAAGCGGGTCGCCGACCTGCATCGCCTCCGCTGCCCGCACGACCTCCTGCACAAATCTGTCGTGGATCGAGGCCTCGACCAGCAGGCGGGAGCCTGCGACGCAGACCTGACCCGAGTTGCGGAAGATACCTGCGGCGGTCACCTTCGCGGCCTCTGCCAGATCCGGCGCATCGGCGAAGACGATATTGGGAGATTTGCCGCCCAGCTCCAGATAGACACGTTTCATGTTTGAACGGGCGGAATAATCCAGCAACCGACGCCCGGTCTGCCCCGATCCGGTGAACACCAGAACGTCGACGTCCATCGAAAGGCCGAGGGTTTCGCCGACCACCGCGCCTTCGCCGGTGATCACGTTCAGGACGCCGGGTGGCAGGCCCGCCTCAAGCGCCAGTTCCGCCACCCGCATCAGCGAGAGAGAGGCGGTTTCAGCGGGTTTCAGCACCACGGAATTTCCCATCGCAAGCGCCGGGCCCAGTTTCCAAGCCCCAATCATCAGCGGAAAATTCCACGGAATGATCGCGCCGACCACACCGACGGGATCCTTGTGGATCAGGCCCAGCACATCACCCGCCGTGGGCGCGATTTCGCCATAGAGCTTGTCCAGTGCCTCGGCGTAGTAGCGGATCGTGGCGGCGGCTGATCCGGGTTCGGCCTTGAGCGCCATATTGATTTCGGTGCCATTGTCGCGCACGCCCAGAACGGCGAGTTCGAGCGCGTGCGCCTCGATCAGCTCGGCCCATTTCGTCAGAACCTTCTTGCGGGCGGCGGGCGGCTGCCCGGCCCAGCGGCGATCCTCGAAGGCGGCGCGGGCGGAGGCGATGGCCGCCTCCATATCCGCCGCAGTTCCCCGCGCGATCCGGGTCAGCACGCACCCGTCGATCGGCGACAGCACATCCAGCATCGCCCCATCAGAGGCCGCAACCTGCCGACCGTCGATGAGATGTGAAACCGGCTGCACCGGTTGTGACCGAAGGGCGTCGATCTTGCTTTGGTCCATGGGGCTACCTTGTTTGGCTGTCGTGCAGATCGTGGTCTTCGTCGGGCTGATGCGCCTGCCATTCACGCATCAGCGCGCGCAGGTGCAGGGCCAGAACGATCAGGATCAGAACGAAGAGGAGAAAGGAAATCGGGCGGTCGATCATATCCAGCGGCGTCTTGAGGCGCGGCAGGGCCGAACGCAGCTTCACCTCCATGATGCCGCCCAGAACCATGCCCAGGATGATCGGGACAATCGGCAGGTTCAGACGTTTCAGGATCAGGCCAACCACCCCGAACCCTGCCGAAATCATGCAGTCCGTCAGGGAATTTCGCAGCGAATAGACGCCGACAAAGGACAGCAAAAGGATCATCACCCCCAGAAACCGGGTTGGGATGCGAATGATCCGGGTCAACAGATTGGTGGAGACCATCAGGAAGGCGAGCACGATCACATTGAGCAGGATCAGCGCCAGATAGAGACCATAGACCAGGTCGATATTGTTCTGAAACAGCTGTGGGCCGGGGATGACGTTATGAACATAGAACACCGACAGCATCATGGCCGTCAGCGCCTCTCCCGGGATGCCGAGCGCGAGAAGCGGGATCATCGCCGCAGCCGGAACCGCGTTATTGGCAGCCTCCGAGGCGATCAGACCTTCGGGGGATCCCTTGCCAAACAGCTCCGGCGTCTTGGAGGTTTTCTGGGCGTAGGTGTAGCTCATGAATTGGGCGGTGAACTCGCCGGTGCCGGGGATCATGCCCAGGATCACGCCACAGGAGGAGGCGACGGTTGCTACCCGCTTGTGCTGCATCAGCTCCCTGATGCCGGCCCCCATCCGCCCTGATACCGGCTTTGCATCCGGTTGGCTGTCGGGGGCGGTCAGCAGGAAAAACGCCTGGCTCAGCGCAAAGAGGCCGAGCACGACAACAATCAGGTTCACGCCAGAGCTGAGAAAGGTGAGGCCGAAGGTATAGCGCTGGGTGTAGGTCACCGCATCGAGGCCGACGGTCTGTAGAAAGATGCCGAACATCGCCAGAACGCCGGCGGCAAAGATCTGGCCCCGGTGGGCAAGGATGACCAGGATGATCCCCAAAAGTGCAGCAAGAAAGATCTCTCTGGAGCCGAACATCGGAGCCACGAGAGCCAGGACCGGTGACAGCAGGATCAGGCAGAGGATGCCGAATATCCCCCCCCAGAACGACGCGCTATAGGCCAGCGACAGCGCCCGATGGGCCTGCCCCTGTTTCGTCATCGGATAGCCGTCATATGATGTGAGCGCATTCACCGCCGTGCCCGGCGTATTGATCAGGACCGCAGGGATGGCCCCGCCATACATCGAGGATCCGTAGATCCCCAATAGCATCGTCAATCCCACGATAGGCTCGAAGGCAAAGGTCGCCGGCAGCAGGATGGCGATCGCCACTGCGGGTCCGACGCCCGGAATGGCCCCGATGATCACGCCGCCGATTGACCCGATCAACAGCGCGACGATCACATCCCAGCGGGCCAGCATCTCGGCCCCGGCGAGGAGATTTTCCATTGGTTGCCCCGATCAGAAATAGGTCAGCATGATTTGGCGTAGCCCGTCGGGCAAGGAGTCATAGGCGAGGCCTGCGGGCAGATTCACCTTCAGCAAGGTCTTGAACAGCACCACGATCAGCAGCGCCGAAAGCGCCGCGACCGCCAGTGTTGCGGGGCGCCGGTAGCCCACCCTCAGCGCCAGAGCGGCCGCGCATATCACCGTGGCCGGCAGGTAGCCCGCATAGGGAACCGCGGCTGCGTAGGCGATGAACCACCCTGCATATTCCAGCGAGGCGATCCAGAGCAGGACCTCCTGCCAGCGTCCTTCGATCCTTTCGGACAGCGCCGAGCCAAGCAGGTGAAATGCGGCAAAAGCCGCCATGCCACCAAGAGACACCGCTGGCCAGAACCGAGGCTGAGCAAAAAGCGCGCTGCCTTTACGCCAGACGGTCTGCTCGAAGATTTGCGACAGGAGCAGGAGAGCACCGACCAGCACAATCCAGGCAAAGACGATATCCCCCGGTCTTCGGTAGCGTTTGAACAAGGCTTGAAGCGTTTTGACCCGCGACATTGGTCGCCCCCTTGCTAGAGCTGCGCAGGCCCGGCGATCGACGCCGCCGAGCCTGCGAGATCCGTTAGTTGCTCAACATACCGTCGATCCGGGCCATGGTCTCGATATCGGCCTTGATCTGAGTGGCCACCTCAGCGGCGGGCTGCCAATAGACCGCCGCACCGGTTTCTGCGGCCAGCGCCTGGGCGCGCTCCGACATCACCGTCTGCTCCGCGACAGCGATGATCTTATCGCGCACGTCCTGCGGCGTGTCCTTGTGCACAAAGAGCCCGTTCCACAACGAGACATTCAGGTCTGGCGCCAGCTCTGCGACGGTGGGCGCATCTGGTGTCAGCGGGATCCGCTCGGCGCCGATGGAGGCAAGCACCTTTACACTGGCTAGGCATGGCAGGATCAGCTGAAGCGTGGTGTTGATCACATCCACATCCCCGGAGGCCAGCGTGTTGCAGTCCAGGGCGTCAAAGGCAGCGTCGGAGGCGTAGGAGAACCCCATCTCCTTGGCCAGGCCCAATGTGACCTGCGTCGGCACCAGAGGAGCGCCAAAATGGCCGAGCACCACATCGTTTTCCGCCGCATGGGCCGCCAGCCCGGCCATATCATCATAGGGCGCATTCGCCCCGGCAGCGATTACGAACGGGTAGGTCAGGAAATTGCCCAGCGGTACAAATGGATCCGGGCTCAGCTCCGGGATGCCGATCTGCGGGCCGACCACGGGAATGGCGATGATGAAGGATCCGACCGTATAGCCGTCAGCAGGCGCAGTGGCGACCTCGACCGCACCGGGGAACGGGCCGCCACCACCACCGGGTTTGTTCACAACCGCAGTGGGCACATCATAGGCGGCCGAGAAATCCTCCGCGATCATACGGGTCAGGACGTCCTCCAGGTCGCCGGGCGGCCATGGCACCACAAATTCAACGGGTTTCTCCGGGTATTCGGCATATGCCGCACCGGCAGCAGCCATCATGGCCAAGGTAAGCGCAGTGGCAGAAATCTTGAACTTTGACATGTTTCCCTCCCTGTCATCGGTTCATATATCGAACCGACGTTACGTAAAAAAGGTTGCCTTGCTAAACATCATGTGTCAAATTTTTTCTGAATTCGCTTGAAGGGTGACCGAAGGCATGTCCTCTGCAACCAAAACGCTGGCGCTCTTGTCGCACTTCTCTACCGACCGGCCTGAGATCGGCCTTTCGCAGCTGTGCCGGATCGCGGGACGGGACAAGGCGACCACCTACCGCCACCTCCAGGCCCTTGAAACCGCTGGATTTGTCGAACAGAATCCAGTGACAAAACACTATCGCCTGGGGCCTGCTATCCTGCAGCTGGCGCAGGTGCGGGAGGCCACCGTCCCCCGTGAGATGGGCGCTCAGCTGGCGCTGTCGCAGCTGGCCGAGGTCACCGGCGAGACCGCGCATGTGTCAGTGCTCTCGGGAACGACGCTCTACGCGCTGGCGTCCTGCGAATCCCCCCGGCACGGCACGCGGGCGATTATCGACATCACGACCTTCCCGCTTCATGCGACGGCGTCGGGGCTATGCGCGCTGGCCTTTGGCCCGGAGGCCCTGATGACCTCTGCCCTCGCCCGGCTGGATCGGTTCACACCCCATACCGCAACAACAGCTGAGGCGCTGCACGAATTGGTCGCGGCGGCACGCACCAGCGGATTTGCCTGCTCAGACCGGAGTTTCGAAGCGGAGATCCATAGCCTGTCGGCGCCCCTCTACGATCAGACCGGGCTGTTTGTCGGAGCGGTATCGGTGGCCAGCGTGGCCGCACGGGTCACACCGCAACAGCAGCGGCTGATCAAGACAGAACTCACATCCGCCAGCCGCGAGATCACCCGCAATTGGGGCGGCGCGGTTCCCGCAGCGGTGCAGGCTGCCTGGGCAACCGCGCTAGAACCGTCCCCGTCACACATACATGTATCGGATATCGCATCATGAAAGATTCTAACTTTCTCAAGGAACAGAACGGTCGGCTGATGTGGCATCCGATGACCTCGCCGCAGGACAGCATCAACCAGCCCCCGAAGATCATCACCGAGGCCGAAGGCGTGTCGATCACGGATATCGACGGTCATCGGGTCATTGATGGGGTGGGCGGTCTGTGGAATGTGAACCTGGGCTATTCCTGCCAGCCGGTAAAGGACGCCATGGCCGCGCAACTGGATAAGCTGCCCTATTATTCGACCTTTCGCGGCACCTCCAACGATGCGGCGATCGAGCTGTCCTATGAGCTGAGCCGGTTCTTTGCCCCTGACGGGCTGAGCCGGGCCTTTTTCACCTCCGGCGGTTCCGATTCCGTCGAGACTGCGCTGCGGCTGGCACGGCAATATCACAAACTGCGCGGCGATGCGGGCCGCACCAAGTTCCTCAGCCTCAAGAAAGGCTATCACGGCACCCATATCGGCGGGGCCTCGGTCAACGGAAACGCCAATTTCCGTACGGCCTATGAACCATTGCTGCCGGGCTGTTTTCATATCCCCGCGCCCTATACATATCGCAACCCATTCAATGAGAGCGACCCCGAGCGTCTTGCCCAGCTCTGCGTCGCGGCTTTGGAAGATGAAATCGCGTTTCAGGGGGCCAATACGATCGCTGCGATGATCATGGAGCCCATTCTGGGCGCCGGAGGCGTCATCCCGCCCCATAAGTCATTTGCCCCGATGGTTCAGGAGATCTGCAATCGCCATGGTATCCTGCTGATCACCGATGAGGTGATCACCGCCTATGGCCGCACCGGCGCCTGGTCCGGCGCCCGGCTCTGGGGCATTCAGCCCGACATGATGTGCACCGCGAAGGCCATCACCAACGGGTTCTTCCCCTTTGGCGCGGTTATGCTGGGGGATCGGATGATCGAGGTGTTCGAGGATAACCCGGACGCCAAGATCGGCCACGGCTACACCTATTCCGGCCATCCGGTCGGCGCCGCCGCAGCGCTGGCCTGCCTGGCGGAAATGCAGCGGCTGAAGGTGACGGAGACCGCTGCTGCCCGCGGCACCCAGCTCTACGAGGGCTGTCTGGCGCTGAAGGAGCGTTACGAGATTGTCGGAGATGTGCGTGGCGGGCATGGGTTGATGACGGCCATTGAACTGGTGAGTGATCGCCAGACACGAGCGCCACTTGACGGGCGCAGGGCCTTGGCCGTCCAGGAGGCCTGCTATGAGGCCGGTGCCCTGGTTCGGGTTTCGGGCGCAAATGTCATTCTTTCGCCGCCGCTGATCCTGAGTGAGGGAGAGGCCAGCAGCCTGCTTGAGGCTTTGCGCATTGGCCTGGAGGCCGCTTGACCGGGTGACGCTGCCGCCCGTGAATGCCCCCGGGCTGCTCCCAGCGGTATTGCCGATCTTTATCTGCGGTTGATTGCAGATATCCTGCGGGTGAGGAGCGCCGAACCTGTTCCGGCATACTGCTTCATTCTGCCTGCGGAGTGCCCGATTAGAGAAATTTTCAGTATTATTGGCTTATTTTGGTCTTGGTCCCCTTACCGACGCGCCGGCGGATGCTGCCATGCAAAAGTACAACCAGAGGCGGCAAGGCAGCGCGTAGAGATAATTATTTGAGAGATTGAACAGTGGCACATACTTATCAAGAGACCCAGGATCCTTCGTCGCAGCATATATCGCCCCAAAACAAACAGATCGCACAATGGAACCAGCAAAAGGAAGCACGCCGCAGCGCTTTCTCTCAAGGAATGAAGCTACGCCCTCAGACCAGTGTTCTTCTCAGCGCCGGTATTTTCGGCAAGGCGGAGAAAACGGATCAGATTGGGCTGGTCGACCTGAAATCCATTACCCACTTCGACGCTGGCACAATCTATATTCTGAACAGTAATGACATTATTCAGGCCGGTATGAATAAGTATGCGGCCATGTTTGCCAATCAGCCGCGTGCACATGTGTGTATCTGGGATTTCGACAACCATCATCAGATTACCGAATCCGTGAACTTTGCGCTTCTGTCGGACTTTTACGTCCCATGCCATCCGCATAACAATGAGACCTATGCCCAGATGACGGCGGCGATGAGCGCACCGATCAGTGCTGCGGTCATCCAATGGACCCGGTCCTTTTTGACAGAGCACCGTGGTCGCCTTCTGGCCTCTGTTCGGGATCCGGAACCTCTCGGGCGTCATATCGTCTATCCCCAATTCCCTGAACGCAACGCGATGCTGGAAGGGTTGAACACGCATTTCAAACATGTCGGGCCCGCAACACGGCTGTATCATAATCGAACCGAGCTGGACCGACTGGATGAATGGGCAGCCCATATGAGCCATTGGATCATTCCAACGCGCGACGATCTGCCGATCCGGGTATTTGATGCGCTGATCACCGGCGGTGTTCCAATCCTGCCAGCCAGCCTCAGGGAACTACCTGCGCTGGCGCCGCTGCAGGAGCATCTGTTCTATTTTGAGCCGAGTGATCTGGAGAACCCTAGAGCCATAGCAGAGGCGGCCAACGATCATTTCCGGACACAGGGCGAGGCGGGTTTGATCGCCCGTCATGAGCTGGCCATGGAAACCAGCCATGTGGACAGGCGCGTTCAGGAGATCCTGACGCAGATCTATCACCACCTTAGCCGGGCCAATTGATCGCCACCCGGGCGCCCCTTTCGCTGACGGAACGGGCAACCGCGTCCAGGCTGCGCATGACATCTTCTGCCGCGCTGAGTGATGAGGCATTCTCGCGCCACCCGCCGATCATATCGACAAAGGCACGCAGCTCGCGGGTGAGCGGTGGCTCCTGCCCATAGGCGAGCGGTGTACTGGTGCCCTCTCGCGTTAGTACAACCTTCTCCTCAGCCTTGTCATCGAAGATCAGCGTCGCGTCGCGGCCCCTGGCGATGATGCAAAAGGCTGGCGTCGATGCTCGCCAGCTGGCCTCCAGAGTGAACTTTCTTCCCTGATAGGAGAGCTCGGCCCTGACATGCTGCGGACGATTGCCACCGTGCAAACTATTCGCCCTGGCATGGTCTGCCGGGCTAGTGAAAATCTGCCGGGCCAAAGAGAGAGGATGCGGTAACCAGTCCCAGATCACGGATGTGTCGTCGCGTGGTTTGTTGTTGGCGCAGTAGGCTGAAGCCGATTGGACCGGTCCAATCTGCGACAGGGTTGCACAAAAGACTTCGGCGGCTGGATTGAACCGATGCAGGTGCCCGGCAAAGACCGGGCATTTCGCTGCATCAGCGGCGGCCTTCAGCTCACCAAAGTCCGCAAGGCAGGTGGCCAGCGGTTTTTCGACGAAACACGGCACGCCGGCTGCCACAAAAGGCAGCGCCGACGTGACGTGATCCCTGCTTCTGTTGGCGATGACAACGCCATCTACAGGTTGGCCGGGATCGGTAATTGGCAGCCAGTTCACGTCGGGCAGACTATCCAGTGTCATGCCAATCGTGCGGGCCCAAGCGCCTCGCCCGATCAAACCCAAGGTTGTCATGAGGCCTTAACCGGCCAGTTTCACTGCCGTCTCAGGTTCATAGTCGATGTAGCTGTGCTCAAGCCGCGCCCAGTCGATGAATCTGCTCAGACCATCCTCTACATCAACTTCGGACTTATACCCAAAGGCCTCGTAGGCCTTGGTGATATCCGGGCAACGCCGGTTGGGTTCACCCGCCGGATATGTGTCCGGATAATCGATCGTGGTGAAGGTCGCGCCCGGTACCAGCCTTGGATACATTGCCGCAAGCTGGTTCATAGAGATTTCATTGTCGGGGTTGCCGATATTGTAGGCCTCTCCCCGTTTGCCCTCAAGAAGCGTCATCAGGAAACCGTAGATCGCATCAGTGATGTAGCAGAACGTACGTGTTTGCAGCCCCGTGCCATGCACTGGAATCGTGCGGCCGTTCAGCGCCTGATAGGTGAACATCGGGATCACGCGGCGATCATTGTGGCCCATGCCCGGGCCAAAGACGTTGAACGGGCGAACGATCTTTGTCGGAACGCCATGATGCTCATTGTAGATGGTACAGAGTGTTTCACCGAGGCGTTTCGATTCATCGTAGCAGGCACGCGGACCAACGGTCGAGACGTTGCCGTGGTAGTCTTCCTTGATCGGTACCGCTCGGGGATCAGGATCACCGTAGATTTCCGAGGAACTGAAGAACAAGAAACCTTCGAGGTTCTTGTTGCGAGACGCGAGATCCAGCAGGTTACGGGTGCCATGAACCGCGCTTTCGATCGTCTCCAGTGGATAGCGCATGTAGTAGACTGGCGACGCGATGCCCGCGCCATGAATGATAAAGTCGATGTCTTCGCGCACCGGTAGCGGATGGGTCACATCGGCCCAGACCTGCGTGATGCTGGGGTCGCGTTCAATGCTCTCATCCAGGTTCTTGGTCCCGGTGATATAGTTGTCCACCGAAATGACCTGGCAGGGCTGGCTCAGAACATCGCAGTTCAGCTTCTGAAACACCTTTAGAAAATGTTTCCCCAAGAAGCCGGCACCGCCTGCAAGCAGGACGGTCTTTCCTGAAAACCGATGGGCATGAGCACCAAGGCGTTCGACAATTCTTTGAATTTCTTCAGACATTTTGGTCCCCATTCTAATAATCAGGAGGCTGTGAGTTCAACAAGCGGAATAGGCATGTAGTAATCGTAGGCGTTACCCGTCTTTCTCCGAATGTCGTCGATATATTCATAGGCAAAGACCACCAGCACCTGGGGCTGGTAGCTCTCAAGTTCCGACGCAGCCACAACCGGAATATGCGCTCCGGGCGAAGTGCGCCCCTGCTTCAGCGGGCTGTCATCGATTGTGAAGGGCAGCAATTCGCTATCGATGCCGCCAAAATTGGTAATGGTCGATAGCCGTGCGGGAGCGCCATAGCCGGCCACCTTTATCCCCTCTTGCTGCCAACGTCTGAGCCCCGATACCAGCTTGTCGGTCAAGGCCCGGCAGCGTTGACCGAAATCGGTCAAGGCATCGGAATTCAGGACCTCGAGCTCGGTCGCGATCAGGTCCTCAAGGTCTGGCGCTTCGATGCCCACGGTGTCACGCATCAGGGTAAAGCGCAGCGAACCGCCATGCTGCTCAACCGGCTCGACGCCGGCAATCACCATGCCATGTTTGCCAAACAGCGCCTTCATCGAAGAGATCGAGTAGTAGAAAATCCGGTCGAGATAGAACCGCTCGAACTGCACCTGAGTGACCATGTTGAGGATATACTCCACCTCGATCACCAGCTTCCCGGTCTCGGCAAGTAGGATGTCTGCTGCCCTGATGAACTGATCCGGCGCATCAAGATGAGTAAACACACTGCTGGCGACGATCACATCGGCGGGTCCGTGGCGATCCAGGATCTGTTTCGCCGAGGTTTCCTCGAAAAAGGCACAGAGCGTCTCCAGCCCCTCGTCATTTGCGATCTTGGACACGTTCACCGAAGGTTCGACGCCTAGCGCGCGAACGCCAAGCCTCTTCAACGGCCGCAACAAAACACCATCGTTTGATCCGACATCAACAACGAAATCGGCATCCTTCAGGGTGGCCGCAAGGTCTTCGAAATGGCGAACCAGCCCGCCATTGACCGAACTCAGATAGTAATAATCCTCGAACATGATGGTACGTGGCACCATCTCGCCAAGCTGAACATTCTTGCAGGTCTCGCAAAAGAAGACCTCCAGCGGGAAATATCGCTCGCTGTCGAACTCATCCGGTTTTGGGTATTTGTTGGCGAGCGGCTGGCGCCCCAGATCCAGGAATCTGTTGAGACGCGCACCCTGGCACAGAGAACAACACATAGACATTGGCAATCCTTGACCACTTGCTTCGTAAGCCTCCTTGGCCCTGCATTTCGCAGGCCGCGGCGGCAGCGCAACTTGGTAGAATGTCTAACGATTCAATTATAATAAAAGGTAAAAGATCCAGTCAGAGCACTGACTGCTCTGGATATCTCTGCCGAAAACAGCCGACCCAGGAGACCTGAAACGCCGTCGTTTTTTTAGGGCCGCTTTGCTTTTCGGTTTTGTTTTTGCGTTTTCGTGAAGCTTTTACGGCTGATGATCCCAACGCGACTGTGCCTGCATTTGGCGGGGTTCTGTGCGCTGTTTGCGTTTGGATTTTGGTAAGCCTCTGAACCGCACCGGGTTTGCCGGAGGCTTCAACTCCTGAGTAGGATGAAGTCACAATGAGCAAGACAACAAACAAGTATTCTCCTGAGGTCCGCGAGCGTGCGGTGCGTCTGGTGCTGGACAACCAGGGCCAGCACAGTTCCCGCTGGCAGGCAATCATGTCGATCTCTGCGAAGATCGGCTGTTCGGCGCACACGCTGAATGAGTGGGTGAAGAAGGCGGAAGTCGACAGCGGCAAGCGGGCGGGTGTTCCAACTGATGTCGCCGACAGGATGAAGGCGCTTGAGCGGGAGAACCGCGAACTGCGCCAGGCGAACGAGATCCTCCGCAAGGCATCGGCGTATTTTGCGATGGCGGAGCTCGACCGCCGGTCGAAGTGATGGTGTCATTTATCGACATGCATCGCGGTGAGCATGGGGTCGAGCCGATCTGCACTGTCCTGCCGATTGCCCCTTCCACGTATTACGAGCATCTGGCGAAGCGGGCCAATCCGGCCCGGTTGTCGGACCGTGCCCGGCGTGACGCGGCATTGCGGCCCGAGATCCTGCGTATTTTCGAAGAGAACTGGCGGGTCTATGGCGTGCGGAAGATCTGGCGGCAATTGCAGCGGGAGGGTTTCACTGTTGCCCGCTGCACGGTCGCCCGGCTGATGAAGAGCATGGGTATGCAAGGCATCATCCGGGGCAAGCCGCACAAAACCACGGTGCCCGACAAAAGGGCCCCGTGCCCGCTGGACAAGGTGAACCGGCAGTTCCGTGTGCCCGCGCCCAACATGCTCTGGGTCAGCGATTTCACCTATGTTGCCACCTGGAAGGGGTTCACCTATGTCGCCTTCGTTATCGATGCCTATGCCCGCAAGATCGTTGGTTGGCGTGTCAGCACCTCGGCGCATGCCGGGTTCGTTATCGATGCTCTGGAGCAGGCTGTTCACGAGCGGCGGCCGACAAAGGCGATGGGGCTTGTTCACCACTCCGACCGCGGCAGCCAATACCTGTCGATCAAGTACACAGAGCGGTTGGGAGAAGCTGGTATCGAGCCCTCTGTCGGCAGCGTCGGAGACAGTTACGACAATGCCCTGGCCGAGACGATCAACGGCTTGTTCAAGGCTGAGGTCATTCACCGCCGCGGCCCTTGGCGCAACTGCGAGGCGGTGGAATACGCAACACTCGAATGGGTGGATTGGTTCAACAACCGCCGCCTGCTCGAACCCATTGGGAACATCCCGCCGGCAGAAGCAGAGGCCAATTTCTACACCGCTCTGGAAACTGAGGGCATTGCCGCGTAACTAACTGAAATCAGCCTCCGGCAAACCCGGTGCGGTTCACTCCGGCCTCGCTGCTCTGACGGTTCATAGCATGTGTTGATAGTGTCCACCAACGATGGTGGACGTCTTGAGTGCAGATACGGCGGGTAAGAACGGTCGGCAGAAGCGTTTCTGGTCGGATGAGGAGGAGGTGTCGATCTGACGCCGGGGGGATCGGTAGCGCAGGTCGTGCGGCGGTACGCGATGAACACCAATCTGATCCACAAGTGGTTGCGTGACGCTAAATTTGCGCCGGATCTGCAGGGCGTCGAAGATCAGGCCGCCCCATCACCTTGCTTTCTTCCAGTTGAGATCGTCGACAGGCCTGTTGCCGAAGAACCCCCGACGCTTACGTCCAATGGCACCCCCGGCGACAGCATGATTGAGATCGACATCGCAGGTGGTCATCAATTGAGGATTGATCCAAAGCCTTGGCGCGTCTCATTCGAGGCGTTTGTGCATGATCCCTGTCCCGGCAAACACTAAAGCGGGACCCGTTTGCAGGGCATCTGTTTGTCTTTCGTGGGCCGCGCGGTGATCTGATCAAGATCATCTGGTGGGATGGCCAGGGCGCATGCCTGTTCAGCAAGCGGCTTGAGAAGGGTCGGTTCGTCTCGCCATCGGCGAAAGAGGGCAAAATCACCGTGATCGAGAAGCTGCGGCATCAGTTGGCGGGCCATTGAGCGCGGACATCCCGGTCCGGGCCTACTAGCGCATGTGTTGGTCAATAAATACGTGGGTCACCTGCCGCTGTACCGCCTGAGCGGCATCTTCGAGCCCGACGGGATCGACATTGATCGCTCGACGCTGGCGGATTGGATCGGCAAGTCCACGGCTCTTATAGAACCACTGGCGTATGCTATTGGGCGGCATGTGTCGGCCGGTCAGGCCAACTTCGCTGATGATACGCCAGTAAAGATGCCGACACCCGGCACGAGCGAAACAACGACAGCACGCATTTGGGCCTATGGTCGGGATGAGCGGCCTTGTGGTAGTCGTCGGCCTCGGGCTTGGCAAGCGCGGAGCCCTCAAATTGCTCAAGCGGCTGCCGCGCGTGCCTTGGTGTTATGTTCCCAACTGGAGAGTGTGGCTGAGACAAGCGCCCGGGTCGCCATCGAAACGTGACGGATACATTCTGGGTTGCTCTTATGATTGTAACTTTTGCATGTTGAAGGGTGAGGCGTGAGGCTTTCTGGTCGCTTTTAGAATTTCGCTGGATTTTCCATCAGAACCGACGGCTGACGAGTGGAAAAATCGGGGATCGTGGGCGCAAAAAATATCAAATATATAGGTAGCTTAGGCTTCATGACCGATACCGTAAAGCATCCCGATGCCGGAAACCAACTTCAGATTGGAGACCATTTCTATGATCCCGTCTCCAATGAACTCTTAGACCCGTCTGGAAACACGGTACCGTTGCGGCCTCAGTCTGGCCAGGTCTTATCAGTATTGGCCAAACAATCGGGTACAGTGATTACGAAATCTGAACTGTTTGCTGCCGTCTGGCCGAATACGAGTGTGACGGATGACAGCCTTACACAATGCATCTCGGAAATTCGCAAATCGCTGGGGGATAGTGATCGCAAGTTGCTTCGCACCATTCCAAAACAAGGATACCTGCTGGATAGTCGATCCGTTGTTGCCGCCAGCACTGCACAGAAAACTCTGCCTCACCATATCAGCGCTGACCTGATAGAATGGGAGGCGACACGCCAGCGTACTGTGGTGATCATATGTCGACCTGCGGGAGGGCCTGACGAAACCTCGCTGCATGAAGCGGTACAATCGGTGGTACGTCTGCACCGGCCCACCGGGGCAAAAGCAATTGATGGAAACAGTGCAACTCTGACCTTTGCAACCCCAATCGAAGCAGTTCGATGCAGCAGTGCCTTGATCAGGAGTGCACGTGCGTTGGGAATTGGCGTTCTTCGCACCGCCCTCGATACTCTTGAAAGAAGCCGGATAGCAGCCTTGTCAAAATTGCTGCTAGAAACGAGCGATGAGTGGGAATACGCCACCGTTGAGGTGAGGGATCAGCTACACTTCAGTCTAGAATGCGAGTTCGAGGATCTGGGAGATCAACATCAGCTGGCTGAGGTCAATGGTATTCGCTTGTATCGTGTGCACCGATACGGATCGGCATACTATCCTGCTGCGCGCACCAATCTGGACGATGTATTGCCAACGGTGGCTGTCCTACCGTTTACAACACGCGATCGCAGCGCTCATGATCCTGTTCTGGCCAATGTGCTGGTTGACGACATCATATCGGCATTATCCCAATCAACCGACCTCAACGTAATTTCACGCCTTTCAACTTTCGGAATCCGAACCGAAAACATGACGTTGGAGCTTTGTAAAAAGACGTTCAACGCAGAATTTTTAGTGTCCGGCGTCTGCGACGACGATGGCTCACGGGTGATCGTAACTCTTGAATTGATCGATGTTTCATCCGGCAAGATTTTGTGGTCAGAGCGGATCTTGAAGCCGTTAGAAAGTTGGATCAACAATCTCGGTGTTATCGATGAGATTGTGATGAGTATTCGCAAAGCGATCAGCCTCAATGAAGTACGAAAATCACGATTGCAGCCGATCACATCGTTGAAAAATTCGACGCTTCTGCTGGGTGCGGTGGCTCTCATGCATCGGTTATCCAAGTCCGATTTCCAAGCGGCGCGAGTGATGCTGGATGAGTTGATGGACCGAACTCCGGATCACCCATTGGTTTTGTCTTGGGTGGCCCGCTGGTATGTTCTTCAGGTGCAGCAAGGATGGACAGAAACTCCCGAAAACGATGGTCAGAGTGCGCTACAGTATACGTCGCGTGCGCTCGAAATTGATCCGGAATGCGCATTGGGGCTGATTAGTGAAGGTGCTGTTTTGGTCAACCTCTTTAGAGATTTGGAGCTTGCACAAGATCGATACGATACAGCGCTGGAAGTGAACCCGAACGATGCAAACGGACGCCTGCTGCGGGGTACACTCTATGCGTTTCAAGGACAGGGAGATCTGGCGGTCAGCGACACCGAACTGGCCATGCATCTTGCCCCACTCGACCCGCACCGCTTTATGTTCCTGGCGCTTTCTGCCGGGGCGAGCCTCGCCGCTGATAATTTGCCCCGTACCATTGAACTGGCGGACGCTTCGCTTCGACTGAACCGGTCACATGCCTCTACCTTGCGGATTAAAGCTGTAGCACAATTGCGCTTGGGACGTGAGAGCGACGCACGTAAAACTACCAGGGAACTGCTGAGAGTGCAGCCTAATCTGACTGTCGACGGGTGGCTCAGGCGGTCTCCCAGTTCCTCTTATCAAGTCGGTCTACGTTTTGCGGAAACACTGAAGGACCTCGGGATTCCCGAAAGCTAGGCACAATCTCCAGCAGATCTGCCGTTCTGACGGCACCATGGCGCGATGACAAGGCGTACAACTTTATTTTGTTTCATTTTTCCAGGAACACCCTAAGGTGGTGGCTACTGCGCCTTGGCGCACAGGGGTCGCATCGGTCGCCAGTGGTGGTTTCCGGTAATTTTTGAGGCAGCAGGGGGGTGTGAACGTCGGTCAGTGTGAGAACGGCAGGGTACGCGCAGCCAATAGAGTGGCGTCATTTAAGCATACTTCTTCATACGAGCCTTGCCCCAATCAATTTAAAGCCGTGACATATCATCTGATCTCTTCCTGATCGGGTATTTATCACTAGCACCCTATGATTTATCAAAGGAAAGTTGAATTGCCCTTCAATGCCAAAGGTTCGCCCGAGAATAGTTTTAACAGCTTCAATAGTTTTAATAGCTTCAACAGCTTTAATAGCTTTGGAACCTCTGGGAGCACGGTCGCAGCTGAGGCTTTGTTGACGACGCGCGATGGTATTGTCGGTGCGCCCTTAGATCTGAATCCCCACATTACTCCGGGTAGTCCCCATGATCCGCGCAATCTGGCGCGGTTGTCGGCAGATGTCCGGGCCAGCCTATACTTGTCCGAACTAGGATCGCGGGTTGCATTTTCGGATGCCATGGATGAGACGGCTATCGCCAACCTTTGGCGGCGGGATACTCGGCCAGCGGGTCGTTCGCCTCAAGCAGATAGCCTCCTGGTCCAAATCACAGCCCCGACGATTGATCAGTTCAAGGAACAGATGGCCTATCTCACAGCCTATGCTGACCTGCGCGGCGATCGGGCGGCGGAGATCCTTTCGCAGACCAGCGCAATTACGCCTTTTTTGGCGTCGATTTCCTTTATGGATCCCGCAAGAACCCCATTTACGCTGGAATTGATGTCTGCAGCACTAGGGTTCACCAACTATTGTGGCATGCGTTTGAAATACAGTATTTCCGCCAAACGCCCGATAGAGTTTTCGCCACAGGTTCAACCAATAATCCCAACGCCCACTCACGGCTCTTTGCCGAGTGGCCATGCCACGGAATCCTTCGTGACTGCGCGCCTCCTATGGAAACTGCTGCGGGCCTCCAACTCGGAGCAATATCACAAAGACGGCGTCTGGGGCGAAATGTTCATGCGTTTGGCATCCCGGATTGCCACGAACCGAACTGTCGCAGGCGTTCACTTTCCAGTTGATAGTGCCGCAGGGGCAATGCTGGGGCTCACGTTAGCGGACTATCTGCACGCGGTATGTGACCCAGAGGCAAATGAGCTGACTAGTGCCTGTTTCAATGGCCCCGCGTTCAATGCTGCGGAGGACTTTGATTGGCACGCGCTGTATCTGGCACGCGAAGATCGCCAAACGAAAAAGGCGGGCAAAAAACGCAACCCTTGGGCCACCAGCGAGCGTCACCCGACGACACCGGACATGGCTTCTCCGGTCCTGACATGGCTGTGGAAGAAGGCGCAGGCCGAGTGGCAGGATTTTACCTTATAACTCCAATGCCTTGCCGAAAAAGGAGCAATAATCATGCCATTGCATTGGGAAACATTTCATTCGCAGGATCTGCTGTCTGACGTTGCTGACTATCGATTGTCACGTCCACTTATTCACGTTACATCAGCGGCGTCTCAACCTTGGTGGTCCGCCCTTGTTGAGTTGCAAGATATTAGTATCCGCGAGTTTGAAGAGCGTGCGCAAAGCCGGTTCCCGGACGACCTGGTCATCCCAGCTGATTATGATGCAGATGATCGTGATACGGTCGAAGAAACGCAATTCGTTTCAATTTTTGCCCGCAAACCGCTGTTAGATGCGTTCAACCGTCACGCCGCCGATTATTCAGTGATAGGTTTGACGTTGGGAACAACTGTTACGGACTCTGATCTGTCTGACGTTGATACAAATGATGACGACAGCAATCGTCGTAAGATCATTGAGGTGCCCGAAGGAACGGTCATCACAGCCGTCATCGACGATGCGATTGCCTTCGCCCATAACCTGTTTCGAGATGGCCTGGTGTCGTCGCGGGTGGAGTTTGCAACAATCCTGTCAGCGTCTCCTGAACAGCTCTCTCGGGTGGGGGCGTCGGGACGCAGCTATAGTAAAGCCCAAATCGACGCCCTCTTGCAGGAATGTACGACCAACGGCTTGTTGGATGAGCCTGCATTTTATGCAGCGGTAGGTTTGGTAAATGCGCGTAGCAAAGCACTCTCCGCCGTCGCCTTGCGTCGTTCGCATGGCACGCATGTGATGGCGCTGGCCGCTGGATATTCGATGAGCAATGCCCCGAGTAACCGGCCAATTATCTGCGCGTTGTTGCCCTCCCGGGTTACTGAGGATTCTACCGGACAGAATACGCTGCCCAGCTTTAAACTAGCGCTCAAGCGCCTGTGCAATCAGGCGGCGCGGTTCCGGCTGCCTGACAAAAGTAAACCTCCTGTCATATTCAACTTCAGCTATGGGAATTTCGCGGGGCCTCACGATGGAACCAGCGGTATTGACCGCGTGATTGACCGGTATTTCGGGCCACAAGCAAAGAAGCCCGATGCAAATCAAACACGCCAGATTGTGCTACCGGCGGGTAATGGTAACCTTAGTCGTATTCATGCAGACCTGAATCTTCAGAATGCGAAAAGCAAATCCAAGGACCCATCGTGGAAACTGGATTTTGTTGCTCAGCCGGATGACCGAACGTCAAGCCATCTCCAGATGTGGATGCCATACCACGCAACCAATCCGCCGCCCCGGCTTGTGGGGGTCCGTGTCACGGTTCCATCTGGCCCTGCGAGCAAGACAGTTTATGTATCCGGCAATACCGGGCAGCGACTGGTTGACGAGCAAGGCCAGGAGGTCGCACGCCTGACGTATCGGTTCGACGGGGGGCATACACGTCGCGGGGTGATAACCTTCAGTATCAATCCTACTGCGCATCAATCTGCTATAGACTTAGCCCGAGCTGGCCGTTGGCGGGTCGATATTACGTCCTGCGATATGAACAGCAGTGACGACGTTCAAATCTGGATAGAGCGTGACGAAACCTTGCCCGGTTTTCTGCCCGGTGGTCGGCAAGGGTATTTTAACAACGCTGACTATGTCTATTATAATGCACTCGGCGCGCCCCTTCCGGTGGATCCGGCGGGAACAACCAGCCCAATCCGGCGCGCCGGCACGTTGAACGGTTATGCCTGCGGGAAAACACCGCTGGTGGTTGCCGGCTTCACCCAGAGTAATCGCTTGCTGTCAGACTATTCCGCTGCAGGGCCGATTACCCCTTCTCGGGGGAAGAAAAAGGCAAACCGACTGGGACCGGATGCGGCGGCACTTGCGGATGACAGTCCGGTCTTGACCGGCGTATTGAGCGCGGGATCCAACAGCGGCAGCTTGACCCGCATGGGCGGCACCAGTGTCGCCGCACCCAGGGTTGCGCGCCTCGCGGTTCAAATGACCTCCGAAGGGGTTGAGACTGACCGCAAATGGCTGCGCTCCTTGGCGGAGGCCGAAGATCCCAACAATAAGGCTGCCATAACCCGAACAGGTGGCGGCCAAGTTGATATTTCAGTGGATTTTGGTTGGCCTGAAAGAGGTTGAGCAACATTGCCCTGGTAGGGGCAATGTTCACGAGCTTCTGGTCAGTTTGCGATCATAGTTTTTAGCTTGATCATCAGGGACTTCGCGCTTTCCTTGTCAATACCTACAAGGGTAGAAAATTCGTCCGTTTCTGTCTGTGAAATCATATGATTCAGACAGTTAGCCAAAGCCATGCACTCTGTTGCGGTCAACGTGTTTGGAGATTTGTCAGGCATTGCGCTTTCCTCATTAAATCTGCCGCCCTCCTCAAATCGGAGAGGCGGCATGGATTTAGGACTGAACTCAACTTAGGTTGTCGTAGTAGGTCTTGCCGGTCAATGGACGAAACGCGGTGCCGCAGTCGTTGGCATTATCATTTGTGATGATGACCGTACCGGTGGGCGTATGCCAGTATGCATAGCGACTGTTGGCCAAGGGCTTGGACTCCGTCGGAGCGTTCATAATCCCCAGAAGGAATGTTGCGAATTCATCCGCATTGGCAATCGTCGGATCGGGGAATGCCAAGCCATCGATTACCTTTCCATGTACAAATTCGGCTGAGTGCTTCGTGTATGCGTGGCCATGGGCAATGGCGGCAGAATATTCGGTATTATTGGTTGCTGTGCATGCAGCATGCGCAAGGGCAGGCAAGGCAACCAACAGCACGAGGGTGGCAGCAAGTCGTTTAAGAAGTGTCATATCTAAATTCCTTATTCGCCATAGATTTGAGGGAGATCGCCATACGGCGAAGTGTTTCCCGGGGCCCAACAAGGCCCCGCAACAAGTCGTTATTGGCGGTGGACTGTGAATGTGCCGTCTGACTGATAGTCCACGTTGCAGGTGGAATAGCCCTGAGTGAAATCGCACAGAACAGCCCCTGCGACCGAAAACGAAATGGGTGATCCGACGGGGTGATTGCCTGTCTTTACGTAGAATTTCGGTTTTGGCGCGCAGAATATGTGACTGACTGGTGCGGGGGTGACGTAGCTGGACAAGACGACCTGCGTGTTTCTCACCTTGATCCCATTGCCGCAGTGGAGCTTCAAACCACCAGTGGGAGTGTAGCTTGGTATCTGGATACCAAAGTTCCCTTCAGGGATGCCTGACGCGTAGGCCGGCATGGATAAACCGAGCGACCCGACCGTCAACTGAGTATTATTGGGCACCTGCTTGGTCTGGTCTTTTGGCGTCAGAGCAATTGGCCATTTGGCAACAACGGACGTTTGAGAAGCATTTTCATAAGGTTGCGGCTTCACAAGCATGGCGAGTTTAGCTTGATTGCTAAATGCGGCCACATAAGGTTGTCGTTCAAATTGAAACTGAAGCGTGGACCCAGATGATTTGTAGGGGAGGACTGCACCCGTAGCCAAGCTGGCCGATGACGACTGAAGTACACTTCCTGAACTCTGGTAATTTGCAGGGTGCTGAAACGCATAGAACTGCATTTTAGATTGAGACAGGTTCCTGATTACTATGGTCAGCGTGTACGGCATGAGTGCAGTCCATTCTACGGCCCAGCCTAAACTGCTCCGAAGTTCCACCAGGGACAAAGAAAGATCAGCCTAGGTCCGGCTGGTGATGTTCCAATCCCCATTAGCTGCCAGCTCCACGTCAATCACAGTGTAGCCCCCAGTGAAATCACACAGTGCCGAGGTTTTTGACGCAGCGGTGAAATCCATCACCGTGCCAGGCGTGTAGGTCCCTGTCGCAACGTAGTATTTCAGGATCGGCTCGCAATCGACGTGCGACTGTGGATTTGCCTGAACGAAGTTCGACAAGACGATCCCCCCGTTTACAGATACCGCGGAGCCGACGTTGTAGAAGGGCGGTGAAGAGAAGCTCGGTGTGTTGATCCGGAATGCGCCAGGCTGTACGCCGGCCTCGTTCGTCGGTGTCGATAGGCCAAGTGCGGGGCTTACGCTGGCGGTCGTGGAGTCATTGGCAGCGCCGCCACCAGCAGGCGCAAGATCGATCGCACGGCTCGCAGACGAATAGCCTGAGGACTGGCCAACGGCCGGCGCAGAATGGGCCTCCTGAATGCCCGCATAATACTGCAGATCAACCTGAAAGGTCAGGATTGAGCCAGACGAACCATAGTTGGCAAGGTTCTCTGCAAAGAGACTGTTCGAATACACCGTTGCACCGCCAGTATAGTTTGCCGGCTCTTGGAAAAAGAAGAAGCCCTGTGTTGCCGGCTCAAGATTTTTTACGTTAATTGTCAAAAGGGTAGACATAGTGAGTTCCTCGCTTTGATGATTGGCAGCAGGCCCTGTCTTTATGAACCTTGCACAATCATCATCAGGTCGCTGAGGTCAGATGTCCTGAAACTGGTGCTGAAATTTTCTGAAATTTTCTGAAGGTCATCTTTCAGTATTGAATGTGAGCTACTCCCCAATCGTTGGACAGCTTTCGGCGTAACTTAAGCTACTCTCTGCTCCTGCTGACCTGTTTGGGTTTCGTCTTTTCTCAGCCAATAAACCACGGCCGGAGGTTTGCCACCAAGGGCGGAATGGGGGCGTTTGCGGTTGTAGAATTCGACCCACTTGCCGACGCCCACCTTTGCTTCTGATCCTGTTTCCCATGCGTGCAAGTAGACGCACTCGTATTTCAGGCTGCGCCAGAGCCGTTCGACAAAGATATTGTCGAGGAACCGACCCTTGCCATCCATCGAGATGCGCACGCCGGAGCGGCGCAGACGATCTGTCCAGGCAAAGGACGTGAATTGGCTCCCCTGGTCGGTGTTCATGATCTCTGGCGGGCCGAAGCGGTGGATCGCCTCATTCAGAGCCTCGACACAGAAGTCGGCTTCCAGCGTGTTCGAGATGCGCCAGGCCAGAACCTTGCGGGTATGCCAGTCCATGATCGCTACCAGATACAAGAAGCCCCGTCGCATTGGCTGGCAGGTGATGTCTGCGGCCCAGACCTGGTTGGGCCGGTCGACGCGCAACCCTCGCAACAAGTAGGGATACGTCTTGTGGCCCTTCGCCGCCTTGCCCCCTCTCGCACATGCTTTGCATGTACTGTCAGGCAGCGGGTGTTGGGCTTTTGGCAGATCGGCATCAAGCCCATGAGCCGCATCAACCGTCTGATCCGTTTCGCGTTCACCAGAAGGCCTTCGTTGCGAAGATGCCAAGTCATCTGCCGAACACCGAAGAACGGCGTTTCCAGAAACTGCTCGCCGATCAGGCGCATTAGCGCCAGGTTCAGCACCGTCTCGCCCTTGGGCTGATAATAAAACGAAGACCGCGGGATCGACAGCAGCTTGCATTGCTTGCCAATGGGCAGATTGGCATTGGCATTGGCATTGGCAGGTCCGATCATTTTCCGCCTCACTTGCCGATCCAGGGTTTGAGCTTTCGTGACAAAAAATCGTTGGCAACGGCCAGCTCCCCGATCTTGGCGTGCAATTCTTTGACCTGCTCTTCATCAATCTCCGGGGTTCTCTTGCCGCCACGCTCGAATACGCCGGACGCGCCCTCCAGGAGCGCCCGCTTCCAGCTATGGATCATTGTCGGATGAACGCCAAATTGGCTTGCCAGCTCAGCGACAGTCCGCTCGCCCTTCAAAGCCTCAAGCGCGACCTTGGCCTTGAACTTAGGCGAATGGTTCTTCCGTTTCGACATCTCTGATCTCCTCTGCGTCGAAGATCAACAGACAGCAAATTGTAGCTTACGTCAGTGTCCGATTTTCGGGGAGTAGCTCAGTCACCGAGTTCTTCGACAAGCGTCTGTTTAAGGTGTTCGTATTGATGCCGGAGTATTGGGTTGCCTCGTAGCGCGTCACGGAAGGCGATTTGATCGCGGCAATCGGCATCGTCGGGATGGTACAGGTGCAGATTGTGGGTTCTGATGTCACCATCTCGCAGCCGGATAGACAGCCGCCCGCTTCGAATGCCTCTGTCGATGTAACCCAACTTCGTAAGAGCGGTCGCAATCTGCTCTTCGTGGGTTGAGCGCATGGCAATGTCCAAGATGGGTTTTGCTGTCAGACCGGGTACTGAGGTGCTGCCGATATGGTCGATATCAAATTGCACATCTGGCAGAGCCTGTGCGATCAACGCGGCTTCTTTGGCAAACAATTCAGCCCATCTGGGGTCGTATTCGGTCAAAGACAAAGAAGCCTGACGCAGACCAAGTGCAGGACGTTCAGCAGTCATGAGATAACCTTTCCGTTTACCCAAGGCAGCAGGTCGTTCACGCGGGTGATCTTGTAGTCGGGGATGCGCGCGATGGTGTCAGCGAGCCAGGTTTGGGGATCAACGCCGTTGAGTTTTGCCGTTTCTATGAGCGTGTATGCCACGGCAGCGGCGCGGCCACCGGCGGGTGAACCGACGAAGAGGTAGTTTTTGCGGCCCAAAGCGATAGCCCGCATGGCGCGTTCGGCTGTGTTGTTGTCGAGTATCTAGGATACCATTGGCCAAGTAAGGCCTGAGCCGCCGCGTGCGCGTCAGCGCATATCGGATCGCCTGAGCGAGCGGGGATTTGCCCGATATGATCGTGAGTTGCCTACCCAGCCAATCCTGCAGGTCATCGAAGACAGGTGTGGCCTTGGCCTGCCGGATGGCAACACGCTGATCTGGCGGTGAACCGCGCGCCTCTTTCTCAACGGCGTAGAGCTGGCTGATCCGCAGGATCGCTTCTTCGGCGATGCTTGAGCCCTGAGATCGATGAACATCCACGAACTTGCGCCGGATGTGGGCCATGCAGACGACCTCTTTGATGCCGTGGTCGCGATAAAGCTCCTCATACCCAGCATAACCATCGGCGTGCATCCAGCCTTTGTATTTGCTGAGATGATCCTTCGGGTGCGCCCCGCGCCGGTCTTCGGAGAACTGATACCAAGCAGCGGGAGGCGCATCGCTGCCCCATGGCCGTTCATCACGGCCATAGACCCAAAGGCGTCCGGTCTTGGTCTTGCCCGTTCCGGGTGCGAGCATGTTGACGGGTGTATCGTCGGTGAAGATGGCCTTGCCCTTCAAGGCGTGCTTGCCGATGGCATCTGCCAGTGGGGCCAAAAGCGTTGTCGTTTTGCCAACCCAGTCCGCCAAGGTGGAACGGTCGAGATCAAGTCCATCGCGTTCGAAGATTTGGCTCTGGCGATACAGCGGTAAGTGGTCGGCATATTTGCTGACCAAGACATGCGCCAGCAACCCGGGCCCTGGGCGACCGCGTTCGATGGGGCGAGATGGAAGGATAGCCTGGGTGAACTGCTCGCAGCGTTTGCAGGCAAAGCGCCGGCGGGTGATCTTGTTCACGACGAACCGTCCCGGCACATATTCCAGTTCTTCGGTCACGTCCTCGCCGATCTGGCGCAATGCACCGCCGCATGTGCAGTGATCTTTTGGCGGCAAGAGTTCGATGTTATTGCGTGGGATGTGGTCCGGGATCGGACGGCGCTTTGGTTTGTCCTTGGGCTCATTTGGGGAGGCTTCATCTTGGCCGTCATCGCGGCCTCGGCCACTTCGCTTGCCTCAAGCGCCAACATGAGCTGCTTGGTCTGTTCTGAGGTCGATCCTTAGCGCCAGGCCTTTTGCCCCGCGACCTGGTGGAGAAGCTTCTCAATCAGCATGGCCTGGGCTTTGATCTCGGCAAGAAGCTGGGTCGTGAACTCTTTGAGCTCTCCGTAATCTTCCGGCAATGTCATCGCTTCGGCCATCATGGCTGCAGCCTACACCATTGGATTTGCGTAAGGAATCCTAACCTGCGCGCAAAGGTCTCTAGGTTCTACCCGGCGTGCGCCAGTCGATGCCCTCCAGAAGCATCGCCAGTTGCGCAGGCGAGAGGGACACTTTGCCTTCCTTGGTGGCAGGTCACACAAACTTGCCGCGTTCCAGGCGCTTCGAGAACAAACACGCGCCTTGGCCATCCCACCAAATGATTTTGATCAGATCACCCCGACGGCCCCGGAACACAAACAGATGCCCGACAAAGGGATCGAGCTTCAGCACCTTCTCCGCCTGCACGGCCAAGGATGCATAC